>CAXUEL010000005.1:0-45768 GCA_964249915.1 uncultured Acetobacteraceae bacterium | reverse complement strand
AGCGCAACCGGGTGCACCTGGCGAAGATGCTGAAATCCGAGAGCAACGTCATCCTGCTCGACGAGCCGACCAACGACCTCGACATCGACACCCTGCGGGCGTTGGAGGAGGCCCTGTCCGAGTTCGCCGGCTGCGTCGTGGTCATCAGCCACGACCGCTGGTTCCTGGACCGGCTGGCGACGCACATCCTGGCGTTCGAGGGCGACAGCCGGGTCGAGTGGTTCGAGGGCAACTTCCAGGCCTACGAGGCGGACAAGCGACGCCGACTCGGCGCCGACGCCACCGAGCCGCACCGCATCAAGTATCGCCCGATCGCGCGCTGAGGTTCCTCGCGCGCAGGTGAACCCGGCCTGGGTGATCCGCACGGGCCGGCTCGCGCTGGCGCCCGTGGGCTGGCCCGACCTGGCCGATCTCGTCGCGCTGAAGGGCGACCCCGCCGCCTACGCGCAGATGCTCGGCGGCGTCCGCGGCCCGGCGCAGGTGCGCGACGAACTGGCGGAGGAGCAGGCGTTCTGGGCGGCGCGCGGCGTGGGCACCCGCTTCGGCGCGACCCGCGCGCTCGACGGCGTCGACCTCGTGGTGGGCCGTGGCGAGGCGGTGGCGTTGATGGGGGCGAACGGGGCCGGCAAGTCGACGCTGGTCAAGATCCTGTGCGGGGCGATGGCGCCGGACCGCGGCACGCTGGCGATCGGCGGCCGCCTCGTCCGGCTGGCCGATCCGGCGGCGGCCCGTGCGCTGGGCATCGCCACCGTGCACCAGGCGGTCGACGCGGCCGGGGTGCCGGGCCTGAGCGTGGCCGAGAACCTCGTGCTCGACGCCCTGTGCACCGGAGGGCTGCCCCGGTTCCTGTCCCGCACGCGGATCCGCCGCGCGGCGGCGCCGGTCGCGGCCAGCGTCGGCCTGGAGGGACGGCTCGGCGACACGCTGTCGTCGCTGACGCTGGCGGAACGGCAGCTGGTGGGGATCGCGCGCGGCCTTGCCGGCGAGAAGCGGCTGCTGATCCTGGACGAGCCCACCGCCTCGCTGTCGGCGCCGGAAGCGTCGCGCCTGTTCGCGGTGCTCGACCGGTTGAAGGCGCAGGGCGTCGCGGTGATCCTGGTGTCGCACCACGCGGCCGACCTGCGCCGGGTCGCCGACCGCGCGGTGGTGCTGCGCGACGGCCGGGTGGCCGGCACCTTCGGGCAGAAGCTCGACATCGCCGAGGCGCTCCGGGTCATGGTCGGCGTGCTGTCGGACGCCGCCCGGACGATGCCGCCGCCGGGTCCGGCGATCCTGTGCGCCGAGCGGCTGCGGATCCGCGACGGCGGCCCGTCGCTCGACCTGGTGCTGCGCGGTGGCGAGGTTGCCGTGCTGTTCGGTGCGCTCGGCGCGGGCAAGTCCCGGCTGCTGCGCACGCTGTTCGGCGCGATCCCGGTGCTGGGCGGGGCGATGACGCTCGATGGCGTGGCGTGGCGGCCGCGGAGCCCGCGCGACGCGGTGCGGGCGGGCGTGTTCCTCGCCGCGGAGGACCGATGGCGCACCTCGTTCCCGTCGGTCGGCTCGCGCGGCGCCAACGTCGCCGACGTGATCGCGCTGCCGCATCTGCCAAGGTGGACCGGGCCGACCGGTCTGGCGCCCGCCGGGCGGGAGCGCGCGGCGGCGCGCGATGCCATCCGTCGCCTCGGCATCGTCTGCCGGGGGCCGGATGACCGCCTGGAGCGCCTGTCGGGGGGCAACCAGCAGAAGGTGGTGCTCGGGCGATGGTCGGCGGTGCCGGGCCGGGTGCTGCTGCTCGACGAGCCGTTCGCCGGCGTCGACGTGCGGGCGCGTCACGACCTGATCGCGTTCCTGCGCGGGCTCGGGGCGGGAACCGCGGTGCTGCTCGCGACCGCCGATGCCGAGGAGGCGCTGCAGGCGGCCGACCGGCTGCTGGTCCTGCGGCCCGACGGGGTGCACGAGGTCGCACAACCAGACCGGGACGGGGCCGCGCTGCTGGCGGCAGCCGGCGCGATCGAGCATGAGGCGGCCGCATGAGCGGCCTCGCCTCCGCAGCGTCATCCGGAAAACGCGGCGCGGGGCTCGCCTCGGTCGCGCTGCATGGCCTGGGCCGGGTCGCAGTGTTCGTCGTGCTCGCGGCCCTGCTGGCGGGCTTCTCGGTCGCGCAGCCGGCGTTCCTGCGGCTGAACAACCTGTTCGACATCGTGCAGGGGGTGTCGGTCACGGCGCTGCTCGGGCTCGGCATCACCCTGTCGCTGGCGGTGGGCGGGTTCGACCTGTCGGTCGGCAGCACGGCGGCGCTGGCCAGCATGGTCGCGAGCTATGCGCAGGTGGTGTGGGGCTGGGGGGCGGTGCCGACGGTGGCGGTGGCGCTGCTCACCGGCGCCCTGGTCGGCGGGTTCAACGCCCTGCTCACGGTGGCGCTGCGTATTCCGGACCTGCTCGCGACGCTGGGCACGCTGTTCCTGGTCGGCGGCCTGCAGCTGATCCCGAGCGGCGGCCGCGCGATCTCGCCGGGCATGCCGTTCGACGACGGCAGCACCGCCGGCGGCGTGTTCGCGCCCGGCTTCCTGCTGCTCGGGCGGGCCCGGCTCGGCGGCGTCGTGCCGGTGCCGGTTCTCGTGCTGCTGGTCGCGACGGCCGTGCTCTGGGTGCTGCTGGAGCGTGCGAGCTGGGGCCGGATCGCCTATGCGGTCGGCGGCAACGAAGGGGCGGCGCGCCTTGCGGGTGCGCGCACGCAGCGGGTGCGGACGCTCGCCTACGTCATGTCCGGCACCATCGCGTCGGTGGGCGGCATCCTGCTCGCGGCACGGGTCGGGCGCGGCGACATCGTCAGCGGCGGCTCGCTGCTGCAGGACGGGTTCGCGTCCGCGCTGATCGGCTATGCCGTGCTCGACCTGCGCCGGCCCAACGTGGTCGGCACCGCGGTGGGTGCGGTGTTGGTCGGCGTGCTGCTGAACGGGCTGACCATGCTGGACGCGCCGTACTATGCGCAGGACTTCATCAAGGGCGCGGTGCTGGTCGCGTCGCTGGCCCTCACCTACCGGCTCGGCCGGGACCGCCAAACCTGAGGACGCTCCGATGACCTCGACCGCCCGATCGCTCGCAGCCGGCCTCCTCGTCCTCGCGATGAACGCAGGTCCAGTGCCTGCCTTGGCGGCCGGCCTGCCCGGTGCGCCGCCGCCGTTCGACAAGGGACACGTGCCGGTGGCGCTGATCACGCTGCTGTCGGACGGCGACTTCTTCCAGTCGTTCGAGGCGGGCGCCCGCCGGCAGGCGCGCAAGCTCGGCATCGATTTGCGGGTGATGCAGGGGCGTGGCGATCCGGCAGCGGAGCGGGACGCGGTGCAGCAGGCGATCAACCTCGGCGTGAAGGGCATCGTGATCGACCACGGCATGCCGGAAACCCTGCGCGACGTTGCGGGAGCGGCGGTGCGCGCCGGCATCAAGGTGGTGGCGTTCGACGTGGACCTAGCGAACCCGGCGATCCCGCAGCTGCAGCACGACGACCAGGGGTTGGCGCGTGCCGTGCTGTCGCAGGCGCTGCACGACAACGGCGACCATTTCGAGGCGGGCTACGTGTATGTCGCCGGCTTCGCGCCGCTGGACCGGCGCGACCAGGCCTGGCGGCAGTTCAAGGCGGCGCACCCCGGCGTCCGCCAGGACGCGCAATGGGGCACCGCCGCGTCACCGGTGGCGTCGGCGGTCGCGGACCAGACGGCGGCGGCGCTGCGCGCCCACCCCGGCATCTCTGTGGTGGTGGCACCCTGGGACGAGTTCGCGCGCGGTGTTGCCCTGGCCGCTGACGAGGCAGGGCTCGACGACAGGCTCCGGATCTACAGCGCCGACGTCTCGACGGCCGACATTCAGGCGATGCGGGCGCCACATTCGCCCTGGGTGGCGACGGCGGCCTCCGACGCGGCGGTGCTGGGTGCGGTCTCGATCCGCGCGGACGCGATGCTGCTGGCCGGCGAGGCGCCGGGACGCGAGATCACGGTTGCGGTGACCCTGATCACGCGTCCGCTGCTCGACAAGCTCGGCGTGAACACGGTGGAGCAGCTGGAGAAGGCGCTGCCGGCGTTCGGCAACAGCGACGCGGCGATGGCGCCATGGATGCGGGCAGGCGGATGATCCCGGCTGGGCGGGCGTGGCGGCTGGAGGATCTATGGCCTGGACGGCGACTGATGTTCGATCAACGTCGCATCGATCCAACTGAGCTGGAGTCGGACGAGACCAAACGGCGGGAACCGGAACCAGAGCCGGTCACCGGGTCAGGCGCCCTGTTCCGACGGCATCTGCCGTCGACAAGACGCCCTTGCACTGTGACAAGATCGGCAGCTGGGCGTTTACAAGATCGTCGGCAATGGCGGGACCGACCAGTCGATGTCCTTGCGGATCGAGATGACCGTCGAGCGGGAGGAATAGGCTACCGGCGTGTCCAGTACGAGCGAGGACGGGGGTCGAGTCTACGAAGTAGCCGCCCTGCTTGTCCACGATCCGCTGGATCGTGTGGTTGAGGCTGTAGGGGTCGATCGTGCTCGGCTCTTTCATCCCGGTCATCGCTGCCTGGGCCCGCTGCGGCACGAAGGCAACCACGACCGGAACGCCTGCGGCCTTGGCCTCGTTCACGATTTCGCCGCTAATTTTTTCGAAGAACGCGACGCGCTGCTGCCATGATGGTGAGTAATTGCGATACAGGAAGCCGGCCTTGTCGCCATTCAAAAGGAATAGCGGCACGTAGTTCGAAGCCTTTTCGTAATAGACGTGCTGCATGACCGCGAAGGCGCGGCTGTTCAGGGCCAACGCGTGCAGACGCATCAGCAGCGACGGTGCCGACTGGTTCTGACCGAAACCATGCATGATGGTCGGCGGATCCGAGTCGCCCATCTGCAGATCGAACGGAGACACCACCCAAAGCAATACGTCTGGCTTCAGCTTCAAGGCCTCGGTCGCACGAAGTCGTATCTGCTTCAAGTAGTAGCGGGGAGCGGCAAGGTTCTGCACGTCGACCGGATGACGGCAGGCTTCGGTCAGCCGCTCACCGATCTGCGCTCCGAGCGAGTCCGCATAGCTGACGAAGTGGCCGGCCCCGATCGAGGAACCGATCAGCGCGATCCGTGACGAGCCCGCCGGCTCCGGCTTGCAGGATTGCGCCGATCTGTAACCGCAATCGTTGTAACTCTCGACGACCAGCGAGCCTTCGAATGCTTCCTGCCGATCCGAGCAGTTCGGCCTGTTGCGGTAGCCGAGCGCCAGGTCGCTCATGCGGCAGGCGTCGCCTTCCATCGCCGGGAACAGGATGCGGCAGCCGACCTCCCCGACCCCGATCATCAGCACGACCGTCAGCAGGCTGACGAGCGGGAGCAGCACTAGGTCGCGGCGTGGAAGCCCTCCAGCAAGAGACGCCCAGCTCACGAAACCGCCTCGTGCGGGACAGCCGCCATATGTCGCACCCGCATCGGCGGCATCTCGATGTTGGTCGTGGCATCGATCCCCCACCGCGTCTCCTCCGGCGCTTCGTGAAGCAGCGTGAAGCCCAGCTTCCGGTAGTGGTCCCGGACCATGCCGTTGCGATCAGTTGGTCGATAAACCCCAACCACCTGTTCCACGCCCTGCTTCCTTGCGACCCGCAGGATCTCGTACAGCACCGCACGCTCGACGCCGCGGCCAAGCACGCGGCAGCTCATGAGCCAAGTGTCGATCTCCCAGATTCCTGGTTCAGCGTCGCGGCAGATGATCACGCTGATCATGCCGTTGTCGTCGAACTTGTCGACCAGACGGACCTGCAGGGTGAAGACCCGCAAATCGTGCTCTGCCTCGGCGACATCGGCCTCGGAATAGCGCTTCGTCGTGAGGTTGAACTGGTTCGACTTGTTGATCAGCTGGGAGATGCGGCCGCGGCCGATCTCGTCGAACGGCGCGAACACGATCTCCATGTCCAGCGAACGCAGATAGGCGGAAAGATCTCCCACCTGCTGCTGCAGTGCAACCCGGCGCGCGTTGTTCTCGTAGAAAGCGGCGCGCTTGCGGTCCTCGTCGGAGAAGGCGACGCTCTCGAAATAGCCTGCCGCCGCGAGCGTCCTGGCATAAAGGGCCGGGTCGGCAGGCAGTTCGGGCACCGCCACTTCCGGAAGGTGCTGGCGGACCAGGCCGCGTTCCACCGGGTTGTCGTCGAGGAACACCATGCTGGCGGTGCCGAGCGACAGCTCGTCGGCGATCGCCTTGATGTTGGTCGCCTTGTCGTTCCAGTTCGCCTGGAAGACGGCAAGATGGTTCTCCTTCAACAGCATTTCAGGATGCTCGCGGAACGGCTTGCGTGCCACCTGGTCGTCGTTCTTGGAGGAAACTGCCAGGACGACCCCGCGCTCACGCAACGCCAGCGCCAGCCGCTGGACGCTGAGATGGGCTTCGCCGACGGCGTCGCCCTGGGCGATCTTGATGCCTTCGAGCCCGTCATCGCCGATCACGCCGCCCCAAACGGTGTTGTCCAGGTCCAGGATCAGGCAGCGCCGGCTCTTGCCGCGCATCGCCCCGATCAGGCGGGCGACGTGGTCGGCATAAAGCGGCACGAACCGGTCATTGAACGGCAGCTTCGCCATGTTGTACTGCTCTGCGGAGTGCCACTCGGACAGGCCGACGGTTTCGGCCAGTGCCGCGACGTCCAGCAGCACGTCCTCGCTGCCGATTACCGTAGCCGAGAGCTCTCGGTTGAACTGGTCGGCGGCCCAACGCATCGTTCCAGGCACGGCGCGATCCAGTTGACCGAAGATGGTCTCGACCGGCGGCGCCAGTGTCTGCAGGATGGTGGTTGCCCCGCCATGTTGCCGCAGCCCGGCGCGCACCGAGGCGATCTGGTCGAGCGCTGCCTGCACGCCTGCGTGAGCGACCTCCGCATCACCCGGGGCAAGCCGGAGTGGCAGGCCGCGATAATCCAGCGCCACCAGGACCGCGTTCGGTCGCGACTGGTTCATGACGCTTTCGGGATCGAGTGCGTCCTGCAGCACCTGATCGTAGCCGGCACGGACGCATTCGAGCGCGATCCCGTGGCGTGCTGCGCTGGCGACGAGGGCCGGCGCCAGAAGATCGAGCGTGCCGTTGCCCATCAGCCCGAGCCGGAACGGCGTCAGCGGCGCCAGCGACCGCCCGGTCGAACAGAGCGCACCGATTGCGCGGCCGAGCCGGTCGAGCTCGTGCTCACCGAGCGCATGCGCGGCTAGGGCCTGCACCGCGACACCCGGCTGCGCTGCATCGGCCAGCGCGCGGCAACGCTGGCGGAAATCGTCCGGTGTGCGCGGCAACCAAGCCAAGTCGGCATACAGATCGCAGCTCATTCGGAATGGACCTCGTCGTAAAGCAAGAGCCTGAACGCCTGGTCGTGACGCATCGTCAAGCCGGTCCCTCGGCTGATTTGGGGACGGCGTTCGGCCTTCATGACTCTCTGATGTGATGACGCTGGTAGTCGGGCGCCTCGATCAGTTCGACCAGCGAGAAGACTGACGACATGAAGAACTGGATTAGCGCGCCGCCACAGGCAGTGGCCGGTCGGGCATCGGCGACGAGGCTGAAATCCAGCGCGAACAGACGGGCGCGCTCGGCGGCCAGATCCGCAACGCGACATGTCGCGGGGTTGGTGACGTTGGAGCCGATCTGCACTGCGTGCCGGACCGGGTTCTGAAGCGAGAAAGACGCGGTCAACCCGTAGCACCGGCGTGAACTGCCCAGGCACGTCATCGACCAGCTCAGTAACGGCAGCGATCCCGGTAAGGAAACCCAGCGACTCGCGGAGCGTCATCGAGCTCGCCGCCACGTCGTCGCCGCAACGACAAAAAGGGCGAGCATCATCAGAACGCCTTGTAGACAATATCAGGCGCCGGCGTGCTCAATACGACGCTGACCACAACAATGGCCGTCACCAAAACGGTGCTCCAAGCGTCGCGAACATAACGGGAGTGGATTGCTGGCGCTTGCCCCCAACGGACAGCCAGCGCACCTGCACGTAACTCCTCCATCGCCTCCAGCACCAATGTCGAGCCGACGAGGATGGCGAGCCCTACCAGCAATACTCCGGCTAGTCCAAGGTCGCGAGATACTGCTCCAATCTGAACCCACGTGCTCCAGAACCAGAACAGCGTGAAAGCAAACCAAGTGAAGGTCAGTCCGCGGCAGCAGGCGCGATATATTCGGTCTGTCGAGAGGGCACGATAGCCCTTCCGGCCTAGCCTCTCGGCCATCTTAATCTGGTAAAGCTTGTTGACGGCCACGCCGCCGCCTTGAAGAAAGCCGAAGAACAAGAATTCCGTGGTCTGGCCGTGCCAAAGACCGACAAGGAAGAACGTCATGAAGAAGGCGAACACCGCCAGGTATGGGGCGAGGCTAGGAGAACTGATGCGGGTCATCCCCGCCATCATCATCGGATTGTAGACATAGGTCTTGAGCCAGCCCGACAGGGTGATATGCCAGCGGCTCCAGAAGTTGAGAAAGTTCTCAGCAGCGAACGGACGATTGAAGTTCTCCGGCAACTCGATTCGAAAGAATCGCGCGATCCCAATCACGAAGTCGACGTAGCCAGAAAAATTGAAGTAAAGGTAGATCGGATAGAGTGCTGCGATCAAGACGCCAGAGGCGATCCGTTGCACGAGGGACTCACCTGCAGACAAGTAGGCGACCGCGCCGTGCTGCAGCATCGAGAGGACCGTCGAGACGATTGCCACCTTGAAGTAGCCGACAATGATCCGCTCGAGCGCGCGCCCCATGATCGGGAGATCGAGCGGCAGGGGATCGAGCTCCACACTGCGGTAGGGCTGATAGAACTGGATCGGCCCGGACACCAAGCTGGTGAAGTTCAGCGTGTAGTTTATATAGGAGACCAGCCCGATCTGCCCCTCAATGGCACCCTGATGACCGTCGATGAGGACGTGCATCACCCGAAAGAACACGTAAGACAGGCCGACGAGGAGGTAGGGGAACGGCAGGAACGTGCCGTGCGGCACGAAGCTGTAACGCTTCAACCAGACGAACATGGTCAGCACCAACACCAGCAGAACCACGAACAGCCACCGTGCCGCTCGCCTGACCGCCAAGCGATAGGCGACATAGCCCAACGAGATGAAGCCGATGAAGGGTATGAAGGCGCTCGGATCCTTGGAGAAAGAAGCCAGGAACAGCAGATTCATCACCAGTAGCACGGCCTGCCGCCAGCCGAGCGAGCGGCCGAAATTGAACGCCAGCGCTCCAACCGCCGCGAACAGTAGGAAAATCGGCGACGGGACGTTCATCGTGCTGACCGTGCCGGCAGTTCAATCGGGAACACTGGTATGCCGTCGACCCTGACAGGCCCGCTGCACCCGACGATAACAGGTACTTCCGACGCGCCGGAAGCGCCGCCGCAACATGACACCAGCGGCCGGAGTTGTCTGGTTTCCTGTCCGACCTGCCATCGAAGGTCCTGCCCGACAGTACGCACACGATCGCCTGGCAGATCCTCGTTCATCTGCGACATTGCCGAGCGTCGAGGACCGACATCATGCCCTGTGGTCATGGACCTCATGCGGCTAATTTTGCCTCGATCAAGGCGGCAAGGTCGCCGACCGTCCTCAGCGAGGCAATCTGGGCCGCTGACATCTTGATGCCGAACGATTTCTGGACCGCCAACATCAGCCTGATGTGGCTTAGGCTGTCCCATTCTGGAACATCTTCCGCTGTCAATTCCGGGGTCGCCACGACCAATTCGTCGTCGAATACGTCGCGGAAGATGGCCGTCAGACGTTCGTAAACCTTGGTCATCTTCCCACCGTGGGTAGCATGCCGACGCAGCGGATGTGCGCAGTGATACCACATCGATTACAAAGCGGACCGAGCATCAGTCAAGCCAACTATGCGTTTGACGAACTTTTTCTGCTCGGGTTGTTCTCGGTTGACAGATTATGAGCACCAGAGCAACCCATTGCCCCGTACAGGGCTACCATCGGCTTAATCACGGGTTGAGCCAAAAAGGTTTAGCCTCTCGAACATCATGCTGAACTTGAATCTATCGACAGAACTTGCTCGTTTTAGATGAGGTCTTTCTATAAGAGAGCTGGCGGCAGTTTATACTTCAGCCCTTCAATCATTTCTTTCCGATCATGGCCAAATGCGACTGAATATCAGAGACCGGCCTATTCTACACCACATCTTATGACGCACGGTGCTGACGTAGTGTCTAAGAACCGCGTCAGATGCCACATTTCGGTGCCGATAGGTCGACCAGTCATCAACTACCAGTAAATAGCGATGTCGATCGAGCGGCTTTCCACCCTCCTGATGCATCATCAGATGCACAAGAGACTGCTCCTGATGGAAGCCCGGATCATCGATATCAGCGAGCCTGTCTAGAACTGACGTCCAGTCAGGCGGACGAAAGAAAACGCAAAATCCAGCATTTACGGGACTGCTGATAGCGTCCAGCGGCCCGACCAAGCGAGCGTCAAGCGCTGGGACGACATCAACCAGATAAAGCGGAGAGCCTCCGCCTCCTACAAGGCGCGCGGCAAGATCTTCACCACCCGGATAGAAAACGACATCCGAGTCAGCATAGATTGTCGGACCGTTGATTGGTAGATAAACCTCAAGGGCAAGCTTCTTACCTACGTGAGGCTCGCGCCCGTTCATCATTCGTTGCACCTGCAGGTGAACTATAGGAGGCAGGATCTCTTCTAGGGTTCTCATTCGAACTGTCGGATCCACGCTGAGCAGTAATTCGCGAGTTTCCTTTGTGTGCGAGCCGTCAGAAAGAATATTCCAGTGGGTCGGACGTCCGACATGACGTATGAAAGAACGAATGCTTGCAACCTGCTCCGCTGCGTCCCGTTCCGAAGACAACGACCAAACTTCGCAGTTCACCTGCCGCTTTGAGTGGATGGGATGACCTATGAACCAGGACATCATTGTCTTAAACACACGCCGGTAGGCCCGGCCTTCGATTTGTGCAGCGAGATAGAGAAGCGACATGGAAGCGGGATAGCGCACTTGTATAGCTCCGTAGACGGATGATTAGCGCATGTTCTGACACATTCTTCCTAAGCTACTGCTTTCTTGACTCAAAGCAAAACCTCACATTTGACGGTTCCAGAGCTCGCTCCAGCCGCATGAAGCCTACGGAGAGACCTTAAACAAGTAGACGAGGCATCGGCAAATTTGAACGAGGCACATGAATTTCCTCTCAACATCATTAAGTAAAAACAGGATACGGCATCTTTACTTTCTTTTCTGTAGCTGAGTAGGTGTAAGCCGATCGAGCGCCTTGTCGATCAGGTCCTGTGTTATCTTACCAACTCCCCGGCGGGGAATACCCATGAAGCGAGCGGTCAATCTATTCATATCAAATGAAGTCACGGTTTTGATTGTCATCTCAGACCTAATGATATGGTCGAACAACCTGCGGAACCCGAACTTCTTTTCAGCCGGCAAATGCCATATCACAAGATCCTGATCTGTCGTTTCAACATTCAAATCCTCGAAGTTCGTCCAGATACGACGGATTATGTCGTTCGCTGAGAAAGCCTCCACTTGATTGACGTGCGCAATTATGCTTAGAAACTGTGCTTCCTCCTTAACACTATCTTCTTGCGATACCTCAGTGATAACTATGTCCCAAAGTGCCGCAACCTGCGGCAGCACCTGTCTACAATAGTTTAGGGTTACAGCCAGGAACTCACCACCATGATACTTTACTAGATCTTGAGCATTGCTCTGAAGTACAGATTGCGCCAGCTCGGTCATGCGCTGATGAGTCACCCCATTGATCAGTCTGCCGACCTCATAGTCTTTCTGATCCTTAGGACGAAGCGTGTAAAGAAGTGCGGTCTTTTCCACTATGCGATCAACAAAAGGGCTTATGGACCTGCGCCAGATACAGTCGGAGTCGGCCAGAATCAGCTGGTCGCCCAGGTCGCCAACAGCAAACCGTCTAACGACGTCGAGTACATAGAACTGATTACCCCAACTCGTAACGCTTCTAGTCGGCAACCTGTATGTTATTGGCACTTCGTGGAACACAACGTCGATCGAGCGAAGCAGCTCGACGATTTCTGCGGGTGCCGTTGACTCGACATCGATGTTCGAGAAAAGAACGTGATTACAGTCAGGATTGTGTACCTTGCTGGAAAAGAAATAACTGGCAATACATCGCCAATAGACCATCTGGAAACCTGCTGCAGCTGAGTTCCCTCCAACCGAGGGAAAGGCTGTCGCCGTGGCAGCGTCATCCAACACGATCCATGACGAGATGCAAACACTGGCCATCAAGGCGCTTTCCTCCCCCGATTGCTCATAACCCTGCCAACTCGTAGCATTCGTCGAACCGAGGCCAGGGCCGCCCCAGCCACGTCTTGGGATTGCCGAACAACCGTGGAAGGAGTCGTTTCGAACAAGATTAAAACCATAGCTTGCCTGCGGCTTCCAAACGTCGTTCCCGAGCCTTCAACACTTGAGACTTGTGTGTCCTAGACCAATCAATTGAAGCCTTGCTCACCCCGACTTCGGATCAGCTGACGGCTGCGCCGAACTGTGCAGCAAGCGGCGCACCAAATCGATATCTGCCTGCCGCAAGCGCAGACTTGGCCAGCCGAGATCGATGCTGCGAAGCCCTAACATTAGCAAAGTCAGTTTTGTCAGCGAGCCGGCCAGGAGAGACAAGGCTGCTCCTATGGCGCCCAGCGACGGCGCTAGTAGGAACATGAACCCGATGGTGGTCGTAAAAGATGCTCCTTGAACCATGGATGGGTAGGTCGGCCGTCCAGAAGCAAGAAAGGCTTCAAGTTGCATCTGAGCCAAGCATGCGAGAGAAGCGTCTATGATCAAAATATAAAACACCGGAGCTGCTGCGCCAAAGCGGGCCCCATAGAACAGGCGCATTAACTCTCCACCAAAAAGCCAACCCCCTAGGCAACCTACCGTCAATAGCCAAAAGAGAACCCTGAATGTCTGATGAATGAAGTTTTCGATCTCGCGAGATGGCCTATGCGACATTCCGGCAAGTGTCACAGAAGAGACGGCGCCCTGGAGAATGCCGACAAGTCTGGCCAAAGACGCCGCGACCGTATAAAAGCCGAACTCGCTTGGCGACACCAGAGCCACCAAGAATATGCGGTCGACGTTGTAATATCCGACCATCACGAGGTCGACAAGCGACGCTTTGAGACTGTAGAGAAGCAATGGTCCTGCGCCGCCAAAGAGAGAAGCCGGTAGTCTTGGCCAAGCCCGGATGGCGAAGAACCCTGTCGGTACGACAACCATGACGGTAGCGACAACTTGGGCTGTCATAACGCTAAGCGGCGAGATATGAGAAGTGATGATCAACATCATAAGCAGTAGAAGATAAAGTAGCGGAGAAAAGTAGCTTGACAGGTTGAAAAGCAGGATATTCTGCGTAGCCAACAGAGACTGCCGCAGCAACTGCATCCAGACGTTGAGAAATGAGGCAATGATAGCGAACCGGGCTAGGGCAAGAGCGTTCGCCGTATAGTCGCTCATCAGATGTGGCAGCGCCCAAAGGCAGCCAATCGCGCAAGGAATGAACAGCAACGTCGCGCTGCTCAAGCTGAGAATACCGGTGGAAGCTGCACGGTCCGGTCGCCGACGGGTCTCATAGACGATGCCGCTCTGCAGCCCGCTTACGGCCAGGGCTGAAGGAAGCAAGAACCACAGGTTGGCCGCTCCCAGTTCGCCACGTCCTACTGGACCTAGTAGACGCGCTGTTAGGATCCCAGTAACGATATTTACGGCCATGACGGCGCCTTGAGTAACCAAAGTCTGCATCATGCCGGCGCCACGTCCGCGTGCTTGGAGCACGCTGCGCGCAAGCCCACTGGCAACCTTCATCACCGAAATGATGACCGGAGGACGGCCATGGATGGTTGGGAGGCGCGTGTGCCCACCGCCGAGACTAGTAGAAGACCAAGCGCTATCCAACCGACAAAACTGCTTTCCCCGGTCTGATGCGACCCAAAGGGCAGACAGACGATTAGACTTACGATGGCCCCAAGGCACATCACTAGCTGCCTTCCGCGTGTCAGACAGGCCCTGAAGCCGGCAAACAGCATAGAAAGCAGCGCAAGCAAGTAGGTAATGCCACCAATAATGCCGTAGGTGATCAATGCCTCAAGCAAGCCGCTATCAATGGAGACGACGTCGTTTTTCTGCTGTGTCGAGGCGTTTGAGCCGTAACCTTCACCATATGGAGTGTCTGCCATCCGATCGATTGACAAGGCATAGGTGTCTAGACGGGCATTGGCGCTGGTGTCGTTCTTCAGCTCGAACAGGCTGTCCCAGCGGGCGAGCAGGTAGCTCTGCAGCTCTGGAGAGACGGCCGGGCTCGACATGAACAGCGAGATCCCGAGCGCCGCTGCGGCGGCCAGCGCCAGCAGCTGCACCCGACGCAATGCTGGCATGAGGACGACGGCCAGCAGCAGGCCAGCGGCGAAGCCGAACCAGGCGGCGCGAAGCAGGGTCAGCGCCAGCAGCGGCAACGCCGCCAAGCTGACCAGCCCGGCGAGACCACCCTCGCCCAGCAGGAACAACATGGCGGACTCGGTGAACACCGCAGCAATGCCCGGGCTGTTCATCGTGCTAAATACCCGCACTTCGTAGGGCGCCGGCTTGCCGAAGCTGGCGTTGTCGACGTTGATCATCCAGAAGCGGTCGATATCGGATGGTGCCAGGAACTGCTGAACGCCATAGACGGTCATGATCGGCAGCACCAGGATGAGCGTCCAGCGCAGGCTGGTCCTGATCTCGGCCTGCAGTTCGGGATGCTCGATGACGAAGGCGCAGGCAGCGACTGGCAGCAGCCAGCCGAGCGGCTCGTAAAAGGCCGAGATCAGCTTGCCGCCCGCGACGGCCAGCATCGCCGCATAGCAGAACATGAAGGTCATCACGACGAACGCCGACCGCATCGGCGCGCGTGGTGTCAGGATCAGGCGCAGCAGGCTGGGCAGGCAGGGGAGCAGCGCCACGTACGGGGCGATCAAGATCGGGTTCGTCTGCTGGAAACCGGCGTGGAAGTCGGCCACCCGCCGAAGATACGGTGCAAACACCAGTAGGCCGACGCAGAAGGACAGGTAGCAGCCGCGCCGACGATAGAGGACATAGGCACCGACGAGCAGCGCATAGACCGGGAACAGCAGCCGTGCCAAGCTGGCGGACGCCATGATGAGCCCATAGGGAACGATCAGCGCCCCGAGGGCGACCAGGATCAGGGTGGGGACGGCCACACCTGTGCCGGCCGGGCGGACAGCCGGCGCGGCCCGTCGGGACAAGCCGGTTCGGCGTGGGACTGTGAGGCGGCTCTCGACCAGATCAGCCGGCATGCACGCCCCCCGCCACGCCATCCGGTGTGCGAGGCCGGATCCCGATCAGCTCCGAGACGCCGCGCACGAACTCGCCGACATCGCCCTTTGGCGCGATCGCGTGGCTTGCCAGCGACATGCGCCGCCAGAGGATCGGATCCTGCGCCAGCAGGGCCATGCAGGCGGCAAGTCCCTCATCATTATCCGGCTCGACGACGAAGCCGTTGACCCCGGTGCGCACCAGCGTGTCGCGGGCGCCGACATTGTCGGAGCAGAGCACCGGGATGCCGAGCGCCACGGCCTCGTTGACCACTAGCCCCCATTGCTCCTCGACGCTGGGCAGGATCAGCGCCATCGCGTCGGCCAGCGTGGCAGCGACGGTGCGATCATCCACGAAGCCGCACAGCTCGACGCCCTCGACGCCAAGCTCGGCGATGAGCACGCGGATCATCGGCTCGAGCTCGCCGGAGCCGCAGAGCAGCAGCCGCTGCGTCGCATCCGGGCAGAGACGGCGGAACCGGGCATAGGCCCGGATCGCCGTCTGGATGTTCTTCTTCGGCACGAACCGGGCGACGACGACAAAATCGCGGCTTCCGTGCGGCTTGCCGCCCGGTGCCAGCTCGCGGCCGGCCTGGCTGCGCACCCGCTCGATCGACACCGTGTCATAGGCGGTCACTGCCCACCCAGCCGGCAGCCCCAGGAAGCGGTAGTACTCGAGGTGCCGCCGGCCCGCGACGAGGCCGCCGCGGTAGAGCCGGAGCACCAGCTGCTTCGCCGCCTCCTTCAGCACCTGCCGCGGACTGTCGTCGAACTTCGCGTCCAGCATCGCATACGTGGGTATCCGTCTGGCGCGGAGCCGGGCGCAGATCGCCAGGATCTCGGGGTGCTCCTGGTTGCAGAGAAACACGCCGGCAGGGCTGTATTGGGCCAGCACGCGGAAGAAGCTCCGCATCTTCTCGCGCCAGGGGACCTGCTCCGCCTTGGCATCGGGGAACAGCGTGTGACGCCTGAACAGGTCGCCACTGTCGACCGGCTTCCAGGCGTAGGTGAGGCTGGTCGCCGCCACCTCGATGCCGACGACCCGATAGCGATCCCCCAACGCCGCGGCAACCGCCTTCAGCCGGTCGACGTGGTAGGCCCCGAACTGCTCCCACATGAAGACGAGCCCAGGCAGATCGGCACGGGGCATGTCAGGCATGAACAAGCCGGCAGGCGGGGTCGCGGCGTAGGATGCCCTGTTTGCGGAGCACCTGTGCCTCCACGAAGCCGCGCAGGCGCTCGCGGAACACCAGGCTGTCGAAGTTCGCGACGTGGCGGCGGATGGCGGCCGGGTCAAAATGCGTCCGCTCGAACCTTGCGATCGCGTCCGAGACCGAGGCTTCCGTCTGCTGGTCGAAGAAGAGGCCGGTCACTCCCGGGATCACCGTGTCGAGCACGCCGCCCCGTCCGTATGCGATCACTGGTCGTCCCGCCGCCATGGCCTCCAGCGGCGTGATGCCGAAATCCTCCTCGCTCGGCAGGATCAGCGCCTTGCAGTCACGATAAAGCGGCCGCATCTGCGAGTCATCGACGCGTCCGACGAAGCGAACCGTAGGTCCGGCGATCCGCCGCAGCTTCTCCAGGCCTCTGCCGTCGCCTGCCACCACGAGCGGCAGGTTCTGGCGCGTGCAGGCCTCGACCACGATGTCGGGACGCTTCCAGCCGACCAAGCGCATCAGCATCAGGTAGTGTGCACCGGGCTCCTGCCCGACCTCGAAGCGTCCTACGCAAACGGGCGGCGGGATGATCATGCTTTCCCGACCATAGCAGCGCGCGATGCGCTCTTCCACCAAATGACTGGTCGAGATCCAGGCGTCGGTGCGGGCAGCACTCATTCGGTCCCAGCGACGCAGGCGCGGCAGCATTGGCCGCAGCAGCGCCTGGCGCAACGGCGAGATCTCCTCACGCTCAACGTAGTTCTCGTAGTCCCACAGAAATCGTGGTGGCGAGTGGCAGTAGCAGACGTTGCACGCGTCCGACCGGGTCACGACGCCATGCGCGAAGCCGCTGGAGCTTGTAATGACAAGATCATAGCTGCTGAGGTTCAGCGCTTCGAAGGCGGCCGGATAGGCCGGCAGCAGCAGGCGGTGGAAGCGGTTGGCCAACGGAACCCGATTCAACCAGGTCGCTTCGATCGACAGGTCGCGGTAGTGCGACGGCATCCGCTCCGGATCATGGATCGCCGTCTTGACGTCGGCCTGCGGATAAACCGCGAGAATCTCCTCGAGCACGCGCTCGGCACCGCCGTACTGGTTCAGGTAGTCGTGGACGATTGCGACCTTCATGCCCTCTGCTCCTGCATTCCATCGGCATCGGCATCGGCAGCCGGCACACGTCTCGCAAGACCCAGGGTCCAGCGGTAAAGCTCGGCGATGTCGCGCGCAAAGCGATCCTGGCCGAAGCGTGACAGCGCGTGCTGCCGCGCCGCTTCCCCCAGCCGCGCACCCTCCGGTCCGAGGATCCTATCGATCGCAGTTGCCAGAAGACTGGGGTCGGCTGCCTTGACGACCAGGCCGGTGACGCCGTCTTCGACGATCTCACGGACGCCGCCGACATCGACCGCCACTATGCGACGCCCCAGCACGCCTGCCTCGAGCAGCACCGTCGGCAATGATTCGAAACCGCGCGATGCGAGCACGACTACGTCCATCGCCATCATCAACTGCGGAACGTCGCTGCGAAAACCGGTCAAATGCACCCGGCCGGCAAGAGCCGGATCCCTGGCTAACGCTCTCAGGCGCTCCAGATAGGCATCGTTCTCGCGGTAGCTCGGCGTGCCGATCAGCCAGAACCGCGCGTCCGGATGCGGCAACGCCAGTTTGCGTGCCGCCTCGAGCAGGACGTCCTGACCCTTGCGCGGTTCCAGCACACCGAACACGCCTATATGCGGCCCCCGGAGGGATGCCACGTCCGGGGCTGGCGACACTTCCGACAGAAACGACGGATCGACGCCGTTATGGATCAGTCGGATCCGGTCGGCCGGTGCGCCGAGGCTGAGCAGCATCTCGCGCGATGCGCCGGAGCAGGCGGCGAAGGATGTGCAGCGGCGCAGCAGCAGGCGTCCCAGCAGCGCATAGGAGCGCTTCAGCGGCAGGGTCTCGTGCGCGTGCCAGATCAGCGGAATGCAGAGGCGTGACGCGGCAGCGGCCGCGAACAGCGCAGCCACCGGATGATGCGTATGGATGACCGACGCCGCCTCGCCTTGCGCGACCGCGGCCACCTCACGACGTCCCGTTCGCAGGCGCAGCCAGCGCTTGACCAGCGTCACCGGGGACAGCGTGGACCTGCTGCGGTCGATCCCGACGGACACGACGCGATGACCATGCTGCGCCACCGCGTCAGCGAACGGACCCGGCATCGGACAGGCGATCACCGGACGGAAGCCATGCGCCGACGCAGCGTCCGCACAGTTGACGATCACCCGCTCCACCCCGCCGAAGAAGCCAACCCGGTTGACCGTCAGGACCGTGCACAAGAACGACGAGGAGCGTCTATGAAAGGATGAGCCTGGCATGCAGGTCTCCAGCGTAACGGATGAAGAGCGCGTTCCAGCCATACACAGGGGACTGTTTTTAACTATCAAATCACGATCCATAGTCGAACAAGACTTGCGAATCTGCTAGACAAAACCAGGCGTTAGTGCAGCTGCAGAGCTCTATAAGAACTATTTTCTAGACCGACAACTCTTTTTTTGGAGAAACGCCGATTTTGCGCTATAGACTGACCCCTGTAGACCACCGCGAAGAAGTAGGCGCTATGCTTGTCCGCTCAGATGATCGGAGCCTAAGCTTCGTTAGAAGCTACGGCTCCGAAATGGTCGAGACCACCGCCTCGCCGGGCGCAGCAGTTCGTCCAGGCGCCGGTGCCATGACTTCGCCAGGTGAGATCGCCCGTCAGATCTGGTCCCAGAGATTCGTCTTTGCGATCCTTCTCGCCGTGCTCGGAGCAGCGGTGGTGGGAGGTGTCTCATCGATGAAGAACCTTTACAGCTCCGACGCGATGCTGATGGTGCGGCTGAACAGCGTGGATTTCTCCAACCTCCCCAGCGTGATTGGTGGCCTACCGTCTGGGGAAGGCCTGAACCTCGTTCACAGCGAGACCCAAATCCTCGCCAGCGAGGAGATCGCCCGCGAGGTCGTTGAGCAGCTTGATCTCAGCCACAGGCCGGGCTTCCTTCCAGGTCCCTCGTTGCTCGACAGGGCACGTATCGTGTTGTCCGGCAGCCCGGCGCCGCTCGATCCGGCAACGGTGGAGCGCGACCGCATGGCCGCAGCAATCGGGCAGTACTTGAAAGGCCTCAGCGTTTACAACGACGGCAAGTCCTACATTATTCAGATCGGCTTCTCAGGCCCGGACGGCGCGCTGGCGCAGAAGATCCTGACCGCGCACCTTGGCCGCTACCTTCAGGACCAGGACGCTGCGAAGCAGGCCATCATCGCACGCGCTCAGCATTGGCTCGACAACCAGCTCAGGTCGCTTGAGGCACAGGTCGGCGTCGACGAGCGCGACCTGCAGGTTTATGTCGAGGCGCACCATCTGAGCCGCACGCAGTTCGGCACCATCGGCACACACGAGCTCGGCAGCATGACCACCCAGCTCGCCGACGCCCAGAGCGATCTGGCACGCAAGCAAGCCTATCTAGACGAGATCAACGGGACCTCACGTCATTCTGGCGCCGACATCTCCAACAGCACCGTTCTGGGGTCTTCTACCATCCAGCGGTTGCGCGAGCAGGAGGGGATCCGCTTTGCTGCGGTCACCTCATTACAGCAACAATATGGTAGCAACAATCCAGCCGTGCTCAACGCGCGAGGCGCGTTGAACGGCGTTCGAGCGGCTATCAGCGCGGAGATGGCGCGTATGCGCGCCGCAGCGCAGAGTGACGTCGGCGTCGCGCACGCCAACGTCACAGCGCTGACGCAATCGATGCGACGCACAGAAACTGACGTCGGAGGCGAGGAAAACGCCGAGGTGGTGCTTGACGAGAAACAGCGCAAGCTGGATGTCGAGCGCACCCTCTACTCCGACCTGCTATCGCGCTCCAAGCAGGTGGCGATCCAGCGAGAGACGCAGGAGGCGAACGCTTATGTAGTGTCGCCGCCAACGCGCCCGTTGCAGCCTTCGGCTCCGCGCCGCGGGCTGCTGATCGCGCTGGGTCTCTGCGTGTCGGCGGTGATATCGGGTACGACCGCATTCGTGATCGGCACGTTCCGGTCCCGATCCGTCAGCCTAGAAGCGATCGAGCAGAGGTGTGGCATCGTCGGCATCGGCAACGTTCCGACTACTCGAACTCGCGGGCGTCGATCTGGCCACGCGCTGTGCAACATCATGGCTCCGTTGTCGCGCTTCGCCTCGTCGATCCAGACCCTCGGCAACTCCCTGCTGCATGCGCCAGCCTTTCCAAACCCTCAGGTCATCGCCGTGATGTCACCACTGCCAGGCGACGGTAAAACGATGCTTACCGCCTGCCTCGGCCGCAGCTTTGCCATGAGCGGGCGGAGGGTGTTGCTGATCGACGGCGACTTCCGCAAGCCGCAACTTGCCCGGATGCTCTGCGGGCCAGCCCCGGCCGGGATTTTCGAGGTTCTCGAGAAGCGGGTCGCCCTGCAGGCAGTGGTGAAACGTGTCGACGAGTTGGGAATGGACGTGCTTCCGGTCGAGACCGGAGTCGTCGATTTCTTCCGCTATTTTCGTGATGACACGCTCAACTCACTACTTGATCAGGCACGTGCCGACTACGACATCGTCTTGATCGACACGTCCTCCCTGGCGATAGTCGACGACTCCTTGGCCTTGATGCGAGCTGCCGATCTCACCGTGTGTGTCGCACGCTGTGGCAAGACATCGTATGAGGAGATCAGCAAGATGACGCGACGTTTGTTGGCTTTCGACATACCCTGCGCTGGCATTGTGCTAAATGGGACTGCACCGGCACGGCGGTCGGCGCGAGTTGGTGCGACTCGACGTTATTTTCGCGCCAGCGCTTAACGTCATCCAGACAAGCGGCCATGCCATCATCGGATGGCATTGGAGGCTCGTCCGCCGTGTCCATACCCTGCTTCGTGGTCGCAGTGACTTAATGCCCCGAACATGACCTGTAAGATTAGGTTGATGTAGATTACTGGGTTACAAAGATCACTGCATATAGATTCGCGAGATTCTCGCTACAGAAAAATCTTGATCAAGATTCGATGAGATCAGGATTGCTTGTTACAAGCCGGCAAAACGTTGGCTGTCATCCAAGTCCAATTGTCGTGTTACTGAAGACGGCTCTGTTTGTCTTCATTAAAACGACGTTATAGGGCGCCGGAACGTCATCTTTTGTTGACGGATGAGCCACAACTAATCATTTAGTATCCTCGTCTAATGATTGAGACGGCGGCTAGTTCGGCATTGCCAGCCGGTCGCACATGTTGCGGCCGGCTACCGGCATCCGAGTCCGACTAACGCCGAGCCCGATCCTAGCTCTTGTGCGAGGAGGCCTGCTGCTATGAACGCGATACCGGAGGGAAAGCCTCACCGTTCATTTCCGCAACTGACGGCTCTAGACGTTCGGACAGCGGGATCTAGCAAAACCTCAAGACATCACAGTCATCATAGCATCCTTCCGGGGCTCATCAAGGTCTATGACGTTTCATCTGCGTTTGCGGCAGCTGTCGTCGTTTCTGCAGTTGCCTACGAACGATTTGGTCTACGTGACAGCCGTTTCGTACTCACCGGAGGACTCCTGGCTGCCTGCGCCTTCCTGCTCCAATTGAGCTGGAAGACTCCTTACGACCTTCACCACCTGGCCGATCGTCGAAGGCGGCCCCAGGTCCTCGTCCTGCCACTTCTGAGCGGAGCGCTCGCCGAGGGCTTGGCGATGCTGCTGCTGCCCAGCTCACAATCTCTACTATTCGTCACTGCCTCTGCTGCTGCATGGCTATTGCTGACACTTACTCTGCTTGTAGGAGGCCATGCAGTTCTTGGTCAGGTACTTCGCCGGCCGAGCTTTGCCGGGCATTTGACGGGACGCATTGCGATCGTGGGGGCAGGCCATGCGGCACAACGCATCGCGCAACGGCTGAGCAGCGCCAGCGTCGTCAACGTCGTCGGCTTCTTCGACGTGACACCTCGCGATCGCAGCTCGACCTACATGTTGCACGGTGAGGCTGTCGACACCGTTTCCTCCGGTGGAATCGACGAGCTGATCGACATCACCCGGACGGAACGTGTCAGCGGCATCATCATTGCCCTGTCGCCTGACCAAGAACACGAAGTCGCCGGCATTTGCCTACGGCTGCGGAGCGTGCTCGCTGACATCTACGTTGCGCCCAACCTGTTGCACGGCCATGACTTCGAAGTTCCGCTGGCTACCATCGGACCACTGACCCTGGCTGTCGTGCAGCGGCGTCCACTGACTCAGTGGGAACGGTTGCAAAAGTCAATCTTCGACCGGGTAGTCGGCATCATCCTGCTGACCCTGCTTCTTCCAGGGCTGCTGGTGATCGCCTGCCTTATCAAGATGGAGTCCAAGGGACCAGTCCTCTTCAAGCAGCCGCGCCTTGGCCTCAACAACCGCTCCTTTACGGTCTTCAAGTTCCGTTCAATGTATGCAAGTATGGCAGATATCCTGGCCGATAGGCAGACATCACGCGACGATCCCCGCGTGACCCGTGTGGGCAAGTGGTTACGTAAGCTCAGCCTGGACGAGCTGCCTCAACTACTGAATGTCTTGCGCGGTGAAATGTCGATCGTCGGGCCGCGGCCGCACGCGCCCAACACCCGGGCCGGCGGCAAGCTACTGGATGACGCGCTGGCAGAATATGTGATCCGGCATCAGGTCAAGCCGGGAATCACTGGCTGGGCACAGGTCAACGGTGCCCGCGGCGAATTGCAAGACGTGGATCAGCTTCGGCGCCGGGTCACCTTCGACCTCGAGTACATGCAACGCTGGTCGCTCGCTTTCGACATCAGGATCATGTTATTGACAATCCTACGAGAAGTGGTCAGTCCCCACGCTTTCTGAACCGCTCGGATGTCGATCGTCGTTTGCCCTGTGCAGGAAACGTGCTCCAGCCAGCTGTTGGTGAACAGGCGGCATTGCTTTGCTCAAGCTGTCACCTCGACTATGATCGAGGTCACGAAACAGTGGGAAGGTTGAGGGAGACGTGCAGATTTTGATACGCTGCGGCGTGATGCAAGTCACAGATCAGCTCAAGCTGCTGCGAATCGTGCTTCCGAACTCATGCCGACGCTAGGGCGTGACCGAGGGTGCTGAGACTGCATTGCCGACCTCGCATCAGATGCGTCACCGGATCCGATAGATCCAGGATGCCGCCTGGTCGGGGCGGGATATCCCCCTTCCTTATTGTCGGAATGCTTCTGGCATTGCTCCCGGGACTTCTGCATCGTGCGTCAGCGCAAGTTATCGAAAGCTATTTTCCGCCGCTCGGTGCTGGCGCCGGAGGTACAAGCATTGGTAGTGAGATCAGCGAGGGCCTGATGCTTGATGAGTATGAGCCGCTCGGCATCCGCTTTCACAGCTTCGTTGCTAATGGCGACTTCAGCGAGGCCGCCGGCTACGATACTAATGCCGATGCCCTGCCGGGAGGGCATGCCAGCTCGGTGTTCGACAGCAAAGGCTCGCTTTCGGTCGTCTCCGATTGGACACAGCATGAGGTGAACCTGAACCTCAGTGTGGACGATGCGCGCTATCCGCAACGGACGGTGCAGAACCAGACCGACTGGACCGCCTCCCTTGGCGGCATCTACGACCTCGGACGCGACAAGCTCGGTGCCTCCTACACTCATCTCGATCTCGTGCAGAGACCGAACGATCTCGGCGCCGCGGTAACCACCTTCCCCGTTCCGTATCAGGTTGACGCCGTCGACCTGAGCTATACGGCTGTGACGTCGAGCCCGCTGAGCTTCGTCCCGGAGGTTCAGGCCACGCGCTACCAGTTCGAAACGCCGGGCGGAACACCTGACCAAAGCCAGAGCTACCGAAACCGGTTGACAGTGGAAGAGACCCTTACAGGCCGGTATGAGCTGGCTCCGCAGAGAAGCCTCCTCCTGGTGCTGCGGGGCACGGAGATCAACTACCAGCAGGATCTCTTCGGCCTACCCGAGCGAAACTCGACCGGAGGCGCCGCACTCGCCGGGGTCGATTTGGGCCGATCAGGGCCATTTCAGGTTCGTGCGCTGGTCGGCTATCAGATCCGCGATTACCACTCTAAAGCCTATGCAGCAGTGCAGTCTCCTATCGTGGAGGGAGAGGTCGGTTGGCTACCGACGCGGTTGACGCGTGTCGACCTGACGGTTCGGCGCGGGATCGACGACAGCGCCTCCGAGAACGTCGTCGGCTATACCTACACCGCCGCGCGCGTCGCCGTGCGCCATGAGTACCAGCGCAACATCTTCCTCGGTGCCTACGCGCAGCTGGAAAACGCAGACTACAGCTCGACACCTGTCGTATTGCGCGGAACTGCCCTCAGCCAGGACCAGCTCGATCAGACAGTCTACAGCGTCGGTTTGGACGCAGACTATTTCCTCAGCCGCCACTTGCGGCTCACCGCGACCTATGACTTCTCGAGTCAGAATGCTGCCGATACAGGTAACTTCGCAATCAGCGAGGTGCTCGTAGCGCTGCATCTGGCACTATGACCGATGTGACGAGGCGACAGAAGATGCAGATGACCCGCTCGTGGATCTCCCCGACCAGACTTGGTTCGTACTGGCCGGTGCTTTCGGCGTCCCTGCTCACGGCTTTCGTCTCGGGATGCGCCCCGGGGCAGAACCTGCAGATGCTGGCAAGCTACGATCCGCATGGATATCGTCTCGGCTTGGACGACCAGATCCGCATCATCACCTACGGTGAGACCCAGCTCAGCGCGACGTTTCGTGTGAATGACAACGGCGAGATCGCCATTCCCCTACTTGGCAGCCTTCAGGCGGCGAACCTGACGACGACGGAGCTCGCCGAGGAGATGAGCACGGCGCTGAGAGAGAAGAAGATCCTGCTCCAACCCAGCGTATCGGTAGAGGTCGCCGCCTATCGTCCGATCTCGATTCTGGGCGAGGTCGCTAAGCCGGGACAATATCCCTATCAACCGGCGATGACCATGTTGACCGCCGCCGCCGCCGCCGGCGGCTTCACCTATCGGGCAATCGAGTCCTACGCCTATGTCGTGCGGCAAGAGGGAGATCGGGCTGTCGTTGGCAAGCTCCTGCCGCAGAGTTACGTCAAGCCGGGCGACGTGTTGAAGATCTACGAGCGTCACTTCTAAGACGGGGTTGGCCGGCACTCCGACAACTTGCCAGCCACGTCTGATCTTCGCGGTTCGGGGCCGCTTAGTCCATGCTGCTCCGGGTTCGAGCATGAACCCAGGCGGCTGCCGACGCGATGAATACGCCGAACAGGCCGCCGGCTAGCTTCGCCACCGCATCGGCAACAGCTGCATCTCGTCGAGGAACGAAAAGCTGGCCGACTTCCAGCAGGATCGCCGCCGCAGAGATCCCTAGGACGACCCAGCCTCGATGCTTCGGATAGGCGAACGAGCACACCATCGACAGGACAAGGAATGCCACGAACCGCTCAGCCTGCGGATAGCCGATAGTGGGCCGATCCTGTAGCGGACCGAGCGTCATGAAGACGATGATCAAGAACAGCATCCAGCTTGTGAAGCGAAGCATCGTCTGGATGTTCAACTTGACCGTCCCTCGACTGCGGTTTTCGCGGCATCCAGTTAAAGCACGGAACAGACGGATAGATCCAAGGAACTGGACCCATTTCAGGACGGTTTCACGCGCTTCGTTCTGTTCAGGCTGATCTCGCATACAGCGCTGGACGGAAAACAAACGATGAAATATCGAAACGGTCTCGGCTTCTGTTCAATCGTCTATAAGAGCTCAACACACATACTGGTTTCCAAAGCAATAATAAATCTTGGTTTCCGACTCATACTTGAGTTTTCGACAGTCATGCTGCTAATCACAATTCCGAGAGCACTCGGAGCAGCAACCATGACTTCCGTGAGTCCCACGCCGATGACGGCCATCCGTGCGTCCGGATTTTTGGACTCGATCGGCGTCAACACCCATCTCGGCTGGTGGGACACCGCCTGGGGGGTCGGCAACGGCACCTGGGCTGGCGCCGAAACCAAGGTCATGGCTGAACTAAGCTACCTGGACGTCAAGAACATCCGGGACTCGACGCCGCAAGGCGGGGTGCTCGCGGAAATGACCGATCTGGCCAAGGCTGGCTACAAGTTCGATCTGTCGCAAAACATCAACAATGGACAGGTCGCCCTGTCGTCAGACATGGCGGCGCTGGCCACTCTAGAGGCAGCGGAACCAGGCTCCATCATCGCCTACGAGGGTGCCAATGAGTATAACAGCAACAGCTACACGCTGAACGGGCAGAACTCCTCTGGCAATCTGGGATGGGGCGCCGTCGACGATCAGGTCTCCATGGCTGCCCTGAGAAGCAACCCCCTCCTTGCCGGCATCCGATACGTTGCCGCATCGACAGGGTCGGTCTCCTCCGCGCCAGTCGTGACGCCTTACGTCGACATTTCGAACTGGCATGTCTACAGCGGGATCGGCCAGCAGCTGAAGAGCAATCTTGCCGGCGCAATTAGTGCGGCGACGGCGACTGCTCCCGGCAAGCCGGTTTTCATTACGGAAACTGGCATCTCATCGGCAGCCACCTCCCAGACGACCTGGGGTACAGCCGGAGATGAGTATACCCAGGGGCTGATCGATACCAACTGCCTGCTCGACGCGTATAAGGATGGGGCGTCGGAAACCTTCCTCTACGACTTGATGGATAACAATCAAGCTTCTGATCTTGAAGACAACTTTGGTCTTTTCAACGCCGACGGAACACCAAAAGCAGCGGCCACCGACATTCATGATCTGACGTCGATCCTTGCGGATACAGGCAGCAACGCTGAGACCTTCTCAGCCAACGCGATAAGCCTCGCGATTACCGGTCTTCCTGCGACGGCCTCCGACATGCTGCTGCAGAAGTCGAACGGTATCAACGACCTTGTCCTGTGGAACAGTGGTGCCACGGTCTGGAGTGCGACCACCAACAGCGAGGTGACACCGGTGACCTCACCCATCACCGTGACGCTCGACGGGATCCACCAGACCGTCAACATATACGATCCGCTCGTGTCGAGCAGCCCGATCCAGACGTTGACCGACGTCAGCAGTGTCTCGGTCGGCCTATCCAAGGACCCCCTGATCGTCGAGATGTCTGCGGGAACCGTTCCGGCAATACCTCCGCCGACCAAGCTCGGCAGCGGCAGCAGCACACTGACCCTGAACATGTCGGAGGATGCCTGGCGAGGCGATGCTCAGTTCACCGTCTCGGTAGACGGTACGCAGGTGGGCGGCGTCCAGACCGCCGTCGCCTCCCACACGGCCGGACTGGCGCAGGAATTCGATGTTTCTGGCAATTGGGCCGCAGGCACGCATCAGGTGGCGGTCGACTTCATCAACGATGCCTGGGGCGGCACGGCAACCACTGACCGTAACCTTTACGTCGACAGCGCAAGCTTCAATGGCGCGGCGCTCCTGAACTCGCCCATCGAACAATATTCCAACGGCCCAGCAACGCTCTTCTTTACCAGCGGCAGCGACGAACTCGACCTCTTCGTCAACGAAGACGCATGGCGAGGCGACGCCCAGTTCACGGTCACGGTCGATGGAGCTTTGGTGGGTGGTATCGATACCGCGACTACGCTGCACAGCAGCGGCACGAGCCAAAAGCTCGCTTTGTTTGGTGATTGGGGAAGCGGCGCCCATACCGTGTCGATCAACTTCATCAACGACGCCTGGGGGGGCACTGCTGCCACCGACCGTAATCTCTATTTGACTGGTGCGTCCTATGACGGGACCACTGTCGCGTCGGCGGTCAGGACGTTCATGAGATCAGGCGCCCAATCTTTCACTATTCCTGCGACCGGATCGTCCATCGTGCCTCACGCCGCGCCCACGACGGCGGTGACGACCCACGTTCTGTCGAACGGGCTGAACCATTCTTTGGTCACTTCGGCCGGTTCGAGCGACGTCATTAAGCTCGGCAGCGGTAACGCCATCCTGACAACCCAGGGAGCGGATACCGTTGCCGCTGGCAGCGGCTCCAGCACGATCACCGCCGCGAGCGGCAGCCTGTCGGTGAGTGGAGGGTCCGGCAGCATGACCTTCATCCAGGGTGGGGCCTCCTCGACGGTCCTGCTCGGCTCGGGCAGCGCGATGATCGACATCACCAACGGAAGTGCTGGTGGAGAGCTGACACTTTCGGGCTTCAACCCGAGGATCGATACGTTGCATCTCTCGGGTTACGCCGGAGCTGGCATCAGGTTGGAGCAGGTAGTCCAAGGCTCGACCCAGATCATCCTGACTGACAACACACGGATCAATCTGCTGAACTTTGCTCCCTCCAACGGGCATTCAGTCTTCTCTTAGAACGCTCAACAAACCGCCCGATCTAGCGGAGGCAGACGAGGGCGCAGCCGAGCTTGGCTCATCCGCACCTGCAAAGAACCGAGCGACCTGCCGAGGCCTGCTGCCACCTATTCGATGTCACGATCCGCTGAGCAGATAGAGCCTAGTATCGTAGTCTTATGGTAAGGTGGTTATCGCCTGGTTGCACTGCGAAACGTGCGGACGCGAACGAGGGAGGTGCCATGAAGATCGTGGCGTTGTTGGAAAAGCCGTAGCCCTCCACGGGAAGACCTATCAGGGAGCGGTCGAAGTGGTGATTGTTGTTCTCGTCGTGATAGACCGCGAGTGCGTAGACGCCCGGGGTCGAGACGACGAAGCAGGCGTCCGCGGTGACTCCCGTGAGGGTTATCCGGTCGATCGCGATCGATCCGTTGTGGACCAGGAAGGAAGCTGGCCGAGAACCGTACAGGGTGAAGGTGATGTTGCCGGCGACGCGGCGTGCCCCGGTCACGGTCGCCAGGATCCTCTGGGGCGCATGCTCGTCGTTCGACGTGCACGGCCGGGCGGTCTCGCTGACGGGCTGCGCCGATGCCGGCGACGCGAGCCAAGTCGCGACCAGCACCGCCACCAGGAGATGGGCCGCTCGCCACCATCGGCGGGATCCATGAGGCGGGCTCATGAAGCCGGCCCAGCCGCTCGGCCGCTTCGTCCTGTCATCTTCCTGGCAGCCATGACCGCTCGCCTTCCGCATGATCCCCAACCACCTGCACGTCCCATGCGACCGGGCGGCACCGGCACCGCCGGTGGCCGGTTTCGGCATCCAGCGGGTCACTGCGGGCCGGATGGCGGTCATCGGGTGGACGCAGCATAGCCAACCGGCGAAGCGGATCAGAACGCAAGGGTCGCATGCTGGGCATGTGTCGGCACGATCGATCACGAGGCGACCGCTCGGCGTCCAGCATCACGACGCTGCCAGGCTGGGATCGCTGCCAGTCTGGACCGCTGCCAGTCTGGACCGTTGCCAGTCTAGACCGTTGCCAGTCTGGGACGCCTGGGCTTCAAGCCGTTCCGCGGCCACATCCGGCCGTGGACGGAGGCCGAGGCTGCCGTTCGGTATGGAAGACCTGCCACATCTCGGCATCTGCCGAATAGTTCGGCGCTGAGGATCATGATATCGGTGTCCGCCTCGTGACGTGGCAGTCTCGCGGGCTCACCCCCGACCCTGCCAGGAGGACATCATGTACACCAGGTGGCGAAAGTATGGACGGAGCTTCGACCTGGGACGGATGACCCTGCGGGACCTCGTCGTCGCCTATGGCACCCATCCCGCCGTCCATCTCTACGCGGTCGGGGCGGTTCTGGCCGGGGGTGCCGCCGCGTGGGAAAGCACGTCCGTCTGGGCCCCGCTCTGCGCCGTGGCCGCCACGGTCGCCGCCTATCCGATCGCCTGGTACGCGATCCACCGGTTCGTCCTGCACAGCCGCTTCCTCTACCGGTCGAAGCTGACGGCGGCGCTCTGGAAACGGATCCACTTCGACCACCATCAGGACCCGTACCGCATGGACGTGCTGTTCGGCTCGCCCGTCACCACGCTCCCCACCCTGCTTGCCATCCTGATCCCGCTCGGCTGGCTGGTCGGCGGCGGGGCCGGGGGCGCCGCGGCGGCGACCTGCACCGGCCTGCTCATCACCTGCGCCTACGAGTTCTGCCACTGCATCCAGCACCTCAACTTCAAGCCTCGGCTCCGGCTGCTGCAGCGCATGAAGGAGCTGCATCTTGCGCACCACTTCCACGATGAGGTCGGCAACTACGGCATAAGCTCGTTCGTCGTGGACCGGCTGTTCGGCACCTACTACGCGTCGGCACGACTGCGCAGGCGGTCGCCGCACGTGTTCAACCTCGGATACGACGTGTCGGAGGCGGTCCGCTTTCCGTGGGTCGCCCGCCTGTCCGGCGGCCCGCCCCGGGACCGGCCGCCGCCGCGCGGGGAGCACGGCTGATCGCTGTCGCGATGCGGTGCCGGCGCGACCGCCTGGCATGACTCCGTCCGATGCGAGGCGCCGAGGCCCGCCACCCTGGTGCGGCCGGAACCTGCGTGCGCGCGCCGGCGGCTGCAGCGGGGGCGACGGACCGGCCGTATCCGCTGGCCTGCCGACACGGAGCGCCGTGCTGCGCGCGGCGGACGCCTGCGCCGCGACCGGCCGCGTCGCGGTCCCGGCAGGGCGGGCGGGACCCCTTCTTCCGAGCAGCGCCTGATCGACATGAGCGTCATCGGCCGCAGGTCGTTCGCCGTCGCGATCTGTCTGGCTCTGGTCCTGCCCTTCCTGGTGGTCACGATCCCGCCGCTCACGGACGTGCCGGGGCACATGGGAGGCTCCGCCGCCGCCGCCTATGCGGACGACCCGGCCTTCGCGCCCTTCATGGGGTTCAACTGGCACCTGGTCCCGAACCTCGGCACCGACCTCTTCGTGGCCGCGACCCGGAAGGTGGTCGGCATCACCGGCGCCTACCGGCTGGCCGCGGCGGTCATCCCGCCCCTGCTGGGCGCCGGCATCCTCATGGTGGCCCGGGCGCTCAACCCGCGTGGTGCCGCGACGATCGGCTGGGCGCTGGTGTTCGTCTACTGCTACCCGTTCAACTACGGCTTCCTGAACTACATGCTGGGCGTGGCGCTGGCGCTGATCGGCTTCAGCGCCTGGATCAGGCTGGATCGACGCCCGGTCTTGCGCGAGCTCGCGACCTGGATCGCGCTGCCGCTGCTGTTCCTGTGCCATGTCGTGGCCGGCTGCCTGTTCGTGCTGTTCGCGGGCTCGCGCGAGCTGGCCGGGCTGCGGCACCGGGACCAGCTCGGCAGCTTCCTGCGCCGCACCAGGCCGCTTGCCTCGTCCGTCCTCATCCTGCTGCTGTGGCGACTCGGCGCGCAGTCGTTCGTGGGCCGCAACCACACCGGGGTCCACATCAAGCTCAACGCGCTGGTCATGCTGCTGCGGGACCAGGACCGGCTGCTGGACCAGGGCTCGCTGGTAGCCGCGGTCGCCGTGTTCGCGCTCGGATGGTGGAAGGGGGCCCGGCCGCACCGGGCGGTGGCGCCCGCCCTCCTCGCCCTGCTCGTACTGTTCGTCGTGATGCCGTCCTCGCTGAGCGGGTCGAGCTTCGCCGACGAGCGCCTGCTGCCGCTGATCCCGATCCTGGCCTTCGCGACGCAGGACTGGAGCCGGGTCGCCCCGCGGCTGGGCCGCCTGGTGCTCCTGTCGGGACTCCTGCTGTTCGCGGGGCGGCTCGGCCTCACCTTCGCGAGCTTCGTCGCCTACGACGCGCGCTATGCCACCGAGCTCGCGGCGCTCCGCCATGTCCCGGAGCACAGCCGCGTGCTGGTGCTGAACGGCGTCTACTGCAGCGCGCGCGACCATTGGCGGACCGACCGGCTGGGCCATCTCGGCGACCTGGCGATCGTGTACCGGCGGAGCTGGACCAACTCGGAATGGGACGTCGACGGCGCCCATCTGCTCCAGATCCGCTACCGGCCCTCGGCGACGTTCTACGACGATCCGTCGCAGTACGTGTGGGAAAGCGCGTGCCGGAACGTCGGGGAGGGACGGCGCGACATGCACGACGTGCTGCCGACGATCCCCTATGGCGGGATCGACTACCTGTGGCTGATCGACGCGTCCCTGCCGGCGGGCTACAGCGACCCTCGCCTCGTCCTGCGCTGGAAGGACGACATCAGCGCGCTCTATGCCGTCATGCCGGCCAAGGCGCTGGATCAGGCGCGGCGGCCGGACCGGGGATAGCGATGCCGCGGCGACGGGGCGGGTTCATGGCGGCGCTGCGCCCGAGGCCGCTCGACCTGGCGCTGCTCGTCGGCTTGGTCCTGCTCGGCCTGTTGCTGGCAGGACCCGTGCTGACGATCCCGCTGCGCATCCCGATCAACTACAACGAGGGATGGAACGCCGCCTTCGACGCGCGCGCGGCGCTGCCTGGCCTGGGGCCGCTTTATCCGGGGCCGGGCAGCCTCGTGTTCAACAACTATCCGCCGCTGGGTTTTCTCCTGGTGGGCGGTCTGGGACGGTTCGTGTTCGGCGACATGATCGTGGCCGGGCGGACGGTGGCGCTCCTGGCGCTGCTCGCTGCAGCGGGACTGACCGGCCTGTGTGTCCGGCTGTCGGGCGGCACCGCGCGTGCCGCGGCGGCAACCGCGATGCTGCTGCTGCTGTTCGCGTGCAGCTTCTACCGCGGCTATGTCGCCATGGACGACCCGCAATGGCTGGCGCAGGCGCTGATGCTGGCCGGCCTGGCGGTGCTGCTGCGCGGCGAGGTGGCGCATCGGCTCAGGCACGGCGCGCTGCCCTGGGCATGGATCCTGGGCAGCGCGCTGCTGATGCTGGCCGGCGGGTTCGTCAAACACAGCCTGGTGGCGCTGCCGGCGGCGACCACGCTGTGGCTGCTCTGGCTGGACCGGCGGGCGGCGCTGGTCTGGGCGGCGGCGGTCGGGACAGGGCTGGCCGTGGGGCTGCTGGTCACCTGGGCCTGGTTCGGCACTACGGCGTTCGTCGACGTCCTGGACCACCATCGCGTCTTCCGGCTGCGCCTGCTGATCCATGCGGCGGGTGGGGTGGCGCCGCTGCTGCCGATGCTGGTGCTGGTCGCCATGCGGGGCTACCCGGACCGGGACAGGGCCGTGCTGGCGACGTCGTTCATCAGCATCGCCCTCGTCACCGGCATCGCCCAGCGGTGCGGGGAAGGCGTGAACTACAACGCCCATCTCGAGACGCTGGTGGCCCTGTGCCTGGGCTTCGGGCTGTCCGTCGCGCCGGCGCGAGGGGCACGGCGGTGGCCTGCCCTCGGCCCGGCGATCTCCTGCGTCATCGCCGCCTTGCCGGTGCTGGGAACGATGCCGTGGAGCCTGCCGGCGGCGTGGCACGACGTCGCCGGCCGGCATGCGCAGCAGGCGGCCTGGCGGCCGATCATCGCTCGGCTGGCCGACGCGGACGGCCCCGTCGGGTGCGAGATGCAGTCGCTCTGCTACTGGGCAGGCAGGCCGTTCGCGGTAGACGTGTTCAACCTGACCCAGGACGCCCTGGCCCGGAACACGGCTGCCGGGACTCCGCCGGCCAGCGGTCCGGTCGCCGCCTTCCAGGACATGGTGGCGCGGCGCCGCTTCGCCCTGTTCGAGTACCAGCCCCGCTCGGCCACGCATGCGGAGGCGCGCCGCCTGGTCGGCGGCGACCCGGTGATGGACGCGTTCGATGCCGGCTACGCGCCGGTGGCGGCCGGGCCTGGCGGCGCGCTGCTTCTGGCCCCGCTGGCGCCGCCGGCGGGTCCCGCGTCCCGCCCGCTTGCGGCACCACCCGAAGGATTGTAGGCCAGCCGCACCACCACCGGCGGGATCGGCCAGGGCGCCCACGCGATGTTTCTCCGAAGGAACCCTGCGACGGCCGGGATCGGCGTGCGGACGCTGGAGGCGCGGGCGCGTCGCATCCGGCCTTGATCATCGAGCGCTACCTGTTCCGCGAGCTGGCCAGGCCGCTTGCCATGATCCTGGGCGTCCTGATCGCGCTGTTCGCCAGCTACAGCGCGGCGCGGTTCCTGGGCGACGCGGTCAACGGGCTGCTGCCGGGCAACGTCGTCGTCGAGCTGACCGGCCTGAAGGTGCTGATCGCGCTGGAGGTGCTGATCCCGGCCTCCCTCTACGCCTCGGTGATCCTGTGCTTCGGCAGGCTGTACGGCGAGTCCGAGTTCGCCGCCATGTTCGCGCTGCGCGTGACGCCGGCGACGTTGATCCGCGCCGTGCTGATCCTGTCGGCCTGTCTCGCCCTGGTGGTCGGCGGCTTGTCGCTGTTCGTGCGGCCATGGGCCAACGCGAGGCTGCACAGGCTGTCCGGGCAGGCGGCGACGCTGCTCGACATTGGCGCGATGGAGGCGGGCTCGTTCTACCTCGGCCACGACGGGACGCGGGTGATCTACATCACCCGACGGGACGGGCCGCACGCGCCGGGCCGCGAAGTGTTCATCAGGCTCCGCCGCGAGGACGGCATTGAGATCATCTCGGCCCGACTTGCCTATCCCTTGCCGCAAAGGCCGGGCGAGCGCTCGGAGGTCTATCTCCGCGATGCCCACATCTACAAGATGGACCGTGCGCACGGCCAGGCGGACGAGGTCGTGGAGGCGCAGGGCATCACCCTCAGCCCGGACGGAAGCGATGCGTCCACCGCCGACAACAGCGCCATCGTCACCAGCAGCCGCCGGCTCGCGTCGTCCCGCTCCAGCGAGGACGTGGCCGAGCTGCAGTGGCGCCTGTCCACGCCGCTGTCGACGCTGCTGCTGGGGATGCTCGGCATTCCGCTGAGCCGCAGGAACCCGCGGCAGGGCAGGCAGAGCAGGTTTCTGGCCGCCATCCTGATCTACTTCGGCTACTACCTGCTGTTCACCTCGGCGCGCACCTGGGTGCAGCACGGCGTCGTCGCCGGGTTCCCGGGCATCTGGTGGGTGCCGGCCCTGCTGTCGCTGCTGGTGGTCACGACCCTTCACAGGCCGGGGCTGGCATCGGGCCGCTGATGCCGATGGCGCGGCAGGCCGATGCTTCCGGGCCGGTCGCGCGGTGGCGGTGAGGCTGGCGCCCCGCTACGTGCAGGCTGCGGCGCTGCGGGCCTTCGCCCTGGTGGCGGCGGCGCTGACCGGGCTGTTCAGCCTGCTGCAGTTCGTCGAGGAGCTGGCTTTCGTCGGGCAGGGCCGCTACCGGGTCGCCGACGCGTTCTTCTACGTGCTGCTGACCGCGCCCTCCAGGCTACTGCAGGTGACCCCGATGTCGCTGCTGCTCGGCTCGCTGCTGGCGCTCGGCCCGCTCGGGCGGAACTCCGAGCTGACCGCGATGCTGAGCCTGGGCATCTCCCGGAACCGCATCATCGCTGCGGTGGCGGAGCTGATCGTGCCCATCGTCGCGGTCCTGCTGCTGGTGTCGGAGTTCGTGGTCCCGCCGGCGCAGCAGGCAGCCCAGTCGCAGCGCACCGCGGCGCTGTCCTCCGCCACGTCGTTCCATTCCGACAACAGCCTCTGGGCGGAGGGGAACCACCAGTACCTGAACGTGCGGGAGTTCGAGCACGGCAACGTGCCGGTCGGGATCGACATCTACGACTTCGCCGACGACGGCAGCCTGCGCAGCGCGATCCATGCCGACCGTGCCGGGATCGAGCCGGACGGCACCTGGGAACTGGCCGGGGTGACGCGTCGGCAGGTGCACGGCTTCGACATCAGGATCGACCACCTGGCCTCCCTCCCGTGGCACTCCTTCCTTCCGGCCAGGCAGGTCCGGTTGCTGATCCTGCCGCTGGACAGCGTGCCGCCGGTCGCGCTGTTCCGCTACGTCCACCACCTGAAGCGGGGGAACGTCCAGGCCGGACGCTATCGGCGCGAACTCTGGGCCAGGATCGGCATCCCGTTCTCGATGGTGGCGATGGTGATGATCTCCGCGCCGTTCGTGTTCGGCCCGGGCCGGATGCGCACCGCCGGCCAGGGCATCGCGCGCGGCGTCGGCATCGGGCTGGTGTTCTCGCTGGGGCAGCAGATCGTCGGCCGCCTGGGCCTGCTGCTTGATGTCGATCCGGCGGTCACGGCGCTGTTCCCGCCGCTCCTGGTGATCGCGCTGGCGATCCGCCTGCTGCGCCGCTCGAGCGCGGGTGGATGACGGGGGGCATGGCGGGGCCGGATGCCTGCAGCCCGGACAGGAACTGCCGGTATCGCCCCTGCTGACCTGCGAGCAGGAGGAGCAGGACGGCGTTGAGGCAGCAGGTCTCGAAGACGAAGTAGTACAGCGGCACCTTCAGGATGGCGAAGCAGGCTATGCCGATCGTGTGGCAGTTGGCCGACAGCATCGACCAGCGCCGCAGCGCGGGCGCGAACGCGAGCCGGTAGCGGCGCCGGATGGCAGCGGCGCCTCCGGGTCCGGACCCCAGCGCCGACGCCGGCGCCGACCCCAGTGCCGATCTCAGTGCCGATCTCAGTGCCCTGCGCGATCCGGCGCTGGCGCCTACCATCAGCAGCTGCAGCCCCAGGTAGATCCGGTGCAGGCCGTCCGAGATCCCCGGCCGGGAGGGGGCCGGGCCGGGCCGCGGAACGGCCGGATCCGCGGCGACCGCGGAGCCGCGGCCCCAGCCGAAGAAGTCGTAGTCCTGCCGCTGCGCCTCGTAGGCGGCGGCCTGGACCGCATGGCTGATGCCGGCCGCCACGACGAGAAGCCAGATCCAGCCGCCGTGCTGCCGGTCGAGCGCCACGGCCATGCCGACATAGACGGAGGTGAAGGTGACGTAGTCGCAGACGCCGTCCAGCACCTTGCCGAACCGGGAGTGCCTGCCGGTCAGGCGGGCGAGCTGGCCGTCGATGCCGTCCATGAGGTGCCACAGGACCATCAGGAACAGCCCGGCGATCGCGAAGCGGCGGTCCTGGTAGCGGTTGTAGGCGAGCCCGGCCAGGATGCCGCACGCCATGCCGGCGAGGGAAACGGCGTTCGGCGGGACACGAAGACGCGCCAGCAGCGGGGTGAGGCGACGCGCGACCGGGTGGATGAGCCAGCGGTTCGTCGCCTGCTCGATCTCCAGCGCACGGCCGGTCGGAGCGGCATCCTCCGGGGCCGACGCCGGACCGGCCTGGTCCGCCCGGGAGTCCGATCGGTCCGGCATGAACGTCACAGCCGCCCGGAGCCGAGGAGCTCCTCGGCCTTGGCGAGGGCGGCCGCGTCGTCGACGTCGATCCAGAGCCTGTCGCCGATGTCGAGGATGTGGGCCTTGTTCCAGCGCGCCAGCACGTTCATGGCGCCGGAGATGCTGTCGTCGCCACCGGCCTGGCTTTCGCGCAGGGCGTCGAACATGGCCGCCGTGCACAGGAACACGCCGGTGTCGTAGCAGTCGAACTCCGGAAGGAGCTTGCCGATCCGCTCGATGCGGCCGTCCCTGGACTTCACCCGCGTGACGTCATTCGGATCGTTCAGCGGATCGTCGATGTTGAAGTCCACGGCCAGGACCACCCCGTCCGGCGGGGGCAGGTCCATCAGGCGGCGGAAGATCCCGGGATCGACGACGTGGTCGCACATCGCCAGCAGGAACGGGCCGTCGAGGAACGGCTCCGCCTTCAGCACGGAAACGCCGTTGGCGCGGTCCCAGTCGTCGTTGACGACATGGGTCACGGGAGTTCCGTCCTGCGACGCCGCGTCGTCGAGGTGACGCCGCAGCTCGTCGCCGCGATAGCCGCTGACGACGGTGAACCGGTCGATGCCGGCCTGGCGCGCGCGGTCCATCACGTGCCGGATCAGCGGAACGCCGCGGACCGGGATCAGCGGCTTCAGCTCGAACTTCTCACGCAGCCTGGCGCCCTGTCCGGCAGCGACGATCAGGCAGTTCATGGCAGGCAGTTCATCGGGCGGCAGTTCATCGGGCGGCCGAAACCCTTATCGCCGGGAGCGGCATCTCGGCATGCGCGCGGATGAAGTCCTCGGTCATCCGGTACGCCTCGTCATCGGTGTACTGCCGCATCGGGTGCTTGCAGAAATAGGCGCTCGGGCCTTCCAGGACGCCGCCCACGCCGTTGAGCAGCGCCAGCTTGCAGCAGCGGATCATGTCGATCACGATCCCGGCCGAGTTGGGCGAGTCCTGCACCGACAGCCTCAGCTCCAGGTCGAGGCCGACGCCGCCGAAGATCTCGCCCTCCATCCTGATGAACGCCACCTTGTTGTCGTCCTGCCACGGCACGTAGTCGCTGGGGCCGACATGGATGTCGTGGTTCGCCATGCGCTCCTTAGCGACCGACTGCACGGCCTCGGTCTTCGACTCCTTCTTCGACTTCAGCCGATGCTGGTTCTTCATGTTCAGGAAGTCGGTGTTGCCGCCGGTGTTGAGCTGGTAGGTGCGGCGCATGGTCACGCCGCGCTTGCCGAACAGGTCGGTCAGCATGCGGTGCACGATGGTGGCACCCAGCTGCGACTTGATGTCGTCGCCGATGATCGGCAGGTTCCGCTCCTTGAACCGGGCGGCGAAGTCCTGGTTGCTGGCGATGAACACCGGCATGTTGTTGATGAAGGCGATGCCGGCCTCGAGCGCGCACTCGGCGTAGAACCGCGCGGCCTGCTCGGACCCGACCGGCATGTAGTTCAGCAGGATCTCGGCGCCGCTGCGCTTCAGCTCGGCGACCACCTCGTCCTTCGACAGCTCCTGCGCGTCGGACCTGAGGAAGGTGCGGTCCTGGTCGTAGTCGGCCATGTGCTCGGAGATGCCGTCGAGCACCGGCCCCATCCGCACCACGACGTCGCTGGGCGGGATCTGGGAGTTGAACACCAGGGCGCAGTTCGGCTTGGCGAAGATGGCGCGGCTGACGTCCTGCCCGACCTTGCGGGCATCGACGTCGAACGCGGCCACGACCTCGATGTCGCCGGGTCCGTAGCCGCCGATCTCCGCATGCATCAGGCCGGCCGGGTTGGTGCGGCACTGCTCCGGCGTGTAGTGGTGGATGCCCTGGATCAGCGCGCTGGCGCAGTTGCCGATGCCGGCGATCCCGATGCGGATGGCGTCCCTGTCAGTCATGATCTACCTTCGACGATGAATGGTGGCCAGCAAGGCAGCCGCAGGCGTTACTACCACCGGCCCAGGGGTTGTCATACAGCCGGGGCGCGCAGGGTCCAGGCCGCCTCCGGCAGTGCCCCGATGCAGGAATGCACCAGTGCGCTGTAGGGCTGCCGTCCACGGTTCTCCTCCACGTAACCGGGGGTGATCCTGGCGACCAGGTCCCGGCTGCGGATGGAGGCATACCAGTGCACCACCCGCGTTCCCGCCGGCAGCGCCTGGTGCAGGCGCGCGTGTCGGACGGTCCGGAACCAGTGCTCCGAGATCTCCGGCGGCAGCGGGTAGAAGACGTGCGGTTCCTCCACCGTGAGGTCGGCCGGGCCATGGCGCCCGGCGACCTCCTGCAGCAGCCGGGGCCCGAGCGCGTAGAGCCGAAGCTGCTGCCCGGGCTGCAGCCTGGTCATGGACCGGAGGTAGTCGGCAAACACCGGCGAGTGCTGCTCGGCGCCCATGACCGCGTTGTTGACGCTGCGCGGGTAGAGCCGCTCGACCAGCCGGAACGCCCTCCAGCCGCCCGGCGCCCGCTTCAGCGCCTTGCGCAGGAGGTCGAGCGAAAGATGGCGGGCCAGCACGGGGAGCGAGCGCGACGCGCGTGCGGCGTCGGGCCAGACGATGAACTCGGCGCCGACCACGTTCCGCGACCGGGTGAGCGGGAGCAGCGAGGCGACCGTGACGGTATCGAGGTCGAGATAGATCCCGCCCTCGAGGAACAGGATCGCCGCGCGCAGCACGTCGGAGCGCGTCACCGGACGGTCCAGCCGGCGGTAGAGCGCTTCCAGGGCGCCGTGCAGGTCCAGGAGCTCGTCCGCGCGGGCCAGGCAGGCGCCGGCGTCGATGCGGCGGAGCTCCACGCCGGGCGCGGCGCGCAGGGCGCGTACCGCGTCGCCATCCTCCAGGAGGTCGGCATGGTGCAGGACGATCTCCGGGAGCCCGCTGCGCTCGGCCGCGGACAGCACGGCAAACGCGTAGGCCCAGGGCAGGAAGGGGCCGATCCAGCAGAAGTGCAGTCGGGCAGGGATCGGCATGAACGGGACGCTCGGGCTCGGGTACGCCGCAAGCTATGCGTCCGGCCGGGAAATTCAATCCGGCGCGGCCATCGCACGCCTTGCCCCACCGCACCCGAGCCATGCATACCGGCCGGAGGTCGCGGGGCGCGCTGTTGGACGACGAACCGGGCACGGCAGGCAGGCAGGTGGGCAGGCCGGTCGCGGCGATCTTCCGCCAGAACCTGTTCCGGATCTCCGAGCCGTTCGTCACGGAGCAGGCGCAGCAGCTGCGGCGCTACGAGCCGCTCTATTTGGGCCGGCTGCGCTACGGTCCGGCGCCGGACGGCGCGCGCTCGCTGGCGTTGCGCGACGCCGGAGGCTGGCGTTCGGCAGCACGGATCGGCTGGCAGATGGCCACCCGCTCCGCCGGCCCGTTCCAGCGGGCGCTGGGACAGGTACGGCCGTCGCTGATCCACGCCCATTTCGGCATCGACGGCGTGCACGCGCTGCCGCTGGCGCGCCGCCTGGGCGTGCCACTGGTCACCACCTTCCACGGCTTCGACGCCACCCTGTCCACCGCCGCCCTGCTGAGCTCGCCCGCCTGGATCAACTACCCGCTGTTCCGGCACCAGCTGGCGCGGGATGGCGACCTGTTCCTGTGCGTGTCCGGGTTCATCCGCGAGCGGGTGCTGGCCCTGGGCTTCCCGGAGCGGCGCACGCTCGTGCACTACACCGGCGTGGACTGGCGGGCGATCCGGCCTCGCGATCCGGACGAGGAGACGCCCACGATCCTGCACGTGGCCCGACTGGTGGAGATGAAGGGCACCGAGTACCTGATCCGCGCCGTCGCGGCGCTGGCGCGGACGCATCCGCGGGTCCGGCTGGACATCGTCGGCGACGGCACGCTGCGACCTCGGCTGCAGGCCCTCGCCGGGTCGCTGGGGCTGGGGTCGCGCGTGCGGTTCCTGGGCGCCCTGCCACACGCCGACGCGCTGTCGCACATGCGCCGGGCCGCCATGCTGGTGCTGCCGAGCGTCCACACCCGGACCGGACGGGTGGAAGGACTCGGCATGGTGCTGCTGGAAGCGGCGGCCACCGGGGTGCCGGTGGTCGCGTCGCGAGTCGGCGGCATCCCCGAGGGCGTGCTGGACGGGCAGACCGGCGTGCTGGTGCCAGAGCGCGATGCCGAGGCCCTGCGCGTGGGCATGGGGAGCCTGCTCGACCAGCCGGACACGCGTCGCCGCATGGGCGCTGCGGCGCGCATCCTGGTGGCGCAGCGGTTCGACATACGCCGCCAGGGGGAGATGCTGGAAGGCTTCTACGATGCCGTGCGGTGCCGGCATCGTTGACGCCGGGCCGGCTTCTTTCGCCACCGCGGCATGGATGGTATGGGACCGCGGGCCCCGACCGACCGGGTTACCGCGGGAGCCGCGTCGATAGAGTGATGAGCAACAGTTCGATCGCCCGCCGCGCCGCCGGTCTCGCCTCCGGGATACGCTTCCTCGCCCGTGCGGTCGGCTCGCGCTACAACCCGCTGCTGGCTCAGGTCGTGGTCACGCGTCGCTGCAACCTGTCCTGCGGCTACTGCAACGAGTACGACAGCTTCTCCCCGCCGGTGCCGTTGCCGGACCTGCTCGAGCGGGTCGACCGCCTCGCGGCGCTGAGGACGGCCTCCATCACCTTCACCGGCGGCGAGCCGCTGCTGCATCCCGAGCTCGACCAGGCGGTCCGCGCCGCACGCGCGCACGGCATGATCGTCACCACCATCACCAACGGCTTCCGCCTGACCCGCGACTGGATCGAACGGCTCAACGACGCCGGCCTGCAGGGCATGCAGATCAGCGTCGACAACCTCGAGCCGGACGAGGTCTCGATGAAGAGCCTGGCTTCGGTGGAGAACAAGCTGGCGCTGCTGGCCAGGCACGCCCGGTTCAAGGTGAACGTCAACTCGGTGCTCGGCATCAGCGAGGAGCGCACGCAGGACGTGGTGGCGGTGGCCAGGGTCGCGGCCAGCCATGGGCTGCAGCACTCGGTCGGCGTGCTGCACGACCATTCCGGCCTCCTCAAGCCGCTCAGCCCGGGGCAGATGCAGGCCTACCGGCAGGTCACCCGGATCTCACCGTCGCTGGTGCACGGCCTGAACTACCGGCTGTTCCAGAAGAACCTGATGCAGGGACGGCCCAACGACTGGAAGTGCCGCGCCGGCGCCCGCTACCTCTACGTTACCGAGGACGGCCGGGTGCACTGGTGCTCGCAGCAGCGCGGCCACCCGGACATCCCGCTGGCGCAGTACTCGCGCGACGACATCCGGCGGGAGTTCCACACGCCGAAATCCTGCAGCCCGACCTGCACGCTGAGCTGCGTGCACCAGATGAGCATGTTCGACCGATACCGTGGCGGACAACGGTCCGGCCGCGTGAAGACCCTGGCGGCGGCCGAGTGATCGGCGGGGCCTGACCGGTCAGGCGCGTCGCCGGTGGTGATGCAGCAGCCCCAGTGTGCACAGCACCGTCGGAGCCAGCACCAGGGCAAGCTGCGCCGCTGCCCCGTCCGGCACGAACAGGTGGCGTAGCGCCTCGACGACGACCACCAGGAGGACGATCGCGAGCATTGGCGCGGAGAACACGCGCCCGATGGCCCGGACGTCGATCGCCTCGTGCCGGTGCAGGAACAGCAAGCCCCAGACCAGCAGCAGCGGATAGATGCCGAGCCAGATCGCGGACGTGGCGAGCAGCCCGGCGGTAACGGGGAGGGTGGCGCCGGCGGCGGCAATGCCGCCAGCCAGCAGCAGCAGCGTCACCGCCGACAGGCGGGCAGCCGTTCCAGCCCGTCCTGATCCCAGCATGACCGTGAACAATGGCTGGCAGAGCACGCGCAGCAGCCCGGCCGCCGCCAGCAGCTCCAACGGTCCGGCGGCCGCGGCGTAGCTGCTGCCGTGCCGGTCATGCAGCAGCGCCGTGAGCGGGCCGGCGCCGAGCACCAGTGCCGCCGCGAGCGGCGCCACCAGGATGACGATCTTGCGCAGCGACCACGTCAGGACCTGCGTCAGGTCGCCGTGCGCCGCGGACACCCGAGCCAGGACCGGCAGTGCGGTACGGTTGACGAGCGTGCCGACCGCCATCGCCGGCTCCATCGCGACCTCGAACGCGACGCGGTAGAGCGCCAGCGCGTTGGCGCCGTAGAACCACCCGACCAGCAGATAGTCGACGTTCTTGAACGTCTGCTCCGACGCGTCGGCCACCGCCGCCCTGAGCCCGAAGCGCAACAACCCGGAAGCGGCCGACGGCTGGAACCGGAGCCTCGGCCGGAACGGGCGGGCCGTCGTGGCGCCCACCAGGATGAACAGGCCGCTCGACACGTACCCGATGACCAGGGCCCAGGCGCCTGCCCCGCCGACGCCGAGCGACAGGCGGATAAACGCGGCGGCGATCGTCGCGCAGACATTGACAATCGCGATCCGCCGGTACTGCAGGTCCCTGTTCATCATCGCCAGCGGCACCACCGCCGCGCCGACCAGGGGCTGCTTGACGGCAACCGCGACGAAGTAGCCCGTCATCCCGGCCAGGCCGTAGATCGTCCCGATCCAGGGTGCCGCGAGCAGCGTCAGGCCGCTCGTCACCGCGGCGGCGCCAAGCACGTACCAGAACACCGTGTCGAGCTGCACGCGATCGACCGAGCGCGCCTGGATCAGTGCCTGGCCGGTGCCAAGACCGTTGAAGGCCTCCACCACCATGCCGATGGAGAGCACCAGCGAGGCGACTCCGACCTGCTTCCTGGTCAGCAACAGCAGCATCGCCAGGGTCGTCAGCACGTCGACGATCCTGGCGACGACCGTGGCGCCGCCGAGCCAGTTGAAGCCGTGACCCAGTTGCCTGTGATGCTCGTTCGGATTGCCCGCCCCGTCGGCGTCCTTCCCGGCCCAAGCACTCATCCGCTTCCGGTCCCGAGGGCGTCGGGGCGGGTAGCGGATCGAGACGGATCGGGAGGCAGCACCCAGGAGCGCGTACGCACCAAGTGCAGGAGCCAGCGGGCCGAACCGGACAACCAGGCGCGTTGCTGCGTCCGGCCCCACCGGCCCTGTTCCTTCCGGGAGGCGCGCAGCCTGTCTGTCGCGATGTCGGCGATCTGGCGCGCGCGCGCCTCCCACGTCAGGTCGACACTGTCCCGCGATGCGGCCGCGGCAAGGGTTGCCGCGAGTGCGTCGTCGTCGATCAGCGTCCGAAGCCCCGCCACCAGCGACTCCACCCGATCCGGCCGGCACAGGAAGGCGTTCTCCCGGTGCCGCAGGACCTCGCGCACGTCGGGCGTGTCGCCGGCCAGGATCGCCCGGCCGGAGGCCATGTAGAGGAAGATCTTCAACGGCAGCACGGTGGAACCGAACTTCTCCAGCGGCTCGGAAGAAGGCGGGATCAGCAGGATGTCGGCAGCGGAAATATAGCCTGCCAGGGCTTCGGGTGACTGCCAGGCGATGATCCGGACGTTGGGTATGGCTGCCGCCATCATCTCGATCGGACCGTGACCCTGGGAGCCGACCAGGATGAACAGGAGGTCAGGCAGCCGTGCTGCGGCTTCCATCACCAGGCCAAGCCCCTTTTTGTGGTTGAGGCGCCCGGTGTAGATCACCGTCCTTGCGTGCTGCGGAATGCCGATCGCTCGCTTGGCCACTGGCGTCGCGATAGGCGGTTGCAGATGTCGCGGTGCAAACCCGTTACGCACGCAGTGCAGCTTGTCGGGCGGAACCCCGAGATCGAGATAGGCTGCCCTGGTGTAGTTCGAGTGGCAGATGTTGAGCAGGAAGTTCCTGTCGCAGTTCAGGGCGTAGAGCCAACGCCGCAGCGGCGGGACCTGGTCTGGCCATGGTCGGTAGTGGTCGAAGACAACCTTCCTGCCGAACAGCGTCGCGGTCCAGGCGACCCAAAGGTTGCGCGTGTATATCAGGTCGGCCTGCCAATACTCCCGGTGCATCGGCAAGGTGAGGCCGCAGAACAGGTGACGTAGTACGGCCGGACTGATCGGTGCCCAGGCGCGCAGGACCGGCATTCCGGCCAGGCGACCGATCGCATCCATATCGGCAGCCCGCGGCAAAGGCACGTGCAGCCAAGCTTTTGCGGCCAGGGGCGACAAGCACTTGGCGGTGTTGACGAACACCTCTGCATCCGCCTCCGGACTGGGAAGCGGGTTCTCGAAGGTGAAGAGGATCTTCGGAAAGGAGCGCGACAGGGTCAACTCGATCTCGCTGACCTCACGTGGAGTTTCATCAACCTAGGACGACCCCGCCGAGTAGCCGAACTGTCCTGCTGGAGGTGTTGTGCCAAGTCCATCTTCACCCTTTGGGGCATCGACACACGGACGACACGACGAGGGCCTCCGCGTTTCTGCGGAGGCCTTCGTCTTGCATTGCAG
>CAXUEL010000004.1:20775-46066 GCA_964249915.1 uncultured Acetobacteraceae bacterium | reverse complement strand
ACCGGGTCGTCCATGGAGGCGACGATCTCCGGCAGGTGGCGGCCGCCTCGTTCCGGCTGCCGGACGGGCTCAAGGTGCGGGGAGGACGCGGCAAGTGGCTGCTTCGCCGCTGGCTGGAACGCGAGATGCCCGAGGCGCAGCCGTTCGCGCCGAAGCAGGGCTTCACCGTGCCGGTCGGCGCCTGGATCGCGTCGCAGGGCGACCGGCTGGCGCCGCTGGTGGCGGCCCAGGCGGGCGTGGCCGCCGTCGCGGCGCCGGACCGGGTGTCGGCCCTGTTCCGCAACGCCGCCGGCCGTCGCGAGCAGCATGCGGCGTGGACGCTGCTGTTCTACGCGCTTTGGCACCGCACCCACGTCGAGGCGCGGCTGCCGGCGGGCGACGTGTTCGAGACCCTGGCGTCCTGAATCGGACAGCGCGGTTTGGCGAGGCACGCGATTCGGATAACCTGCACCCCACATGGATCCGCTCGCGAGACATCTGCCACCCCGTTCGCCAGGACGGGCCACGTCCGGGCCGGCCGACGCCGGCTCGGGCGGCCTCGGCACGGCATCGGCGCTGCCGCTGCCGGTTCTCGCCTCGGTCGGGCGCGCCTACGCGCTGCTGTGGCAGCAGCGCCGGCTGCATGCCAAGGCGATCTGGCCGCCGGTCCTGTTCCTGGTGACCGCGGAGTTCCTGTACCACCGGACCGTCGGCAACGCCCACGGACTTGCGGCGGTCTGGCGGGCGACGGAAGCGGCGCCCTGGTACATCCCGGCAGTCGGGCTGGCGGCGTGGCTTGTCGGGCTGAAGTTCCTTCTGTCGTTCAGCATTTCCTGGCGCCGCCATCTGCTGCTCGGCGAGCGGTTCGACCCCTTCTTCTTCAAGAAGCCGTTCTGGCGCTACCTCGGCTTCCTCCTGCTGACCTACGCCTGGATCCTGCCGGCAGCGCTTCTCTGCCTGCTGCCGGCATCCCTGGCCGGGGCTGCGCATGCGCAGCCTTCGACGATGGTCGCGGCGTCGGCACCCGGGGTGGTCGTGGCGGCGTTCGGCCTGTGGGCGCTGGTCAGGCAGGTGCCGTTCTTCACGCTTCTCACGCTCGACCCGCCGCAGCCGGGCTGGCGGGCGAGCACGACGGCGATGAAGGGAACCACCGCTCGCTACCTCGCCGCGTTCGTGCTGGCGATGCTGCCGGTCGTGGCGCTCGACCTGCTGCTGGATAGCGGGCTGGCGCTGGCCGGGGCAGACCGCCATTCCGTCCACGTGGCGCTGGCCGAGGCGGCGTTCCGGCAGGCGATGCTGTTCGTGCACTTCTCGCTCGGCGCCTCGATCGGCGCCATCACCACGATGACGGTGCTGTCGACGCGCCCGGATCGCGCCGGGTGACGGCCCCGCCGTCCGCCGGACCCCGCGCCTGGCCCCCTGCCGCCGGCGGAGCCCCGACCGGCCGGTCCTGCAGGTCCTCCGGGCAGCTTCGGGAGCGTGACACGACGAACTCGTACAGCTCGCGCTCGCAGCCGTTGCTCGCGGTGATCAGCGGCAGCGCCTCGCCGAACTCCGCCATCGCCTGGTCGGCCTGTTCCAGGCTGGCAGCGTTCAGGCGTCCCGGACGGGCCCCGAAAACGTCGATCCGGAGCATGTCCGCCACCTCGGCCATGAAGCCGTCGATCTGCCCGGTCGGCCGGAACAGGCACCGACCGTCCGCGAGCAGCCGCTTGGCGACGCCGAGCAGCTCCGCATCCCGGTGCACGGCGTAGTCGGACGCGTAGTCGAAGCCCAGCATGAGCAGCTGCTGGCGCAGCTCCATCTGCCCGTCATGGGTCTGCAGGAACGTGGCAAGCGGGTCGCGCCGCATCGCCTGCATGATCGGCGTGAAGGTGGCGGGGTCCTCCGTCGCGCGCCGGCTGTGCAGGAAGGCGGAGCGGAGCCGTGCGGTCGGCTCCCTGACCAGCCCCACCACCCGGTCCCCGCCGGCGGCGTGGGCCAGCAGCAGCGGCACCGGGACGTGGCCGCCGACCAGGTCGTACTCGCCGGGCCGCGGCGGGTTGCTGCGGAAGGTCTCGAACGAGTCGTAGTAGACGCTGGACCGCACCTGCTGGCTCAGCGCGGTCCAGACCGCGGTGCCGGCGGCCTTGGGGATGTGCGAGAAGTAGACCGTGCCGGCGATCCGCTTCAGCCGGTGCGAATGAACATATTCGTACAGCGTGCAGACATGCGGATCATGGATGTGCGGCTGCTTCCTGAACGGGAACCGGACGGCCCTGCGGAAGCAGGCCAGGACCTCGTTGGCGAACACGAAGCGCCACCGCCGCATCACCTTCCGCAGCGCCGGCTTGCCGAGCCCGGCGAGCCTACCCTTGTGCAGCACCAGCACGCTGGCCCGTCCGATCCGGATCTGGTTGTCGTAGAACCGCACCGCCCGGTTCTCGCACGGCCAGTCGCCGCGCGGCAGCAGCAGGCGGTCGTGGCGGCGGAGCAGGGGTTCGACCGCGGCCCACGCGGCCTGCCAGCACGGATCGCGCATCATCCCGCTCCAGCAAGACCATGGCCAGACCGGCCAGCGGCATTTCCCGCGCCGATGGCCGGCGCCGCAGGTCGTCAGGCGCTCCGGTCCAGGGCGAACCGCCGGCAGTGCTGCAGATACGCCGCCTCGTGCGCGGCGACCAGCTCCACCACCCCGTTCCACAACCAGGGCGGCGCGTCCAGCGCGCCGGACCGGCGCCGCAGCTCCCGCAGCCAGCGGTTGCGGTCGCCGGCGTCGAGCTGCCTGGCATGGGCATGGCCGACCACCCCGGCGAGGAAGCCCGCCACGTCCGTGGCCTCGGCGCGTCCGAGACGCTCGATCTCCAGCTTCAGGTCCTGCGGCAGCAGCTCGCGCACGAACACCGGCTTGTCGAGCAGCCTGCCCGTGGCCATCCGGCCGCCGAGCAGCGGCGACAGGGCACGCGCGCCCGCGACCACCCGCTCGGCATCGTCCTGCGGCATGGCCGCGGCCCCGTCGCGCGGCGCCGCGGCCGTGGCCGCCTCCTTCACGTCCATCAGGCAGTGCCGGGCAGCCTTGCCGCGGCCGATCTCGGCCAGCACCGCGAAGCGCAGCCGGCCGAGCGAGCTGCACCCCTTGCGCCAGTAGGCCGCATCCAGAACACGCACCGGCGCGTCGTCCGGCCGCGCGCGGAGCGTGGTGACCAGGCGGCGCATCGCCGCGTCGGCGAACAGGGCCTCGATCCCCTGCCGTTCCTCGCGGCGCAGCGGCCAGAAGCGCTTGCCGAGCGGGATCGCCGGCTCCAGCCCCTCGATCCGCTCGTCCGCGAGGTGCTTCCACGACCGCCCGGCCGCGTCCCGCATCACCTGCCTGATGATCTTGGGCATGGTGGCCTCCTGGTCGTGCGATCGCTCCGGATCGGCCTCGAACGCTGTCTCGTAGCCGACGGTCATGCGCTCCAGCATGTGCGCGGTGGCGACGCCCGGCAGGTCGGAGCCGCGCGCCGCCGTCGCCAGCGACAGGCCGAGCCGGATCAGGTCGTGCACCGGGTTGCCGATCACGGTCTGGTCGAGGTCGCGGATCTGGATCGCTAGGATGCCGTCGCCGCTGGCCACCGGGCCGAGGTTGCCGACCTGGCAGTCGCCGCAGATCCAGGCGCTCGGCCCGTCCGGCAGCGCCAGGCGCGACGCCTCCAGCCACTCGTAGAACCGCACCGTGCTGCCGCGCACGTAGGCGTGCGCGGACACCGTCATCTTGCGGTTGCGCTCGGCGTCGAGCCGCTTCGTCCGGTCCGCCGGCCGGGGGATGGTGTCGTTCATCGCCCCATCCATCCGGCAAACGTCCTGGCCGCACAAGCGGAAGCGGTCCGGGAGGGCATCGTGGTCGAGCAGGTCCGAGCCGGTGGCGCACGGGACGCCGCCCGGCCTGCCGGTGCTGTCGGCCCTGGTCGCGGTGGCGCTGCTGTTTGACCTCCTCAACGGCATGCACGACTCCGCCAACTCGATCGCCACCGTGGTGTCGACCCGGGTGATGCGGCCGCCGACCGCGGTGGGTGCGGCCGTTTTCTTCAACTTCATTGCCTTCGTGGTGTTGGGGCTGCACGTCGCGCGCACGGGCCGGCGCCGGGCTGGTCGCGCCGGGCGTGATCGACGCCCTGGTGTTCGGCGCCCTGGTCGGCGCGATCGGCTGGAACGTGCTCACCTCGCTGCTCGGCATCCGGTCGTCGAGCAGCTACGCCCTGATCGGCGGGCTCGGCGTGTGACCGTGGCGATCGTGTTGTCGCCGGCGATCGGCCTTTCCCTGGCGATGGCGCTGATGCTGCTCGCCACCTGGAGCTTCGGTGTGCCCGACTCCCAACGCGGCCGACCGCCGCTACCGCAAGCTGCAGGTGGTGTCGTCCTCGCTGATCAGCCTCGGCCACGGCGGCAACGACGTGCAGAAGACCATGGGCATCATCGCGGTGCCGCTGGCTCTGCAGGGGCGGTTGACGGGAGCGTTCCACGTGCCGCTCTGGGTGGTTCTCTCCTGCCAGGCGGCGACGGCGCTCGGCACCTCCAGCGGCGGCCGGCGCATCGTGCGCACGATCGGCATCCGGATCACCGACCTCAAGCCGATCGGGGGCGTCTGCACCGAGACCGGCGGTACGGCGACGCTGTTCGGCGCCACGTGGCTCGGCATCCCGGTCCGCACCACACGCACCGTCACCGTCACCGTTACCGTCACCGTCACCGGCGCGATCGTGGGTGTCGGTGCAGCGCGGCGTTCCTCCGCGGTGCGCTGGGGCATCGCTCGCAGCATGGTGGTCGCCTGGGTGGTGACGCTGCCGGCGTCCGCGCTGGTGGGCGCGCTGTTCTACCGGGTTGCCCGCCTCCTGTTCTGACCGGTCAGGATGAGGCCTACGACTTGAACCGGGCAACGAAGTAGTGGCCGGCAACCTCGGTCACGCTTACCGGGGTTCCATAGGTCTTCTCGACCGCAGCCATGGTTACACGGAACACGCTGCCGGGGGTGATGATCGCAAATTGCGGCCGGCGCTTCAGCCTGCCCTGGGCCGCGTCGGTCAACCAGATGAAGAGAGCCGTCCCTCCGTCCACCTGCGTGACGGGATCTGCGGTCACGACGCCGCCGCTCAGGGCGTGAACCATCTGCGTGTCCCAGTAGTCGCCTACGCCGTAATGGAGTCCATGGCCCTTGAGCCAGTCGGCGAGCAGGCGCTGTGGCACGGTTCGTATGGCCGGCGGCCGACCGGCCAACCTCGCCAGGCTGCACGCGCCGCCGAGGCAGTACAACAGTCCTGCCGCCACGCAGAACGTCACCAGGAGCCGGCGGACGGCTACGGAACAGCAGGCGAGTGCGGGACCGAGCCCGATGGAGGCGCCGATGCAGGTGAAGACGAACAGCGGCACCACGAACCGGATCGATGCGCCGGGAAACAGCCTGGTTCCGCTGATCGACATGCCGAACGTCCCGCTCATCGCGTCCAGGGCTGCGAGGCAGGCGGCGCCAAGGACGAGGAGCTGTGCGACGCCCTCGTCGCGGCGGCGAGGCATGCGCCAGATGATCGCCACCGAGGAGGCTGCGACGAAGAGGGCAGTCAGCATGCGGCTTGGCGAGATCAGCCCGTGCAGCGGCAGGGTGTCGATCTGGCCGCCCCGCGCGGTAAACAGCACCTCCAGACCGGCGAGCATCGCGGCGGCGTTGGCGGCGAGCGACTTCAGGTCGGGGATGAAGCTCGTCGTCACGCTCGGGACGATGACGAAGGTGTGCATCGCCTGCATCGTCCGGACAACAAGCAGCCCCGCGAGCAGACCGGCAGCCACGCACCCCGCGATCAGCAGGTCGTCGAGGCGCGGACGCTGGTCGAACCAGGCCCTCAGGAAGACGAGGAGAACCACCGGACCCAGCAGCAGGCCATCGGCCAGGGGATCGCTGGATGCGACGGCGAAGACCAGGACCGTGAACGGAACCAGACGCGCCCGGTGGAGCCTGCGGCCGGAAAGCGCCGGAGCTACGGCCAGGATGGCGTACAGGCAGAGCGTGATGGTCGCTATGTGGAAGTCGCTCCAGAAGAAGAAGTTGTAGTACAGGCCATAGGGCATGCCGAGCAGCAGAAGGACGGCATAGCCGCCGATCATGCGGTGTTGCCGATTCGCGGTGACGCATGCGACGAGAAGCAGACACGCGCACAGCAACAGGACGAACATCAGGAAGGGAACGATGTAGATGAGGGAAGGTCCGGAACCGAACAGGACGCTCGCGAGGACGAACAACGGCAGGTCGGTCAGGAGGAAGTTGTCCGTCGCCAGCACCCAGTCGTGCAGGAAAGGATTTCCCGATCGCACCGCGAGCATCTCGTTGTAGGCCTGTACCGAATCGGAGTTCGGGTAGAGATCCCGCGCGAGATGGAAGTCGACGGACAGGCAGATCCCGAGAAAGATCCATAGGCCGAGGCTCGATCGAACAAGCCTCGGCATGGCGACGGCCAGTCTCCTGCATGATCGTCTGCCTGACGCGAGAAGGCCTTCTCGCGGTTCGCGCTTCATGCCCGGTTCCGATCCGGCGACCGTCATGGCTGCTCGTGACCGGATCGGGTGACGCTTGCCAAGCCCATGCCGCCCGCGTTGATGTCGAGGAACATCCTCACCGGCCGAACACCGGCGGATGTCGCAGCGGCTTGTGCCGCAACCGGTTGCGGCGGCGGCGAGGTTCCAGCCGCATCGGATGCGCGACGGCGATGCGCGCACGCGGCACCCGCTCGGCCTTCACGACTGCACACATCCCGATCCTCCCATGCGTTGCGTTCCCGATCCTATCCTGGCGGCGCGGTGCCGCAACCGGATGGTCGGCGCCGCTTCCGGTTGCGGCACCGCTCCGCCTTGCTACACCGCATCGTGTCTGCACCACGGTGCCGTGCGTGGCGTTGAGGGCGTCAGCTGCAACGGGAGCTCCAGTCGCCATGAAGCTGCAAGGCAGGATCGCCATCGTCACCGGCGCCGATTCCGGGATCGGCCAGGCCATCGCCACCCTGTTCGCGGCCGAAGGGGCCGACCTCTGCATCGGCTACCACACCGATGCCGAAGGAGCCGCCGAAACGAAGCGCCGCGTGGAGGCTGCCGGCCGCAGGGCCATCGTGGTGCAGGGCGATGTCGGCAGCCCTGCGGACGTGCGGGCGCTGTTCGCCGCCGCCGCCGGCCTCGGCGTGGTCGACGTGCTGGTGAACAACGCCGGCAAGGGCATGGGCGGCACCCCGGTCGACGAGCTCGAGGACGACATGCTCGAGCTGGTGCTGCGGACCAACCTCATGGGCCCGCTGTTCTGCTGCCGCGAGTTCATCCGGCTGCGCAAGGCGCATGGCGGCCAGGGACGGATCGTCACGATCAGCTCGGTGGCGCAGCACCTGCCGACGCCCGGCAGCGCCCCCTACGGCATGTCCAAGGCCGGCATCGGCTCGCTCACCCGCAGCCTCGCCGTCGAGCTGGCGCCGCACCGGATCAACGTCAACAACATAGCACCCGGCCTGATCGCCACCCCGATGACCGCGGACCGGCTGGACGATCCGGACAAGAAGCAGAAGTCGATGGACCGGATCCCGTGGCGCCGGGAAGGCCACGCGGAGGAGATCGCTCGGCTGGCCCTGTTCCTCGCCTCCGACGACGGCGACTACGTCACCGGCCAGACCTGGACCATGGACGGGGGTCTGACCATGAACTGGGGCGGCGCCTGAACCTCCCGGGCGTGCACGCGATCCGCTAGGCTCGCACGCATGCACTACGACCTGATCATCCGCAACGGCACCTGCGTGCTGCCCTGGGGCGAGGCCCGCACCGACATCGGCGTCCGCGACGGCCGGATCGCCGCCCTCGCCGCCACCTCGCACGACGAGGCCGCGGAGGTGCTGGACGCCACCGGCCTGCACGTGCTGCCCGGGCTGATCGACGCGCACGTGCACCTGCGCGACCCCGGCGACGCGGCGGTGGAGTCCATCCCGACCGGCACAAGGGCGGCGATCCTGGGCGGCATCGCCACCGTGTTCGACATGCCCAACACCAGGCCGGCGATCACCGACGACGCCGCGCTGCGCTGGAAGCGGGACTACGCGTCGACGCACAGCTACACCGACTTCGCCTTCTATGTCGGCGCCACCCGCGCCAACACCGCGGCGCTGGCCGAGCACGAGACCAGGGCAGGGGTGTGCGCCATCAAGGTGTTCGCCGGCAGCTCCACCGGCGACCTGATGATCGAGGACGATGCCGGGATCGAGGCGGTGATGCGCTCCGGCCGCCGCCGCGTCGCCTTCCACAGCGAGGACGAATACCGCCTGCAGGCGCGCAAGCCCTCGTTCCATGCCGGCATGCCCTACGACACCCACCGGATCTGGCGCGACGAGGAGTGCGCGTTCCTCGGCACCCGCCGGATCATGGCGCTCGCCCGCAGCACCGGCCGGCCTGCGCACATCCTGCACGTCTCGACCGCCGAGGAGCTCGACTACCTCCGCGACTTCCGCGACCTCGCCACCGTCGAGGTGCTGGTGAACCACCTCACCCAGGTGGCGCCCGACTGCTACGAGCGCCTGGGCGGCCTCGCGGTGATGAACCCGCCGATCCGCGACCGCCGGCACCACGAGGCGAGCTGGGCCGCGATCCGCGACGGCACGGTCGACACCGTCTCCTCCGATCACGCGCCGCACCCGCTGGCTGCCAAGCGGAAGGAATGGCCGGCTTGCCCCGCCGGGCTCACCGGGGTGCAGACCATCGTGCCGGTGATGCTGGACCACGTGAACGCCGGCCGGCTGTCCTTGTCGCGGCTCGCCGACCTGATGGCCGCCGGCCCGGCGCGCGTCTACAACATGACGGCCAAGGGCCGGATCGCCGCCGGCAACGATGCCGACTTCACGCTGGTCGACATGAAGGCGCGCCGCACCATCAGCAACGACTGGATCGCCACCCCCTGCGGCTGGACCCCGTTCGACGGCATGACCGTCACCGGCTGGCCGGTGGCGACGATCCTGCGCGGGGTGCCGGTGATGCGCGACGACACCGTGCTCGGGCCGCCGCGTGGGGCCCTGGCCCGGTTCGCCTGGTGAGCCGCCTCGGCCGGAGGCTGCTGTTGGCGCTGTCCTTGTGCCTCCTGACCGCTGCCGCGCCCGACACCGGCGGCATCGGCTTCACCCAGCGTCTCGGCAACCATCTGTCCCCGGACCTGCCGTTGCTCGCCTCCGACGGCCACGCGGCGACCCTCGGCCGCCTCCTCGACAACAAGCCCACCGTGCTGGTCCTCGGCTACTTCGCCTGCCCGATGCTGTGCGGCGTGGTCCGCGACGACGCGCTGCACGCCTTGTCCGCGGCCGGCCTGTCGCTGCCGCGCGACTACCGCCTGCTGTTCCTCAGCATCGATCCGGCCGAGCGCCCGTCTAACGCGGCGGCGGCCAAGGCGGCGGACATGGCGCGCTACCCGCTCCCCGGCGCCGCTTCGGGCTGGCACTACGCCACCGCCGGCGCCGCCACGATCGAGCGGATCGAGCAGGGGATCGGCTACGGCAGCCGCTACGACCCGCAGCTCAAGCAGTTCCTGCATCCGGCCGGCCTGGTGGTGCTGACGCCGGGCGGCGTGGTGTCCGGCTACCTGCTCGGTCTCGGCACCCAGCCGGGCGCGCTGGCCGAGGCGCTGCGGCAGGCCCGTGCCGGGACGATCGGGCAGCGCGCGCCCTCCATCCTCCTGCTCTGCTTCCACTACGACCCGGGCACCGGCCGCTACAGCCTAGCGGTGCTGAAGCTGCTGCGCCTGATGGCCGGCCTCACGGTGCTGCTGCTCGCCGGCTTGCTGTTGGCGCTGCGGCGCCGCCGACCGGCCTGACCCGCTCCACCGCCAGCGACACCGCGAAGATCAGCAACCCGGCCAGCGCCATGCCGGCGCCGACGACGCCCGCGGAGGACCAGCCGTAGCCCGCGGTGACCGCGGCGCCGGCGAGGAACGCGCCCAGCCCGTTGGAGATGTTGAAGGCGGAATGGTTGAGCGCCGCAGCCAGCGCCTGCGCGTCCGCCGCCACGTCCATCAGCCGCGTCTGCAGCGCCGGCGCCAGCGCCACCCCCGCGCCGATCAGGAACGCGTCGCCGGTCACCGCCCACCAGTGCGGCAGCGCCGGGACGAACAACAGCGCCGTCACCCCGTCCCAAACCAGCATCGCCAGGATGGTGCGACGCAGGGCGCGGTCGGCGAAGTAGGCGCCGACGGTGTTGCCGAGCGCCATGCCGATCCCCAGCACCACCAGCACCAGCGGGATCGCCACCGGGGCCATCTGCGTCACCGCGGCAAGTGCTGGCGTGATGAAGGTGTAGATCGCGAACAGGCCGCCGAACCCGACCGCGCCGGTGGCGAGCGCCAGCCAGACCTGCAGCCGCGCCAGCGCCCCCAGCTCGGTCAGGGGCGACGCGCCGTCCGCCGCCGGAATCGCCGGCAGGAACGCCGCCAGCAGCCCCACGGTGAGCGCCGACAGCGAGCCCACGACCCAGTACGCCAGGTGCCAGTCGATGAAGCTGCCGCACCAGGCGGCCAACGGCGCGCCGATGATGGTGGCGGCGGTCAGGCCGAGCATCACCCGCCCGACCGCCCGTGCCCGCTCATCGTGGGGAACCATGGACGCGGCGACCAGGGCCGCGACGCCGAAGAAGGCGCCGTGCGGCAGGCCGCTGAGGAAGCGGAACAGCCCCACCGTCCACAGCTGGTCGGACGCCGCGCTGAGCAGGTTGCCGAGCGCATACAGCGCCATCATCCCCATCAGCAGCCGGCGCCGCGGCATGCGCGCGCACAGCACGGTGATCACCGGCGCGCCGACCACGACGCCCGCCGCATACAGGCTGATCAGCAGGCCGGCCTGCGGCACCGTCGCATGCAGGCTGCCGGCGACCGCCGGAAGCAGGCCCATCATGGAGAACTCGCCGGTGCCGATGGCGAAGCCGCCGACCGCCAGCGCCAGGATCGCCCAGCCGCGCCCATGGGGCGGGCTCACGGAGGTGCGGACGGGCGGGGCGTCCGCCAGGATCTCGGTCATGCGGCGGCTGCTCCGGGACGGGACGCTGCTTATCGTGCACTGCAACATGACCGGGGCCAAGAGGCTCCGGAGCGGTGTGACCGCACGAAACGCCCATCAGCGTCCGACCCGGTCTCCCGGCGGCTGCCGCGCGAGATGGACGACCAGCGCGCTGCCTGCCTCGACCAGCCAGGCGGTGATGGCGGCCCCGGTCGCGGCCGAGCACAGGCGTGCGTCGCCAGTCACCGCGCTGTCGCCGACCTCCACCGGCACGCCGATCTCGATCCCGCCCAGCCGGACGGTACCGAACCCGGTCACGTCCAGGCCGCCGACCTGGCACGGTGCCGCCGGCGCAGGCGGGACCAGGTCGTGACGGACCAGTTCGGGGAACAGGTGCATCGCCACGCTGGCCAGCGGGTCGGCGCCGTGGCCGGCGGAACGTCGCGCCCGCTCCGCTCCCAGCAGCTCCGGCAGCAGCGCGCCCGCCACCTTCCACAGGTGCAGGCACGGGACCAGCACGCCGCGCGACAGCAGGATCTCCTGGGTCGCGTCGTGGATCGCCTGGGCGTTGCCGCCATGGCCGTTGACCACGACCAGCCGGACCAGGTGATGGCGCAGCAGCCCGTTCAGCATGTCGCGCAGCACCAGGCGCAGGGTGGTCTGCTCCAGCGCGATGCCGCCCACCCGGCTGCCGAAGAAGTCGCGGCCGCCGAACGGCAGCACCGGGGCCACCAGCGTGTCGTGCCCGGCTGCAGCCGCGGCGCCGGCGATCAGCTCCGCCATCCGCTCAGCGAGCAGGTAGTCGCCCATCGGCACGTGCGGCCCCTGGTCCTCCAGGCTGCCGAGCGGCAGCAGCACGGTGGCGCCGGCACCGAGCCGGTCCGCGGCCTCGGCGCTGGTGAGCGTGCCGAGGCGGATCTTCGCGGCGTTGCGGATGGCCTCGGCCATGGCGGTCCCTTCTCCGGTGCCTATCGCCGGCAGCGATGCTTGACGCTGCCGTGCGGCGCCGGGATACCGGCACGGCGTCGAAGACAGGGATCGCAGATGGGCGGGATTCGGATCGTGCTGCCGGCGATGATGTGCGGCCTGGCGGTTTGCGGCGCAACGGTGCCGGCGACCGCCGCGGCCGGTCCGGGATCCGGCTGGACCGCCGGGCAGTGCGGCCGCGAGCCGGCGGCGCCCGCGGTCGATACCGCCACGGTCGACCGCTACAACGCGAGCGTCGACCGCGTCGCCGCCTACGGGCGCGCGGCCCGGAGCTTCGACGCCTGCGTGTCCAGAGCGGCGACGACCGAGCAGACCGCGATCAGCAACGAGGCGCGCACGCGGATCGACGCGATCCAGTCGGCCAGCAGCGCGGTGCAGAAGCGGATCGCCGCCAACTTCTCCACGCTCACCGCCGCGCTGCGGTCGGGCGCTCCGAAGCTGCAGCCGCCGAAGCGCTAGTCCGCGGTTCGTCGTTCCTACTGCAGGCTGACCGGCCAGCGCGCCAGCCGCGCCCGGTTCTGCTCCGGGGACAGGTCGTGCGGTCCCTGCGCCACCTGCATCGGCAGGCCCGGGATCTGCTCGGGATGCGCCCAGCAGTCCACCCCGGCCAGGCTGCGCGTGCAGTACGGCTGCGGCGGCACCGGAGGGTCTACCGGCCGGCAGTAGCTTTGCCCCTCGTCCAGCCGCACCACCGAGCAGTCGCGTCCGGTGACGGCGGAATACACCATGTCCGGCACCGAGCGGTGGAAGATGGCGATGTCGGCCCCGACCCCGGCGGTGAGCGGGATCAAGGTCGCCGGAACGCAGCCGCCGAGCCAGGTCAGCATGAAGGCGCAGAGCAGCGGGATCAGCAGCAGCGCGGTGTGCCGTTTCATGGCGCCATTCTGCCGCCAAGCGATGAACGAAGTCTGAACGCTGCCCGGCCGTCGATGCAGCTCATCGTTTGCCCGCACCGAGCGCCGCCGCTATGGTCCGCCGCCATGCGGCCGGGCCAGCCGGCACGCGTTATGGAAATCGGACTGGATCGTGGTCGACGACATCTTCAGCGAGATCGACGCGGATCTTCGCGGCGAGCGCACGCGCGCCCGTACGCGTCGCCTGGCGGTCGTGGGCCTGGCGGTCCTGGTCGCGGCCGGCCTGGTGTTCGGGCTGTGGCAGTACCTGCACGACCGGCAGCAGCAGCGTGCCGCGTCCGTCGCCGGGGCCTACTTCGCGGCGCAGAAGGATGCCGACACCGCCCCGCTGGCCGCGGCCGGTCCGGACGCTCCGCCGACGCCCGAGCAGAACCGCGCGGTCGGCGAGTTCGCCGCGGTGGCGGCCCGAGCGCCCGAAGGCTTCGCCACCCTGTCACGCCTGCGCATGGCGGCGTTGGACTGGAAGACCGACCACCGCCGGGCGCTGGCGCTGTGGGACCAGGTGGCGCAGGACCGCGGCGCCGACCCCGACCTGCGCGGCCTGGCCAGCCTGCTCTGGGTGCAGCACCAGGCCGACGAGGCCGATCCCGGCCTGCTCAAGACCCGCCTGCGCGACATCCTCGTGCCTGCGAGCCCGTGGCACCTGCTGGCGCTGGAAGCCGACGCGCTGATCGACCTGCGCCTCGGCCACGTCGCCGACGCGCGCGCCAAGCTGACCCGTCTCGCCGCCGACGGCTCGGCCTCCGAAAGCGAGCGCGCCCGGGCGAGCGGACTTCTCGACACACTCGACACCTCGAAGACCGGCGGATGATGCAACCACGCGACCAACCTGCCCACGAGGCCCCGACCCTGTCCGCGCGGCTCGGCCGGCGCGGGGTGCTGCTGGGCGGCCTCGGCGTGCTGGCGCTGCCGCTGGCCGGCTGCGGCATCTTCGAGGACGACAAGAAGCCGGTGCTGGCCGGCCGGCGCGAGGACGTGCTCAGCATCGGCGCCGGCCTCACCGTCGACGAGAGCGACACCACCCCGATCGGCCTGCCCGGAGTGGTGATCGAGGCCGACTGGCAGCAGCCCGGGCGGGTGCCGAGCCATGAGTCGACCAACGCCCGGGTCGGCGGCACGCGCCGGATCTGGAGCGCCCGCTTGGGCACCGGCGCTGGCGATCGCGGCGTGCTGGCGGCGGAGCCGGTGGTGGCGGACGGCCGCGTCTATGCCATGGACGCCAACGGCGTGGTCGGCGCGTTCGACCTGTCCAGCGGCGCACGGATCTGGCGCACCGACACCAGGCCGAAGAAGAGCCGCTCCTCCAACGTCGGCGGCGGCCTGACCTTCGCCGACGGCACCATCTACGTGGTGGACGGTGTCGCCGAGTCGCTGGCGCTCGACGCCTCCAACGGCACCATCCGCTGGCGCACCGGCGTCGGCACGCCCGGCCGGTCGGCGCCCACCGTGGTCGACGGGCGCATGTTCTTCGGCACCATCGACGAGAAGCTGTTCGCGCTCGACGCCGCGACCGGCAGGCAGCTCTGGATGTACCAGGCGAGCGCCTCGGAAACCATCGTGTTCGGCCAGCCGGCGCCGGCGGTGGTCGGCGGCACGGTGCTGGCAGGCTTCGGCTCCGGCGACATCGCCGCGATCCGCGCCCAGACCGGCGAGCTGCTGTGGAGCGACACGCTGGGCACCACCGGCGGCCGCAACTCGATCCTGGACTTCTCCTCCGTGCACGGCCTGCCGGTGATCTCCGACGGCACCGCCTACGTGATCAGCGTCGGCCAGGTGCTGACCGCGATCGACCTGCGTTCCGGCCGCCGGCTGTGGGAGCGCACCGTCGCCGGCAAGGACGGGCTGGTGGTGGTCGGCGAATGGCTGTTCCTGCTGAGCCAGGACCAGCAGCTCGCCTGCCTCGACAAGACCAACGGCCACGTGCGCTGGGTCACCACCCTGCCGCGGTTCCGGCGCCCCAAGCCGGGCAAGGGGCCGATCGAGTGGAGCGGCCCGCTGCTCGCGAACGGCCAGCTCATCTGCGTCAGCGACTTCCCCAAGCAGGGCATGATCACGGTGGACGCCGTCACGGGCAGGCTCGGCGACACCGCCAAGGTGTCCAGCCTGATCGCCATGACGCCGATCGCCGCCGGCGGCCACATGCTGGCGATCAGCGAGGACGGCATGCTGTCCGCCTATGGCTGAGCCCGGTCCTTCCGGTGGACCCCGGTGAGGCGCGGCAGCCGCTCGGCGCCGCCGCCGACCGACACCACGCCGTACCGGCTCCTGCCGGTGGTGGTGATCGCCGGGCGTCCGAACGTCGGCAAGTCCACCCTGTTCAACCGGCTGTCCGGCCGTCGCAGCGCCATCGTCTCCGACACCCCCGGCGTGACCCGCGACCGCAAGGACGCCGAGGCCCTGCTGCGCGGCCGCCGGGTGCGCCTGATCGACACCGCCGGGCTCGAGGAGGCGGCCCCCGACAGCCTGTACGGCCGCATGCGCGCCTCCTCCGAGCACGCCGTCGCCGAGGCCGATCTGGTGCTGTTCTGCATCGACGCGCGGTCCGGCATCACGCCCGCGGACTCGCACTTCGCCGCCTGGCTGCGCCGGCAGGGCCGGCCGGTGCTGCTGGTCGCCAACAAGGCGGAAGGCCGTGCCGGCACCGCGGCGGCGCTGGACGCCTACCGGCTGGGGCTCGGCAGCCCGCTCGCGGTGTCGGCCGAGCACGGCGAGGGCCTGGCCGACCTGATGAGCGAGATCGTCGACCGCCTGCCGCCGGAGCAGGCCGAGCCGATCCCCGACGCCGACGAGCCGGACATCGAGGAGGTGGGCGAGGACGGCGAGATCGTGCTGCCGCCGCGCCCGCCGGGACCGCTGCGGCTCGCCATCGTCGGGCGTCCCAACGCCGGCAAGTCGACGCTGCTCAACCGGCTGCTCGGCCAGGAGCGGATGATCACCGGCCCGGAGCCGGGCCTGACCCGCGACGCGGTGTCGGTGCAGTTCTCCGACGCCCACGGCCCGATCGAGCTGGTCGACACCGCCGGCCTGCGCCGCAAGGCGCGGATCGAGGCGGAGCTCGAGAAGATGTCGGTCTCCGCCTCGCTGGAGGCGCTGAAGATGGCCGAGATCGTGGTGCTGGCGATCGACGCCACGCTCGGCGTGCACGACCAGGACCTGCAGATCGCGCGCCTGATCGAGCGCGAGGGCCGCGGCTGCGTGCTGGCGCTGAACAAGTGGGACGCGGTGGAGGACCGGATCGCCACCCGGCAGGCGATCTCCGACCGGATCGAGTTCTCGCTGTCGCAGATGCGCGGCATCCCGGTGGTGTCGTTCTCGGCGCTGACCGGGGCGGGCGTGAACAAGCTGCTGCCGGTGGTGCGGGCGGCGCACGAGATCTGGAACAAGCGGGTGCCGACCGGGGCGCTGAACCGCTGGTTCGAGGGGGCGCTGGAGCGGCACACGCCGCCGCTGGTCGAGGGACGGCGGCTGAAGCTGCGCTACATGACCCAGGCCAAGGCGCGTCCGCCGACCTTCATCCTGTTCGGCACCCGCGCCGAGCTGCTGCCGGAGGACTACCAGCGCTACCTGGTCAACGGCCTGCGGGAAACCTTCGCCATGCCCGGCACGCCGATCCGGCTGCTGCTGCGCGGAACCAGGAACCCCTACGCGGACGCCTGACCGGCCCGGCTCGCGCCCGGCTCCTGCCGAAAGCACGGCGCCGCATCCGCAGGCGCGCTCCCGGCAGGACGGCGTCGACTATTCCGGATGCGACGCCGCCGACGCGTCGGGCTCGGCGTCCTGGGTCGACTCCGACGGCTCCGCCGATTCGGTGCCACCGGTGCGGGCGGCCTGCTTCTCGCGCGCCTTGGCTTCCTTCTTCGCCGCCTTGGCCCGGTCGCGCTCGGCCTTCTGGAAGTTGTAGTTCACCTTGTAGGCCATGATGATCCTTTCCCGTCCGCCGACGATCGTTCGGCGGACAAACTACCCCAGCATCCGATCCGCGTCAGCCCGTCGGGTCAGCCCGTGGACCCGGCCGCCGGGTCAGAGCCCGACCTGCCGGCCGATCTGCACGTAGCGGTCGGCCGGGAGGTCGAAGCGGTCCACCAGGTGCACCGCGTTGCGATACATGACCCCGAACAGGCGCCGGCGCCACCCGGCGAGGCGCGGCCGGGCCGATGCCCCGCCGTCGTCGGAGTCGGGCCGCCGCACCACCTCGTCGCGGCCGCCGATGAACACCGCCTGCTGCGGCACCACCGGGCAGCCCTGATGCGTCGCCTCGGCCAGGGTCGCCTGCAGCAGCGGGATCTCGACGAAGCCGAACCGGGCGATCACGTGCCACACCCCGCCGCCGTAGCGCTGCAGCGTGATCCGTTCCTCGGCCGCGACACGCGGCACCTGCTCGAACGCCACCGTCAGCGTCACCACCTGCTCGTGCAGCGCCCCGAACTGGTCGACGTGCCCGACCATGTTCGGCGGGATCGGCTGGCGCAGCGCGGTGAGGAACACCGCGGCGCCGGGAACGCGGGACACCTTGCCGTCGGTGATCCGCTTCAGGAAGCGCTCTGGCGCCACCACCTGCTCGGTGCCCGACGCGCGCAGCGCCGCCACGCCGGTCCGCCAGGTGCTCATGATGGCGAACACCAGGGCGCCGGCCAGCAGCGGCACGAAGCCGCCATCGGCGATCTTGAGCAGGTTGGCGCAGAAGAACACCACGTCGATGGCCAGGAACACCGAAACCGGCACCAGCGCCGCCACCACGCTCCAGCGTGCGACGTGGCGCAGGTAGGAGAACAGCAGGGCGGTGGTCAGCAGCATGGTGGTCGAGACCGCCATGCCGTAGGCGCCGGCCAGACGCGCCGAGGAGCCGAACCCGACCGTGAGCAGCAGGGTGAACACCATCATCACCCAGTTCACCACCGGCACGTAGATCTGGCCGTACTCCTTGTCCGAGGTCTGCCGGATGTTGAGGCCGGGGAACCAGCCGAGCTGGATCGCCTGCCGGGTCATGGAGAACACCCCGGTGATGATCGCCTGGCTGGCGATGATGGTGGCGCAGGTGGCCAGCACCACCAGCGGCCAGATCGCCACCCCGAAGATCCCGTGCGGGATGATGCCGTAGAACGGGTTGTCCGGCAGCTTGGCCAGCCCGATCAGGCTCGCCGACTGCCCGGCGTAGCAGAGCAGCAGCGCCGGCAGCACGATCCCGTACCACGACATCCGGATCGGCAGCCGGCCGATATGCCCCATGTCGGCATACAGCGCCTCCGCTCCCGTCAGCGCCAGGAACACGCCGCCCAGCACGGCGAGGCTCTTCCAGTGGCCGCCCGCCAGGTAGCGGATGCCGTGCCGCGGGTCGATCGCCCACAGCACCTCGGGGTGGCGCAGGGTCGCGATCGCCCCCAGGGTGCCGATCACCGCGAACCAGAGCAGCATGACCGGCCCGAACAGGCTGCCGATCCGGGCCGTGCCGAACGGCTGCAGCGCGAACAGTCCGAGCAGCACCGCCGCGGCCGCCGGCAGCACCCAGTGCGACAGCGCGGGCGTGGCCACCTTGACCCCTTCCAGCGCGCTCAGCACCGAGATCGCCGGGGTGAGGATGCCGTCGCCGTACAGCAGCGCGCCGCCGAACAACCCCAGCGTCAGCAGCACGGCGGTGACGCGGGCGCTGCGGTTGGGACGGCTGGTGCTGCCCCCCTCGTCCTCCGGCACGGTGCCGGTCACCAGCGCGGTCAGCGCCAGGATGCCCCCCTCGCCGCGATTGTCGGCGCGCATCACGAACAGGCAGTACTTGATCGCCACCACCACGATCAGCGCCCAGACGATCAGCGACAGCACGCCCAGCACGGACTCGGTCGACAGCGTGCCGCCCGCGGTCTCCAGCACCGTCTGCATGGTGTAGAGCGGGCTGGTGCCGAGATCGCCGTAGACGATCCCGAGCGCTGCCAGCATGCCGACGGCGAGCGGCGGACGATCATGGGCATCGTGGGAGGAGGGCATCGTCATCCTTTGTCGCGGTCGGCCCCGGATCATCGGACCAGGACGGGTCGAGGGCCAGGGGCGGGAACGCCCGTCGTCGCGTTTGCGGCCAGCCCGGCAACAGGACCGCCCCGGCCGCGAAGATCGGCGGCGGCAGCAGCGGCACCGCAGCGCCCGGAAGTAGCGGCCTTGCCGCGACCCTCCGCGGCGCAAGCGCCCTCAACGCCCGGCGCAGGGCCGTCGTCACCCACGGGCCCGCCGGCAGGCCGAGACGGATCAGCCCGCTGCTGGCCACCCCCGGCTTCGGCACGATGCGCAGCAGCTCGGCCTGCCTGGCGACCACGAACGGCCGTGGGCCGAAGGCGGCCGTTCGGCACGATGGCGTAAGGCGGCGAACAGGACCGACAGCGATGCCGCCAGCCAGGACGGGCGGTTGACCGTCAGGCCGTCCTCACGCTCCGGTTGACGTCGGATGGCGCTGCCATCGGCGTGATCCGCGTCCTCTGGAACGGTGTCCATCGCGGCGCCCCGGTGCCGTCCCGGTCCGCACGTCAACCCGCCAGATGGCGGCTCCGCCGTGCCGCGATTGACAGCCCAGCCGGCCGGGTCTAGGCACCGCGGCGATCAGACACGTCGCTTCGCGAAGGCTCGCGCAGCGGCGCCTGCTCGTTTGGGATGGCCTCATCGTGTTCGACGCTCTGTCAGGCAGGCTCACCGGGGTGTTCGACCGCCTGCGCACCCGCGGCGTGCTGTCGGAGGCCGACGTCGTCGAGGCGATGCGCGAGGTCCGGCTGGCGATGCTGGACGCCGACGTGGCGCTGCCCGTGGTCAAGGAGTTCACCGCCCGGGTGCGCGAGCGCGCGGTCGGCCAGGAGGTGCTGGACAGCATCTCCCCCGGCCAGGCGGTGGCCAAGATCGTCAACGACGTGCTGATCGACCAGCTCGGCGGCGCCGGCGCGGTGCCGCTCAACCTCAACGCCGCCGCCCCGGTGCCGATCCTGATGGTCGGCCTCCAGGGCTCCGGCAAGACCACCACGTCGGGCAAGATTGCGCTGCGCCTGCAGGCGCGCGAGCGCCGCCGCGTGCTGCTGGCGAGCCTGGACACCCAGCGCCCGGCCGCCCAGCTGCAGCTGCAGCAGCTGGCCGCCCAGGCCCGCGTCGGCTCGCTGCCGATCGTGCCCGGCGAGACCCCGGTGCAGATCGCCCGCCGGGCGATGGAGACCGGGCGCCGCGAAGGCTACGACGTGGTCATCCTCGACACCGCCGGCCGGCTCTCGATCGACGAGGCGCTGATGGCCGAGGTGCGCGAGATCCGCGCCGCCACCAGCCCGGCCGAGACGCTGCTGGTGGTCGACGCCATGACCGGCCAGGACGCGGTCAACACCGCCAAGGCGTTCAACGAGGCGGTCGGCGTCACCGGCATCGTCATGACCCGCATGGACGGCGACGCCCGCGGCGGTGCCGCCCTGTCCATGCGCCACATCACCGGCGCGCCGATCAAGCTGACCGGCTCCGGCGAGAAGCTCGACGCGCTGGAGGACTTCCATCCCGAACGCGTCGCCGGCCGCATCCTCGGCCTCGGCGACCTCGCCGGCCTGGTGGAAAAGGCGTCGGAGACGCTGGACCAGGAGGAGACGGAGAAGCTCGCGCTCAAGATGATGCGCGGCAAGTTCGACCTGGACGACTACGCCGCGCAGATCAGGCAGATCAACAAGCTGGGCTCGATCGGCGGCATCCTCGACATGCTGCCCGGCATGGGCAAGCTGAAGGACCAGCTCGGGAACAAGGACCTCGACACCTCGATCCTGAAGCGTCACACCGCGATCATCTCGTCGATGACCAGGGCGGAGCGGCGCACCCCGGAGATCATCAAGGCGTCGCGCAAGAAGCGGATCGCCGCAGGATCAGGCTCTTCGGTGCAGGACGTGAACCGCCTGCTGAAGCAGTTCGACGACATGTCGACCATGATGAAGCGGATCAACAAGCTGGGCGCCAAGGGCCTGATGCGGCACGGGCTGTCCGCCCTGATGCCGCAGGGCCGTCCGCCCGGCGGCATGCCGCCGCACCGGCCGCATTAGTTCAATATCAGCGTCTTAGAACAGGAATCTCAGGATGAGCCTCAAGATCCGTCTCGCCCGCGCCGGCGCCAAGAAGCGTCCATACTACCACATCGTGGTGGCAGACAGCCGCTCGCCGCGTGATGGCCGCTTCATCGAGAAGGTGGGCAGCTACAACCCGATGCTTCCGGCCGAGCACGACGACCGCGTTCACCTCGCCGGCGAGCGCATCCTGCACTGGATGAGCCAGGGCGCCCTGCCGACCGACCGCGTCGCCCGCTTCCTCGGCCATGCCGGCCTGACCGCGATGCCGGCCTATCGCGAGCAGCCGAAGCAGTCCGCGCCGAAGAAGAAGGCGCAGGAGCGCGCCGCCGCCAACGCCGCCGCGTCGGCCTGATCCGGACGCCGCGGGCACGACCGGCCGGGCGATGGACGAACGGCGCATCCTGATGGGCGTGGTGGGACGGCCGCACGGCGTGCGCGGGCTCCTGCGCGTGCACAGCTACGCCGCCGTGCCGGCCGACCTCGCCGCCTATGGCACCCTGTCGGACGACCGCGGACAATCCTGGACCCTGCGCTGGCGCGGCGACGGCATCGCCGAGCTGGCCGACGCCGCCGGCCGGACGCTGCGCGACCGCGACGAGGCGGCCCATCTGGTCAACCGCCGCCTGTTCGTCGACCGCGACCGCCTGCCGGAGCCGGACCCGGACGAGTTCTACCTCGCCGACCTGGTCGGCCTGCGCGCGGTCGAGCGCACCACCACCGGCGATCGACCGGTCGGCACCGTTCTGGCGGTGCACGACTATGGCGCCGGGCCGATCCTGGAGCTCGGCGAGGAAGGCCGCACCGTGCTGCTGCCGTTCACCCGGCTGTGCGTGCCCGAGGTCGAGCTCGCCGCCGGCCGGGTCGTGGTGGCGATGCCCGACGAGATCGAGGTTCCGGACGAGTCGCTCGCGGCGCCTCCCGCAGCGCCCCCGGAAGCGCCCCCGGAAGCGCCCATGCAGGCCGCGTCATGAGCTGGCGGGCCACGATCCTCACCCTGTTCCCGGACATGTTTCCCGGGCCGCTCGGCCATTCCCTGGCGGGGCGCGCGCTGGCCGGGGGCATCTGGTCGCTGCATACCCACGACCTGCGCCGGCACGGCCTCGGCCGTCACCGCGCCGTGGACGACACCCCGTTCGGCGGCGGCGCCGGCATGGTCATGCGCCCCGACGTGGTGGACGCCGCGATCGCCGCCACCGCCGGCAGCGACCCGCTGCCCCTGGTCTACCTCACCCCCCGTGGCCGCCCGCTGCGGCAGGCCGACATCCGCCGCCTGGCCGCGGGCTCCGGCGTCACGGTGCTGTGCGGCCGCTTCGAGGGCGTGGACGAGCGCGTGCTCGACGCCCGCGACGCCGAGCAGCTCAGCATCGGCGACTACGTGCTGTCCGGCGGCGAGCCCGCCGCCCTGGTCCTGCTCGACGCCTGCGTCCGCCTGCTCCCCGGCGTGATGGGCTCCGGACACAGCGCCGCCGAGGAAAGCTTCGCGGACGGCCTGCTGGAATACCCGCACTACACCAGGCCCGCCGACTGGCAGGGGCGGGCGGTCCCGCCGGTCCTGCTGTCCGGCCACCACGCCGCCATTGCCGCCTGGCGGGACGCGCAGGCGAGGGAGGCGACCCGCACGCGCCGCCCCGACCTGTGGGCCGCCCGAACCGCCACAGCCGATTGTTCCAAGGAGTTCCACCCATGAACGTCATCCAGCAGTACGAGGCCGAGCAGATCGCCCGCCTCACCGAGGCCCGCGCCGTGCCCCGCTTCGCCCCGGGAGACACCGTGCGCGTGTCGGTGAAGGTGGTGGAAGGCGAGCGCACCCGCGTGCAGGCCTACGAGGGTGTGGTGATCGCCCGCTCCAACAAGGGCCTGGGCAGCAACTTCACCGTGCGCAAGATCTCCTACGGCGAGGGGGTGGAGCGCGTATTCCCGCTCTACGCGCCGACCATCTCGGAGATCTTCGTGGTGCGCCGTGGCGACGTGCGCCGCGCGAAGCTGTATTACCTGCGCGGCCGCCGCGGCAAGTCCGCCCGCATCGCCGAGAAGGCGCGCGAGCTCGCGCCGACCGCCGCCGCCGAGTAAGCTTTCCGGGGAGAAGGATCGCCATGCCGACCTTGTTCGACAAGATCTGGGCCGCGCACGTCGTGGACCGTCTCGCCGACGGCACGGCGATCCTCTACATCGACCGCCACCTCGTCCACGAGGTGACCAGCCCGCAGGCGTTCGAGGGCCTGCGCGCCGCCGGACGCCGCCTGCGCCGCCCGGACGCCACGGTCGCGGTGGTGGACCACAACGTTCCCACCACCGACCGCTCGGTCCCGATCGCCGAGCCGCAGAGCCGGCTCCAGGTCGAGACGCTGGAGCGCAACGTCCTCGAGTTCGGCGTGCCCTATTTCCCGCTCGCCTCGCGCGAGCAGGGCATCGTGCACATCATCGGCCCGGAGCAGGGCCTGTCCCTGCCCGGCATGACGATCGTTTGCGGCGACAGCCACACCTCCACCCACGGCGCGCTCGGCGCGCTCGCGTTCGGCATCGGCACCTCCGAGGTCGAGCACGTGATGGCCACCCAGACCCTGCTGCAGAAGCCGGCGAAGAACATGAAGGTGTCGGTGGAGGGCACGCTCGCCCCCGGCGTGACCGCCAAGGACGTGATGCTGGCCATCATCGGCCGCATCGGCACCGCCGGCGGCACCGGCCACGTGATCGAGTTCACCGGCTCCGCGATCCGCGGCCTCGACATGGCCGGCCGCATGACGATCTGCAACATGTCGATCGAGGCCGGCGCCCGGGCCGGCCTGATAGCACCTGATGATAGCACTTTCTCCTATGTCGAGGGCCGTCCGTACGCCCCCAAGGGCGAGGCCTTCGCCCAGGCCGTCGCCTACTGGCGCACCTTGGCCTCCGACCCGGACGCCCGCTACGACGCCGTGGTCGAGCTGGACGCCGCCGCGATCACCCCGCTCGTCACCTGGGGCACCAGCCCCGAGGACGTGGTCGCGATCACCGGCACCGTGCCCGATCCCGCCACCGCAGCCGACGCGGCGCGGGCTGCGCAGATGCAGCGCATGCTGGACTACATGGGTCTCACCGCCGGCCAGAAGCTGTCCGAGGTGGCGGTCGACGCCGTGTTCATCGGCTCCTGCACCAACGGCCGGATCGAGGACATGCGGGATGCGGCACGGGTGGTGGCCGGCCGGCACGTGGCGCCCGGCGTGCGCGCCATGGTGGTGCCGGGCTCCGGCCTGGTGAAGTGGCAGGCGGAACAGGAGGGCCTCGACCGGGTGTTCCTCGACGCCGGCTTCGAGTGGCGCGAGGCCGGCTGCTCGATGTGCCTGGGCATGAACCCGGACAAGCTGACCCCCGGGCAGCGCTGCGCCTCGACTTCCAACCGCAACTTCGAGGGCCGCCAGGGTCCGGGCGGACGCACCCACCTCCTGTCGCCGGCGATGGCGGCGGCGGCGGCGGTGACCGGCCGCCTCACCGACGTGCGGGAGCTGGTGTGATGCAGCCGTTCACGGTGCTGACCGCGGTCGCAGCACCCCTGCCGCAGGCCAACGTCGACACCGACAAGATCATCCCGTCCCGGTTCCTCAAGACGATCGGCCGCACCGGCCTGGGACGGAACGCGTTCGACGCCCTGCGCTACAACGCCGACGGGTCGGAGAAGCCCGACTTCGTGCTCAACCGCGAGCCGTACCGCACGGCGCAGATCCTGATCACCCACGAGAACTTCGGCTGCGGCTCGTCGCGCGAGCACGCGCCCTGGGCGCTGCTGGATTTCGGCCTGCGCTGCGTGATCGCGCCCTCCTTCGCCGACATCTTCCACAACAACTGCTTCAAGAACGGCATCCTGCCGATCCAGCTGCCGCGCGAAACCTGCGACCTGCTGATGCAGGACGCGGCCGGCGGCGCCAACAGCCGTCTGACGGTGGACCTCCAGCGGCAGGTGGTGGTGCGTCCGGACGGGCAGGAGGTGCCGTTCACGGTCGATCCGCTGCGCCGGCACCTGCTGCTGGAGGGCCTGGACGACATCGGCCAGACCCTGCAGCACGAGAGCGCGATCGACCGCTTCGAGCAGGAGCGCGTGCAGTCCAAGCCCTGGATGCACGGCATCGCCGTCACCTGACGCCCTTCCTCCCGCAGGACACCCACCGCGCATGGTGCTGAACAAGAAGCTGCTGGTACTGCCCGGCGACGGGATCGGGCCGGAGGTGATGCGCGAGGCGGGGCGGGTGGTCGGCTGGCTGGGCCGACGCCGCGGCATCAGCTTCGACATCAGCGAGGACCTGGTCGGCGGCGCCTCGATCGACGTGCACGGCGTGCCGATCCGCGACTCGGTGATCGAGGCGGCGCGCGCCGG
>CAXUEL010000004.1:20480-20765 GCA_964249915.1 uncultured Acetobacteraceae bacterium | reverse complement strand
TGTTCGGCGCGGTGGGCGGTCCCGGCTGGGACACGGTCGCCTTCGAGAACCGGCCCGAGGTGGCGATCCTGCGCCTGCGCCAGGAGCTCGGCCTGTTCGCCAACCTGCGCCCGGCCACCGTGCTCGACCCGCTGGTCGAGTCCAGCACGCTGAAGCCCGAGGTGGTGCGCGGCCTCGACATCATGATCGTGCGCGAGACCGTCGGCGGCATCTATTTCGGCACCCCGCGCGGCATCGAGACGATGCCGGACGGCTCGCGGCGCGGCGTGAACACCGAGGTCTACA
>CAXUEL010000004.1:0-20470 GCA_964249915.1 uncultured Acetobacteraceae bacterium | reverse complement strand
CACCGCGGAGATCGAGCGCGTGGCCCGCGTGGCGTTCGAGCTGGCGCGCCAGCGCGGCAACGCCGTGTGCTCGGTGGAGAAGAGCAACGTGATGGAAAGCGGGCTGCTGTGGCGGCAGGTGGTCACCGCGTTGCAGGCGCGCGACTATCCCGACGTGGCGCTGACCCACATGCTGGCCGACAACTGCGCCATGCAGCTGGTGCGCAACCCGCGCCAGTTCGACGTGATCGTCACCGGCAACCTCTTCGGCGACCTGCTGTCGGACCTCGCCTCCATGCTGACCGGCAGCCTCGGCATGCTGCCCTCGGCCACGCTCGGCACGCTCGGCCCGGACGGGCGGCGGCCGGCGCTGTACGAGCCGATCCATGGCAGCGCCCCCGACATCGCAGGCCTCGGCCAAGCCAACCCGCTGGCGCAGATCCTCAGCCTGGCGATGCTGCTGCGCTATTCCTTCGGCCTCGACGACGAGGCCCGCCTGGTCGAGCACGCCTGCGTCAACGTGCTCGGCACCGGCCTGCGCACCGCCGACATCATGAGCCCGGGCAAGGCCCGCGTCGGCACCGTGGTGATGGGCGAGGCGGTGTTGCGCGAACTGGACAAGCTGGTTGCCTGACGCACCGGCCGCCTCAAGAAAAAGGCCGCAGCCGGGATGATCCGGTTGCGGCCCGATGGGCGTCCCGTAGGTTGGGCTGTCAGAAGCCCTCGCGCTCCAGGCGCTTGCGCTCCATCTTGCGGGCGCGGCGCACGGCCTCGGCCGCCTCGCGGGCGCGGCGCTCGGATGGCTTCTCGTAGTGCCGGCGCAGCTTCATCTCGCGGAAGATGCCTTCGCGCTGCATCTTCTTCTTGAGCGCCTTGAGCGCCTGGTCGACGTTGTTGTCGCGAACGAGAACCTGCACTGTGCCTTACACTCCTGATCGGGTGTCCAGCGCCGCATTGGGGGGCGCCGACGTGTCTGGTCCGGACACCGCCGACGCGGGATCCGAAGAGCCGGGGGCTATAGCACGACGCCGTCCCGGTGCACAATCGCTCCGGGACGGAAGCGGCGTCGCGTCGGGCCGCCCGTTCCCCATCGAGGATGATCGTCATGGCCTTGTTGAAGATCGCGCGCATGGGTCATCCGGTGCTGCTGGGACGCGCGGAGCCGGTGCGGGACCCCGCCTCGCCGGCAATCGGGCAGCTGATCGAGGACATGATCGAGACCATGCACGACGCGGCCGGCGCCGGGCTCGCCGCACCCCAGGTGCACGTGCCGCTGCGGCTGTTCGTCTACCACGTGCCGGCGCAGCGCAGCGCCGGCCCCGACGACCCGCCGCGCGAGGTGGACGCGCTGATCAACCCGGTGCTGACCCCGATCGGCGACGAGATGTCGACCCAGACTGAGGGCTGCCTGTCGATCCCCGGCCTGCGCGGCGCGGTGCCGCGGCCGGCACGCATCCGCTACGAGGGGCTGGACCGGCACGGCCGACCGGTGTCCGGCGAGGCGTCCGGCTTCCTGGCGGTGGTGCTGCAGCACGAGCAGGACCACCTGGACGGCATCCTGTACCCGATGCGCATGACCGACCTGACCCGGCTCGGCTTCGAGACCGAATACGCCCGCTTCGGCATGGGTGTGGTCGCGTGACCCGCATGGCCATGGTCCTGAGGTCGGCGGTTCCGCTGGCCGGCGGCGTGTCGGCGCTGCTCGACCTGGCGAACAACGGGTTCGCGCCGCCGTTGGAACCGGACGCGGCCCGCGACGAGGCGATCCGGGCGATGCTGCCGCTGGTGTCGGAGCTCGGCTGGACCGTGCGCGCGCTCCGGCAGGCCGCCGGACCGGATGCCGACCTGCTGTTCCCCGGCGGTCCGGTGGAGATGGTGGAAGCCCACAGCGCGCTCGCCGACGCCGCCATGGCCGCCACGCCGACCGCCGAGCCCAGGCTGAGCCGTCGGGTGCGGGCGCTGCTGCTGGCGCGCCTGGACCAGGCGGAGCCGGACCGCGAGGCGGTCCGCCGCGGCCTGTCGCTGTTGTCGCTGCCGGGCAACCGGCCCGCCGCCGCCCGCAGCCTTTTTCGCACCGTGGACGCGCTCTGGCTGGCGGCCGGCGACACCGCCACCGGGTTCGGCTGGTACAGCAAGCGCGCGCTGCTGGCAGGGGTGTACTCCGCGACGCTGCTCTACTGGCTGCGTCGCGGCGCCGGTCCGGACACCGAGGCGTTCCTGGACCGCCGGCTGGCGGACGTGGCCCGCATCGGCCGCCTCGGTCGGCGCCTGTCGCCCGCCGGCTGACGCGGGCGGATCAGGCGGCGAGCCGGGTCCGCACCTCGTCCGGCGACATGCGCACCAGCGCCTCGTAGTCGCGCAGCAGCGTTTCGGTGATCGGGCCGGGCGAGAAGTGGAGCGTGCCGATCTGCCGCACCGGCGTCACCTCGGCGGCGCTGCCGGCCAGGAACACCTCCGCGGCCTTCGCCATCTCGTCCGGCATGATCACCCGCTCGACCACCGGGATCTGCCGGCGGTGCGCCAGCGCGATCACCGTGCGACGGGTGATGCCGTCGAGGAAGCAGTCCGGGATCGGCGTGTGCAGCGCGCCGTCCATAACGAAGAAGATGTTGGCCCCCGTGGCCTCCGACACCTGGCCTCGCCAGTCCAGCATCAGCGCGTCGTTGAAGCCTTCCGCCTCGGCCGCGTGCTTTGACATGGTGCCGATCATGTACAGCCCGGCCGCCTTGGAGCGGATCGGCGCGGTCTCGGGATGCGGCCGCTTCCAGGCGCCCATGCCGAGCCGCACCCCCTTCATCCGGTCGGCGCCGAACAGGTTCGGCCAGGCCCACACCGCCACCATCAGGTGGATGCTGGTCTGCTGCGCCGACACCGAAAGCTGCTCCGCGCCGCGCCAGGCGAGCGGCCGGATGTAGGCGTCGGTCAGCCCGCTTTCGGCCAGCACCAGCCGGCAGGCGTCGTCGATCTGGTCGCCGGAGTAGGGGATCTCGAAGCCGAGGATGCGGCCGCTCTCGATCAGCCGGTCGGTGTGCTCGCGCAGCTTGAAGATGTGACCCGAATAGGCCCGCTCGCCCTCGAACACCGCGCTGGCGTAGTGCAGACCGTGCGACAGCACGTGCAGCTTGGCGTCGCGCCAGGGGATCAGCTTTCCGTCCCACCAGATCGAGCCGTCGCGGTCGTCGAACGGAACCAGGGTCATGCACGGTGTCCTTCTGCCAGCGCCTCGGGATGCCTAAAAGGCCGCTTCCATTAAGTCAATGAAGCTGTCTTAACTGCGGCCGCGCAGGGCTGCATCGGGCGGATGGGAATGGAGCAGAAGACGGGTCCGCACGGGCTGGGGACCCCCCGTCCGGGCGGGCAGGGCGAGCACGGCGCCGGCACCGGGCTGCTGTTCCTGCGCGAGGAGCAGATGCGCCTGGCGCAGGACCTGTTCTTCTTCGCCTATCGCGACCTGACCGCGTCGGCGGACGCGATCCTGGCAGAGCTCGGGCTCGGTCGGGCGCATCACCGCGCGCTGCACTTCGTCGGGCGCCGGTCCGGAATCGCGGTGAGCGAGCTGCTGGCGCTGCTGCGGATCACCAAGCAGAGCCTGGCGCGCGTGCTGGGCGAGCTGCTCGCGCGCGGCTACGTGCTGCAGGTGCCCGGGCCGCGCGACCGGCGGCAGCGGCTGCTGAGCCTGACCGAGGCCGGCCGCGCTTTGGAGCGCCGGCTGTTCGAGCGGCAGCGCGAGCGCATGGTGTCGGCCTATCGCGACGCCGGCGGCACCGCGGTGGACGGGTTCCGGCGCGTCATGCGCGGGGTGATGGACGAGGACACGCGACGCCTGCTGGAGCCGCAGGAGACGCCGCCGCCGGTGCTGCGCCGGAGCGCCGGCTGATGGGCGGGACCGACGCGGAGGCGGCCCACGTCCTGGTGGTGGACGACGACGCGCCGCTGCGCGGCCTGCTGCAGCGCTACCTGCTCGGCCAGGGGTTCCGGGTCTCGACCGCCGGCAGCGCCGGCGATGCCCGGCGGCTGCTGGGCTCGATGCAGCCGGACCTGATGGTGCTCGACGTGACCATGCCTGGGGAGACCGGCCTGCAGCTGACGCGCGCGCTGCGCGAGGACGGCCACGACATGCCGATCCTGCTGCTGACCGCCCGCGGCGAGCCGCAGGACCGGATCGCCGGGCTGGAAGCGGGGTCGGACGATTATCTCGGCAAGCCGTTCGAGCCGCGCGAGCTGCTGCTGCGGCTGCGCGCGCTGCTACGCCGGATCGGGCCGCCGGCGTCGACCGAGAATAGCCGTCCGGTGCGGCTGGGCGGGATGGAGTTCGACCCGGTGCGCGGGCTGCTGGAAGGCGCGGACGGCGCGGTGCACCTGACCGGCGGCGAGTCGGCGCTGCTCACGGTGCTGGCGCGCCATCCCGGCGAGGTGCTGTCGCGCGAGGCGATCGCGCGCACCCTGGAGATGGACGAGGCCGGCGAGCGGGCGATCGACGTGCAGGTGACGCGGCTGCGCCGGCGCATCGAGGCCGACCCGCGCGAGCCGCGGTTCCTGCACACGGTGCGCGGCCGCGGCTACGTGCTGCGGCCCGGGACCTGACCGGCGGCCGTCGCGGTGATCCGCGCCGGGCAGCCTCTGCTGCCGCCGGAACCGGCGGCGAGCGGTGCGCGCCGGGGGTTCCGGATCCCCTGGCGCCTGCGCCTGGACCGGCCGATGCGCCGCATGCTGCCGCGCTCCCTGCTCGGCCGCTCGCTGCTGATCCTGCTGATCCCGCTGCTGGTGACGGAGGGCATCTCGCTGGAGCTGTTCTACGGCAGCCACCTCGACGTGGTGTCGCGCAGGCTGTCCGCCGCGGTGAGCGGGGAGGTCACCGAGACGGTGCTGCTGCTGGAGCGCACCCATCGCCGGGCCGACCGCGACTGGCTGCTGCAGAGTGCCGCCACCCAGTTCCAGCTCGGCATGACCATGCGCCCGCACGCGCACCTGCTGACGCGCGGCTCGACCAACGTGCTCGGTCCGATGGACGAGGACCTGGCGGCGGCATTGCAGCAGGTCGGCCTGCCGTTCAGCGTCGACTGGATCTCCGATCCGCACACGGTGGCGATCCACATCCAGCTTCCCGACGGGGTGCTGGACGTGGCGGCGCCGCGCAAGCGGCTGGACGTCGGCCCGATCTGGATCTTCGTGACCTGGGTGGCGGGCAGCGCGCTGCTGTTGTTCGGCATCGCCGCCCTGTTCATGCGCAACCAGGTGAGGGCGATCCGCCGGCTGGCGCGGGCGGCGGAAGCGTTCGGCATGGGGCGCGACCCCGGCCCGATCAGGCCGGAAGGCGCGCAGGAGGTGCGCAAGGCGGCCGGCGCCTTCAACCGGATGCAGGAGCGGATCCTGCGCTTCGTGGCGCAGCGCACCGCGATGCTGGCCGGGGTGTCGCACGACCTGCGCACGCCGCTGACCCGGCTGCGCCTGACGCTGGCGATGCTGCCGCAGAGCGGCCGGGTGGACGCGGCGTCGCTGGTTCCCGACATCGGCGGCATGGTGTCCGACGTCGCCGAGATGGACCGCATGATCGAGGGCTACCTGTCGTTCGCCCGCGGCGAGGGTGCCGAGCAGGCCGAGCCGGTCTGCCTGGCCGTCCTGCTGGAGGAGGTCGCGGCGGCGGCGGTGCGCGCCGGGGCCGTGGTGCTGTCGGTTTCCGCGATGCCGATGGCCGACATCGTGCTGCGCCAGGGAGCGATCCGGCGGGTGCTGACCAACCTGCTGGAGAACGCGCGCCGGCATGGCGGCCGGATCGCGCTCGCTGCCGTGGCGGAGGCGCGCGCGGTGGTGGTGCTGGTGGACGATGACGGGCCGGGCATCCCCGACCACCGGCGGGAGCAGATGTTCCGCGCCTTCGAGAGCGGATCGGGCGGCGGCACCGGGCTCGGCCTGACCATCGCCCGGGACATCATCCACGCGCATGGCGGCGACATCTGGCTGGAGCGCAGCCCGCTGGGCGGCCTGCGCGCGCGGATCAGGCTGCCGTTCTGAGCGCCGGCCGCCCGGTGGGCGGCTAGGGCAGGGTGTTGCCGGCGCCGCCGTGGCCGGCGCCGTTGTTGCTGCCGAGGCCGCCGAGGCTGTTGCCGCCCAGGGTGTCGCCGCCCATAGCGCCGAGCGGGTTGTAGCGCCCCACGTTGCCGATCAGCTGCTGCATGAACGATGCCTCGCTGCCCGGCGACGGGGTGACGCGTGCGACCATGGCGACGTCGTGGGCGTTGGACTGGTCGAGCCGGCGGACGCCCTTCAGGGTGCCGTTGCCGTCGAAGTTCAGCACCAGGACCTGCTGGTGGTCGATCTTCGGTCGCGCCAGCGGCACCGGCGCCGTCACCTCGCCGATGTAGAACCAGGTGTTGTCGTCGAAGGTGGCGCGCGCGGTCGGCGAGCCGAGCAGGGCGGTCACGTCGGCGCGCGTGGTCGTGCCCGGAACCAGCTTGTCGTAGTCCTCCTTCTCCACCATCTGTCCCCGCTCGGTCGGGATCGGCGAGAACAGGGCGCAGCCGGACAGCAGCGGCGACGCGGCCAGGACGGTGCCGAGGAGCAGGCCGAGGCGGCAGGCGGCCTGGGTGTGGGTGACGGTCCGCATGACGGGCGACGGTCCTTGACCTGAAGGTCGACGCCCGGTTGTCCGGATGCCGCGACATGTCCTAGTCGGTGGTGATCGGGACACCGTCGTCGGGTGCCCGAACCGTCCGGCGGTGTCAATCACGATGCCGCAGGGTGCGACCGCGGGAGGGAACAGAAGGTGAGCCAGCAGCCGGAGCTGTCGCGCAGGATCCAGGTGAGGACGCTCGGCACCATGCAGGCCGGCTCGGTCGCCCTGGACACCACCGTGGAGGCGAGTCCTGCCGAGTGCGCGGCGCTCGCGCGACGCCTCGACGTCCCGTCGGTGCAGGCCGTCCGGTGCAGGTTCCGCTTGTCCGGCGCCGACCGGTCCGGCCGGGTGACGGCGGACGGGCTGTTGCAGGCCACGCTGGACCGGATCTGCGTCGCCACCTTGGACCAGTTCACCGCGACCGTGACCGAACGGTTCACGGTGCGGTTCGTGCCGGACGAGCAGATGCCGGACGACGCGACGCGCGGGGAGGCATCGCTCGACCCCGACGAGGACGACGACCTTCCCTACGGCAGCGGGACGATCGACCTGGGCGAGGCGGCGGCCGAGCAGCTGGCGCTGGCGCTCGATCCGTATCCGCACAAGCCGGGGGCGGTCCTGCCACCGGGGATCGGCAGCGTCGACCTGCCGGCCGAGGAAGCGGTCGAGGCGACGCCGGACCGGCCCAACCCGTTCGCGGCGCTGGCTGCGCTCCGGCGCAACGACAACTAGCCGGCGGCGATCCGGCCACGCGCCGGCAGCCCCGGCGACCGCCTCGCTTGCGGAGGCGGGACAGCTCTGGTAGGAGCCGCCGCTCATCTGACGCGCGTTGGCTACGCCGTCGTCCTCCCGGGCGACCCCTTGTGCGGCACGCAACGGCCTGTCGTTACGAAACTGGAGGGGCTCAGGCCCATGGCTGTTCCCAAGAGAAAGACCTCGCCGTCGCGTGCCGGCATGCGACGGAGCCACCAGGCGCTGCCGCGCGAGGCGCACAACGATTGCTCGAACTGCGGCGAGCTCAAGCGCCCGCACCACGTCTGCGGCCATTGCGGCCACTACGACGGCCGGGAGGTCGTGCAGGCCGGCAAGGCGCTGAAGGGTGCCGTACGGACCTGATCGGGGCCTGATCCCGATGCGCGGCTGCTCCGGCAGGCGTGCTGGGCGGACGACCGGCAGGGCAGGATGAGCCTCGTCCCGGACGATCCGACGGCCGAGGATGCCGGCACCTACTCCCTGGCAGTCGACGCCATGGGCGGGGACGGTGCGCCGGAGGTCGTCGTGGACGGCCTGGCCCTGGCGGCCGAGCGTCATCCGGCCGCCCGGTTCCTGCTGATCGGCGACGAGGCGCGGCTCGGGCCTCTGCTGGCCCGCTGCAACGCGGCGCGGGCGATCTGCACGGTCCGGCACACCGCCACCGTCATCACCAACGAGATGAAGGGCACGGCGGCGCTCCGCCTGCGCGACTCTTCCATGCGGATGGCGATGGTCGCGGTGGCGCGGCACGAGGCGCAGGGCGTGGTGTCGGCCGGCAACTCGGGCGCGTTGCTGGCGCTGGCCAAGATCGTGGTCAAGACCATGCCGGGGATCGACCGGCCGGCGCTGGCGGCGATCAGCCCGTCGGCACGCGGCGACGTGGTGATGCTCGACCTCGGCGCCAACGTCGCCTGCGACAGCCGCAACCTGGTCGAGTTCGCGGTGATGGGCGAGGCCTTCGCCCGCGTCGTGCTCGGGCTGCCGTCGCCCAGCATCGGCCTGCTCAACGTGGGCTCGGAGCAGATGAAGGGCGACGACCGGCTGCGTCAGGCGGCCGAGATGCTGCGCGGCAGCCCGATCGGCGGCCAGTTCCACGGCTTCGTCGAGGGGCACGACATCACCGCCGGCACCACCGACGTCGTGGTCACGGACGGCTTCACCGGCAACGTCGCCTTGAAGACCGGGGAAGGGGCGCTGAAGCTGGCCGGCACCTTGCTGCGGCAAGTGTTCAACGCCAGCATGATGTCGCGGCTGGGCTACGTGCTGGCGCGCCCCGGCCTGGACCGGATGCGCGAGTGGCTCGACCCGCGGCGCTACAACGGCGCCGTGCTGGTCGGTCTGAACGGGGTGGTGGTGAAGTCGCACGGCGGCGCCGACGCGGAAGCCTTCGCCCACGCGATCGACGTGGCCATGGACATGGTGACGCATCGCTTCAACGACCGGATACGCGCCGGCGTGGCCGAGCTCGGCGCGAAGCCGGAGCATGCCGCGGTGCCGAAGCCGGCGGTGGCGCAGCCGGCGCTGCCGCCACACCCGGCGGCATCGGAGCCGGCCATGCCGGCTGCCGCCGCCCCGGACCTTTCCCTCGCTTCCGCCGTGCCCGTCCTCGACCCGGCCGGGGCCGCCGGAACCGCGGCGGCCGGCCGCCTGGCCGCCACCGGCTGAACCCCGCCGCGGCAGGGGTTCACGCCACGGCCGCTCCCTCGACAGCCGCACAACGAACCGACGGACCTTCATGTCGTTCCGCTCCACCTTCCTCGGCGCCGGCACCTATCTTCCGGAACGGGTCGTCAGCAACGACGAGCTCGCCTCCCGGATCGACACCTCGGATGCCTGGATCCGCGAGCGCACCGGCATCGCCCAGCGCTACCTGGCGGGCTCGCACGAGACCTGCGCCTTCATGGCCGCCGCGGCGGCCCGTGCGGCGCTGTCGGCCGCAGGGGTGGAGGCGCGGCAGGTCGACGCGGTGCTGCTGGCGACCAGCACCCCGGACCAGCCGTTTCCCGCCACCGCGGTGCGCGTACAGGCGGCACTGGGCATGACCGGCGGCTACGCCTTCGACCTGTCCGCGGCCTGCAGCGGCTTCATCTACGCCCTGTCGATGGCCGACGCGCTGATCCGCTCCGGCCAGGCCCGGACCGTGCTCGTGATCGGCGCGGAAGTGTTCTCGCGCCTGCTGGACTGGCACGACCGCGGCACCTGCGTGCTGTTCGGCGACGGCGCCGGCGCCGTGGTGCTGCGGGCCGGGCCGTCGGACGGGCCCGGGCTGCTGTCGACCCACCTGCATTCGGACGGCAGCACCGGCGACCTGCTGTATGTCGACGGCTGGGCCGGCCGGGACGAGGCGACCGGTCACCTGCGCATGAACGGCCGCGAGATCTTCCGCCACGCGGTGTCCAAGCTGGCCGGAGCGGTGGACGAAGCGCTGGCGGCCAACGGGCTCGCCTATGCCGACGTGGACTGGCTGGTGCCGCACCAGGCCAACAAGCGGATCATCGACGGGATCGGCCGCAAGCTGGGCCTGCCGCCGGAGCGGGTGGTGGTCACGGTGGACCGTCATGCCAACACCTCGGCGGCCTCCATTCCGCTCGCCTTCGCCGAGGCGATCGGCGATGGCCGCATCCGATCCGGCGACCTGGTGCTGATGGAGGCGCTCGGCGGCGGCCTCACCTGGGGCTCGGCGTTGCTGCGCGTGTAGGTATTCGGTTGTAGCGTCCGGGAGACACCTCGGGACGGACGCATCTCCGGACACCGCCGGACACCACCGCCGATCGGTTCGTAAATGCACCGGTCGTTCGGGTTTCTCCTGCAACAACAAGAGCTCGCTCACCACAGCTCACGATCCGGAACAGCGGGTGCCAGGATAAACGCTGGTTTGACGGCTGTTGCGGCCTTGCTTACGGTCGCGTCATGAGTACCGTGACCAGAGCCAGCCTGGCGGAGCACATCTATACCCAGGTGGGCCTGTCGCGGAACGAGTCGGCGGCGTTGCTGGAAGCGGTGCTGGAGCAGCTGGCGCTCGCCCTCGCCGCCGGGGATCCGGTCAAGATCAGCGGCTTCGGCACCTTTTCTGTCAGGCAGAAGGGCCGTCGGATCGGCCGCAATCCCAAGACCGGCCTGGAAGTGCCGATCCTGCCCCGTTCCGTGCTGGTGTTCCGTCCCAGCCAGGTGCTGAAGGCGCGCGTCAACGGCCACGAGCCGACCGGCGAGGACGATGCCGCATGAGCGGGGGCAGCGGCTGGGGCTCCGAGCCGGACGAGGACGGGTTCGGGCAGGACGAGGAGCCGCGCGACGCCTCGCCGGACCGCACCGGCCGCCCGAAGAAAAGCCCGTCCGCCTTCCGCACCATCAGCGAGGTCGCTGACGACCTTCACATCCCGCAGCACGTGCTCCGCTTCTGGGAAACTCGGTTCCCCCAGGTCAAGCCGCTGAAGCGGGGCGGCGGCCGTCGCTATTACCGGCCCGAAGACATCGCCCTGCTGCGCCGCATCTCCGACCTGCTCTACATCCAGGGCTACACCATCAAGGGCGTGCAGCGCCTGTTGCGGGAGGGCGACGGCACCTTGTCCGGCGACCTGCCGCCGCCGGACGTGGCCGACCGCGGCGACGACGACCCGGCACCGCCACCCACGTCGGTGGAGCACATCCCTGCGCCGCCGGACCCGGACGACGCGGAGCTTCCGCTCCTGCCGACGGTGGTCGAGGCGGACGAGCTGGAGATTGAGGTACGGCGCCTGCGCCACGCGCTGATCACGGTGCTGGGCGAGCTCGAGCTGATACGCGAGCGCCTGCCGAGCTAGCCCCCTGCGCCCGGCCTCGCCGCCGCCGCCGATTGCGGTTCCCGAAACGGGCTGCTACATCCCGCGGGCCGCGAGGCGAGCGGGCAGTAGCGCAGCCTGGTAGCGCATCAGTCTGGGGGACTGGGGGTCGTGGGTTCGAATCCCGCCTGCCCGACCACCGCTTGTTCAGGCTTCCTGCAGCGGATCGCCCGGAGCGGTCCATTCCCGCCACAGCAGGATCAGGGCCGCCATGATGGCCGGGCCGAGGAACAGGCCGAGCAGGCCCCAGACCTCGACGCCGCCGAGGATGCCGAGCAGCACCCACAGGAATGGCAGCTTGGTGGCGCCGCCGATCAGCACTGGCCTCACGAAGTGGTCGGACGCGAACACCACGATCATGCCGAACACGAACAGCGCGATCGCGGCCGCCGTGGAGCCCTGCGCCAGCACCAGCGCCGAGGCGAGACCGATCGCGATGACGGCGCAGAACGGGATCATGGCGGCGACCGCGGTCAGCACGCCGAACAGGGTCGGATGCGGCGTGCCGGCGATCGCGTAGGCGATCCCCAGCAGAAAGCCCTCGCCGAGTCCCACCAGCACCAGGCCGTCGACGGTGCCGTGCACGGACGCCACCATCTGCCGGCCGATCCGCTCGCCGCGTGCCCCGAAGGCGCGGCGACTGGCCACCAGCATCTGCCTGATCACCGTCTCGCCCTCGCGGAACAGGAAGAACAGGGTGATGATGCTGAAGGCGAACAGCGTGCTGCGATGCGCGACTTGGCTGCCGAGCTCGCGGGTCATGCGCAGGTTGCCGCCGGCGCGTATGGAGGTGAACAGGTCGGACGCGTCGTCCGGGGTGGATAGGTGCTGCTGCCACCACGCCGCGGCGGCGTCGCTCTCGACCGGCAGGCGGTGCACCCAGCTCGGCACCGGCACGCCGGTGTGCCGCGCATGCTCCACCCAGCCCAGCACGCCCTGCGCCTCGCGCGCGGCCTCGAACGCGATCAACGAGATCGGGATCAGGAACACCAGCGCGATCATGGCGGTGAACAGGAGCGGCAGGAGGAGGTTGTGCCTGCCGGGCGGCCAGCGGCGCTTGGCCCGCCCGTAGAGCGGCCAGGTGGCGATGGCGAAGATCACCGCCCAGGCCAGGGCGGGCAGGAAGTCGCGCAGCGTGAACAGGCCGAGCAGCACCAGCACGCCGCCGAGGATGCTGCGCGCCACCTGCTGCGACCTGGTCTGCTGGCCGGCCTTCAGCTCGGGCGGAGCGGGCGGGGAGACCTGGTTCATCGGGCATCCTTCGGGCGGTTGGAGGTCCGGGGCTTCCGGGTCGGCTGCAACACAACGTCGCGTATGGCCCGGATTTGCCTCGTCCGGCAATTTGCTTCGTCATCCGAACGACGCCACGCCACGCCACGCCGAACCGTCCGGTCCGCAACCGCTCGGGCTGGCACAGGAGAACCGCTCATGGACCAGGCAGCCACCATCCACCACGTCGCCGCCACAGTGCAGACGCTGCAGTTCGGCGTGTTCGACGCCGCCATCCCGCCGGTGCTGACGGTGGAACCGGGCGACACGGTGACGATGGAGTGCCTGTCCGGCGGCCTGGACGTGATGCCGCAGGACATCCGGACCTTCCCGACCCCGTCGGCGCTGCGGGCGATCCACGCCGCAGGACTGGCGCACATCAGCAGCCACATCCTGACCGGGCCGGTGGCGGTCCGCGGGGCGGAGCCCGGCGACATGCTGGAGGTGCGGATCGAAGCGGTGGAACCGGCCGCCGACTGGGGCTATTGCGGCTTCCGGCCCCTGGCCGGCACCCTTCCGGAGGATTTCCCGACTCGGTTCCTGAGCCACATCCCGGTCGACCGCGAGCGCCATACCTGCCGCCTGCCCTGGGGACCGGAACTCGCCCTGTCGCCGTTCTTCGGGATCATGGGGGTGGCGCCGCCGCCCGGGCACGGAAGGCTGTCGAGCCGGGAGCCGCGCCGGTTCGGCGGCAACCTGGACAACAAGGAGCTGGTCGCCGGCAGCACGCTGTTCCTGCCGGTGCTGGTGCCCGGCGCCAACTTCTCCGCCGGCGACGGGCACGGCCTGCAGGGCGACGGCGAGGTCTGCATCAACGCCCTGGAGATGTGCCTGAACGGCCGCTTCACGCTCGTGCTGCACAAGGGCAACCCGGAGGCGCCGCTGCTGCGCATGCCGCGTGCCGAAACGCCGACCCACTGGATCACGATGGGGCTGAACGAGGACCTGGACCAGGCGATGAAGCAGGCGCTGCGGGAGATGATCGCGCTGATCTGCGCCCATATCCCCTGGTCGCGCGAGCAGGCCTACCAGACCTGCTCGCTGGCGGTCGACTTCCGGGTGACCCAGACCGTGAACGGCGAGAAGGGCATACACGGCATGCTGCGCAAGGGCCTGCTGTTCTAGGCGCAGGCCCTGTTCCAGGCGCGTTCCGGGATGGCGGTCAGGCCGCCTTGAGCTGGGCGTCGGCGAACTCGTAGTTGGCCAGCTTGTCGAGGAAGTTGGTCACGTAGTCCGGACGGCGGTTCTGGAAGTCGAGGTAGTAGGAGTGCTCCCAGACGTCGAGACCGAGCAGCGGCCGGCCGGCATCCTCCGCCAGCGGGTTGGAGCCGTTCGGCGTCTTGGTCACCTTGAGCTTGCCGTCCGGGCCCGCCACCAGCCAGGCCCAGCCGGAACCGAACTGGGTGGTGGCAGCGGTTTTGAAGGCGTCCTTGAACGCGTCGACGCTGCCGAAGTCGGCGACGATCCTGCTCTCCAGGCTGCCCGGGATGGCGCCGCCGTTCGGCGACAGGCCCTGCCAGAACAGGATGTGGTTCCAGTGCTGCCCGGCGTTGTTGAACACCGGCGCCATGTCCGGCTTGCCGTGGCTGAAGGTCACGATCTCGTCCAGCGACTTGCCTTGCAGCGCCTCGTTCTTCTCGACGAAGCCGTTCAGGGCGGTCACGTAGGCCTGGTGGTGCTTGCCGTGATGCAGCTCCAGCGTCTGCTGGCACATGCCGCGGGCGGCGAGGGCGTTCGGGGGGTAGGGCAGCGGCGGCAGTTCGAAGGCCATGGGATGTTCTCCTCGTAGGGGTTGGCCGCGGCGCGGCCGACGAGCGCGTGCCTTCGCAGCTTGCTGCGCCGCCAGGCCGGCTCCATCTGGGCGCCATGTGCAAAGACGACAAGGCAGGGTCCGGTTCCGGGGCCGCGTTGGCGCGTCGCGTCGATCCCGACCGGTTCCTGACCGCGCTGCCGGCGCCGGCGGCGAAGCGGGACGCGTTGTTCACGCTGATCGCCTTCAACCACGAGCTGGTCCGGGCGCTCGAGATGCCGTCGCGGTCAGGCAGCGGGCCGGTCGCCGCCCTGATCCGGCTGCAGTGGTGGCACGAGGTGGTGGAAGGGAGCCGGAGCGACTGGCATGCGCAGCCGGTGGCGACTCGGCTGCGGGCGCTGCTCGACGACGGCACGGTACGGCCGGACACGCTGCTCGGGCTGGTGTCGGCGCGCGAGTCGGAAGCGGACGGGATGCGGACGCTGGCGGAATGGCGGTCGGCGATGAGGTCGGGCGCCGGCGGCGTGCAGCAGGCGATCGGCCAGGTGCTGGGGGTCGCGCCGGAACACGAGACCAGGCTGGCGGCCGTGGGGGCGGCCTATGGCACCGGGGCGCTGCGCCGGCACCTGCCGGCAGTCCTGGCGTCCGGACGCTGCCCCATGCCCGAGGAGATGCTGGACCAGGCCGGAACCTCGCAGGAGCGGCTGGTACAGGATGCGGCGGCGCTGCCGAGGCTGTGCGACGCGCTGAAGCGGGAAGGAAACGCGTTCCTGCGCGAGGCGGACGGTTCCTCCCTGCCCGGCGCCCAGCGCGCGGCGCTGCTGCCGCTGGTCCTGGCCCGGCGCGACCTGGCGCGGGATGACGGTCCGCCCGCGCCGCGCGACCGCGGCCTCGGCGACCGTTTCGCGGTGCTGGCCGCCTCGATGCTGCCCGGCTGACAGCCGGCGCCGGCGTCCGGCCGACCCACGCCGGGAGCATCACCGGAACGAGATGAACCGTCCGCCCTCCGGCTGTTCACCTCCGGTGCAACGGGCTGCTACATCAGGCCGGACGAGGTTGCGAGGACGAGCCGATGACTGTGGACGCGTTGAAGCCGCTTCACGTGGCGGTGGTGACCGGCGGTGCGTCCGGCATCGGCCTCGCGGCCTGTCGGCGCTTCGCCGCGATGGGCCTGTCGGTGGTCGTCGCCGACCGGCCCGGAGCCACGCTGGCGGCGGCGGCAACAACCGTCGCCGCCATCGCGCCGTGCGGCGACGAGGCGGTGCTGGCGGTCGAGACCGACGTCGCCTCGCGCGCCTCGCTGGCGACGCTGGTGGATGCGGTGTCCAGCCGGTTCGGCCGGGTCGACGTGGTGATGGCCAACGCCGCGGTCCAGCCAGGAAGCGCCATCCTCGGCGACGCCGACGGCTGGACCCGCATCCTTGCCGTCAACCTCCACGGCGTGATCGACACCGTCCACGCCTTCCTGCCCGGCCTGCTGTCGGCGGGCGGCCCCGGGCTGGTGGTGATCACCGGTTCCAAGCAGGGCATCACCACGCCGCCGGGCGATCCCGCCTACAACGTCGCCAAGGCGGGGGTGAAGGCGTTCGCCGAGGCGGTGCAGCACGACCTGCGCAACCGTCCGGGCTGCGCGGTGACGGCGCACCTGCTGATCCCCGGCTTCGTGTGGACCCCGCTCACCGCCAACGGGCGCACCGAGAAGCCGCCGGCCGCCTGGACCCCGGAGCAGACGGTCGACTTCATGCTGGAGCGGCTCGGGCACGGCGACTTCTACATCCTCTGCCCGGACAACGACGTGACCCGCGCGCTGGACGAGAAGCGCATCCTGTGGGCGGCCGGCGACATCGTCGGGAACCGCCCGCCGCTGTCGCGCTGGCATCCCGACCACGCGGCAGCCTTCGCCACGTTCCTGGAGCGGTAGGAGTCCGGTCAGCCGCCGCCCAAGGCTTCAACGACCGGAAGCACGGCGGAGTAGTCGTCTCTGCCGTGGCTGCGGGTGGTGAGGGACAGGAGCTGCGTCGCCACCGCGTTGGCCGGCAGCGGCACGCCGTGCGCCGCCGCGTCGGCCAGCAGCAGGCCAAGATCCTTGTGCGCGAGCCAGGCCGGGAACTGCGGGGCGATGTCGCCCGCGCCGGCCGCCGCAAGCTTGCGCTTGTGGTGCGGCGAGATCACCGCGACCCCGTCCAGCGTTCGCAGCAGCGCGTCGCGGTCGAGCCCGGCGGCCAGTCCATAGGACACCGCCTCGGCGATCACCGCCATGCTGGACACCATGATGCCGTTGACCACCAGCTTGACGATGGAGCCCTGCCCGGAGGGGCCGACATGCACCGTCTTCTTGCCGATCGCGTCCAGGATCGGCTTGGCCCGAACCAGGTCCGACGCTTCCCCACCCACCAGCACCACCAGCTCGCCTGCCTTGGCTTCCGGGGTGCTGCCGGACACCGCCGCGTCGAGCACGCCGAGCTTCCGCTCGCTTCCCGCCGCGGCCAGCCGGCGCGACGCGTCCGGCGACACCGAGCTGGTGTTGATCACCAGGCCGCCCCGCCTCAGCCCGGACAGGAAGCCGTCCTCGCCATAGGCCGAGGCCTCCAGCGCGGCGTCGTTCGGCACCGACACCAGGACGACGTCGCTCGCCTCGGCCAGCGCCCGTGGCGACGACAGCATGGCGGAGCCGTCGGCCGCCTCGCCGCCCTTGGCCGACGGCGTATAGGCGATCGTGCGGTAGCCGGCCTCGCGGACATGCACGGCCATGAGCACCGCCATGGCGCCATAGCCGATGAAGCCGACGGTCTGGGGCTGGTCTGACATGGGGAAAGACTCCTGTTCTGATGTCTCCCAACGCTCAGGCACGCTTGCGTTTGCGCGCCGGCGGCGGCAGCAGCGGCGCCAGGAAGCGGCCGGTATGGCTGTCCGGCGCGGCGGCGATGTCCTCCGGCGTGCCGGCGGCGACGATCCGCCCGCCGCCGTCGCCGCCCTCCGGGCCCAGGTCCAGCACCCAGTCGGCGGTCTTGATCACCTCCAGGTTGTGCTCGATCACCAGCACCGTGTTGCCCTGGTCGACCAGGGCGTGCAGCACCTCCAGCAGCTTGCGCACGTCCTCGGTGTGCAGGCCGGTGGTCGGCTCGTCGAGGATGTACAGGGTGCGCCCGGTGGCCCGCCTGGCCAGCTCCTTGCTCAGCTTGACCCGCTGCGCCTCGCCGCCCGACAGGGTGGTGGCCTGCTGGCCGAGCTTGACGTAGCCGAGCCCGACCTGCTGCAGGATGGTGAGCCGGTCGCGTATGCGGTTGGCGGCGGAGAAGTACGGCACCGCCTCGTCCACCGTCATGTCCAGCACGCCGGCGATGGAGTGGCCTCGGAACTTCACCTCCAGCGTTTCGCGGTTGTAGCGGGCACCCTTGCAGGTGTCGCAGGTCACGAACACGTCGGGCAGGAAGTGCATCTCGATCTTGAGCACGCCGTCGCCCTGGCAGGCCTCGCAGCGGCCACCCTTGACGTTGAACGAGAACCGGCCGGGCTTGTAGCCGCGCGCCTTGCTTTCCGGCAGCTCGGCGAACCAGTCGCGGATCGGCGCGAACAGGTCGGTGTAGGTGGCCGGGTTGGAGCGCGGCGTGCGGCCGATCGGCGACTGGTCGATGTCGATGATCTTGTCCAGCAGCTCCAGCCCGTCGATCCGCTCGTGCGGCGCCGGCACCTGTCCGGACCCCATCAGCCGCCGCGACAGCGCCTTGTACAGGGTGTCGACCACCAGGGTGGACTTGCCGCCCCCCGAAACGCCGGTGATGCAGGTGAAGGTGCCGAGCGGGAACGCGGCCGACACCGTCTTGAGGTTGTTGCCGGTCGCGCCCACCACGCGTACCTGCCGCTTCGGGTCGGTCGGACGCCGCTGCGCCGGCACCTCGATCCGCCGGCGACCGGACAGGTAGGCGCCGGTCAGGCTGTCGGGATGGGCCGCGACCTCGTCCGGCGTGCCGTGCGCGACGACGTTGCCGCCATGCACCCCGGCGGCCGGGCCCATGTCGATCAGGTAGTCGGCGGCGCGTATCGCTTCCTCGTCGTGCTCCACCACCAGCAGGGTGTTGCCCAGGCGCTTCAGCCGGTCGAGCGTGCCGAGCAGGCGTTCGTTGTCGCGCTGGTGCAGGCCGATCGACGGCTCGTCCAGCACGTACAGCACGCCGGTCAGGCCGGAGCCGATCTGGCTGGCGAGCCGGATGCGCTGGCTTTCCCCGCCGGACAGGGTGGCCGAGCCGCGCGACAGGGTGAGGTAGTCCAGCCCCACGTCGTCGAGGAAGCGCAGCCGGTCGAGGATCTCGCGCAGGATGCGGCGGGCGATCTCCGCCCGCTGCGGCGTCAGCGTCGCTTCCACGGTGGCGAACCATTCGAGAGCGCGCCGGATCGGCAGCTCCGACGCGTCGGCAATGGTGTGGCCGGCGATCTTCACCGACAGCGCCTCCGGGCGGAGCCGGGCGCCGTTGCAGACGTGGCACGGCTTTTCCGACTGGTAGCGCGACATCTCCTCGCGGATCCAGGCGCTGTCGGTCTCGGTGTAGCGGCGCTGCAGGTTCTTCAGCACCCCCTCGAACGCCTTGTTGACCTTGTAAGAGCGCTTGTCGTCCTTGTAGGTGAACTCGACCGGCTCCTCCGTGCCGTGCAGCACCGCCTCGCGCACCGCTCCCGGCAGCCCCTCCCAGGACACCGTCATCGAGCTCTTGAAGTGCCGGACCAGGCTTTGCAGGGTCTGGATGTAGTACGGGCTCTGGCTGCCGTTCCACGGCGCCACCGCGCCGGCCGCCAGCGTCAGGCTCTCGTCCGGCACCACCAGGTGCGGATCGAAGAAGCTTTCCACGCCGATCCCGTCGCAGACCGGGCAGGCGCCCTGCGGCGCGTTGAACGAGAACAGCCGCGGCTCGATCTCTTCCAGGGTGAAGCCGCTGACCGGGCAGGCGAAGCGGGACGAGAACACCGTGCGCGGGGGCGCACCCTGGGCCCGGCTGTCGCCCGGCACCACCTCCTCGGCGTAGACGATGCCGTCGGACAGCCCCAGCGCCTGCTCGAAGCTGTCCGCCAGCCGCGACTCGATGCCGGGCTTGACCACCACCCGGTCGACCACCGCCTCGACCGAGTGCTTGATCTTGCGGTTTAGGTTCGGAACCTCGGCGATCTCGTACAGCACCCCGTCGACCTTGGCCCGGGTGAAGCCGCGCCGCGCGAGATCCGTCAGCTCCTTGCGGTACTCGCCCTTGCGGTCCTTGATCACCGGGGCGAGCAGCATCAGCCGGGTGCCGTCCGGCATCGCCATCACCCGGTCCACCATCTGGCTGACCGTTTGCGCCTCGATCGGCAGTCCGGTCGCAGGCGAGTACGGCACCCCCGCCCGTGCCCAGAGCAGGCGCATGTAGTCGTGCACCTCGGTGATGGTGCCCACCGTGGAGCGCGGGTTGCGGCTGGTGGTCTTCTGCTCGATGGAGATCGCCGGCGACAGGCCCTCGATCGAGTCGACGTCCGGCTTGCCCATCAGCTCCAGGAACTGCCTGGCATAGGCGGACAGGCTTTCCACGTAGCGCCGCTGCCCTTCGGCATAGATGGTGTCGAAGGCGAGCGAGGACTTGCCGGAGCCGGACAGCCCCGTGACCACCGTCAGGGCGTCGCGCGGGATGTCGACGTCGATGTTCTTGAGGTTGTGCTCGCGGGCGCCGCGGACCCGGATGGAAGCGTTGGCGGGACCCTGTGCCGTGCTCATGTCCGGGCTCCTCTTTGCCAAGTGGTTCCTCCTGTTCATACTATGTTCGTATTCCGCCGTCATGGTACGGCGGGTAGGAAGGGGTTGCGACCCCACACGATGGATGCCGGCGCCGCACATGGGCGGACCCGGGAGCGGAACAGGAAGTTGCGATGGCCGGCAGCGTCAACAAGGTGATCCTGGTCGGGAACCTGGGAAAGGATCCGGAGGTCCGGAATGCCCAGAACGGCACCAAGATCGTCAACTTCACCCTGGCGACCAGCGAAACCTGGAACGACAAGGGCTCGGGCGAGCGGCGCGAGAAGACCGAGTGGCACCGGGTGGTGGTGTTCAACGAGCGCATCGCCGACGTGGTCGAGCGCTACTGCCGCAAGGGCAAGAAGGTCTACGTCGAGGGCTCGCTGCAGACCCGCAAGTGGACCGACCAGTCCGGCCAGGAGAAGTACACCACCGAGGTGGTGATCGACCGGTTCCGCGGCGACCTGACCCTGCTCGACTCCGGCCGCGGCGGCGAGGAGGCCGGCGGCGAGGGCGGCTACGGCGGCCTCCTC
>CAXUEL010000003.1:37683-47127 GCA_964249915.1 uncultured Acetobacteraceae bacterium | reverse complement strand
CGCTGCAGGCAGGAACGGCGCTGCCGGTGTCCGCCACCGGCGGCCGCGACGGCGTCACCGGCGCCAACGCGTTCGAGGCGCTGACCACGCCGGACGGCTCGACCGCGATGCTGGTGCCGGGTGCGGCCGCCATCGCCTGGCTCGCCGGCGACCCGCGCGTGCACTTCGACGCCAGCCGCTGGGTGCCGGTGCTGGCCGGCCTGTCCTCGGGCGTGGTGGTCGCCCGGCTCGGCGCGGCGGCGTCGCTGGCCGGACGGCGGCTGCGCACCGCCGCTTCCACCGCGACCGGCGCCGAGCTGCCGGCGCTGCTGGGCCTGTCCATGCTGTCGGTCGACCCGTCGCCGGTGTTCGGCCTGTCCGAGCCGCAGGACGCGGAAGCGGCGCTGCGCGACGGCCGGGTCGACGCGATCTTCCTCGGCGGCCACGACGTGCCGGAACGCCTGCGGACGCTGGGCGGGCTCGGCTTCGTCCCGGTGTTCTCGCTGGGCGGCAGCGACGAGGACAGCCTGGCGGCCGATCCCGCGCTGGGTGGGGTGCCGGCCCTTGCCGAGCGCTATCGGCAGCAGTTCGGCCAGCCTCCGGCCGGTCCGCTGTTCGCCGCCTGGCGCGCCATCGCCGCCGCGGCACGCCTCGATGTCGCCCTGGTGCTGCCGCTGCTGGCGCCGGCCTCGTTGGTCGCACGCTGGCGCAGCGCCTGCGAGACCGCGCTGTCCGACCTGGGACTGGTCAGCGCCACGCGCACGGCGCAGGTCGACGCGGTGCCCGCGCCGGGCTGCGTGCAGGCGCTGGCGCGGATCAACGCCGACGAGACCGCCCAGCTCAGCCTGCGCCGCTGGATCGCCGCCCGGCCAGACTGGCGTCCGACCTGACGATGCCCTATATCGCCGCTTCGGCGGCTGGCTCGGACAGCAGCGCGTCGAGCTCGTGGCCGCAGACCGGCCTGGAGAACAGGTAGCCCTGCAGGCCGCTGCAGCCGGCGGTCGACATCAGCCGCATCTGCTCGGGCGTCTCGATGCCCTCGGCCGTCACCGTCACCCCGAGCGCCTGGCCCAGGATCACGATGCAGGCGGCCAGCGCCAGCGCCTCAGGGTCGGACGCGATGTTCTCGATGAACGAGCGGTCGATCTTGATCTTGTCGACGTGCAGCCGGCGCAGGTAGCTCAGGCTGGAATAGCCGACGCCGAAATCGTCGAGCGCGATCCGGAAGCCGGACTGGCGCAACTGGTCCAGCGTGCCCTGCGTGACCTCGTCGTTGCCCAGCAGCACGCCCTCGGTGATCTCCAGCTCGATCTGCTGCGGCGTCACGCCCGCCGCCAGCACCGTCCGCGTCACCGCCTGCGCGAAGCCCGGGGTCTGGAGCTGCACCGGCGACAGGTTGACCGACAGGAACAGGTCGGAACGGCGCCGCGCCACCGCCACCGCGTCGGACAGCACGAACGCGCCCAGCTGGCGGATCAGCCCGGTCTCCTCGGCGATGGCGACGAACTCCTGCGCCGGAACCAGCTCGCCGTCGTGGCGGCGCCAGCGCGCCAGGGCCTCGAAGCCGACGATCCGGCCGCTGCCGACGCTGACCTGGGGCTGGTAGCAGACGAACAGGCCGTCGCGCGTCAGCAGCGCCTGGCGCAGCTCGTCCTCCAGCATCGTGCGCCGCCGCAGCTTGCGGTCCAGGTCGACCGAGAAGCAGCACCGGCAGTTCCGCCCGTCCGCCTTGGCCTGGTAGAGCGCGATGTCGGCGCGGCGGTGCAGGTCCTGCACCGCCGAGCCGTCCAGCCCGGCTTCCAGGGCGACGCCGATGCTGATGCCGACATGGGTCTCGCTGCCGCCGACGCGGAACGGCACCGCCATCACCTCGAACAGCCGGTCGCAGATGCGCTCGACCTGTTCCGGGCCGTCCAGCACGTCGACCAGCACCGCGAACTCGTCGCCGCCGAGATGTGCCACCATGTCCATCGGCCGGAACACCTCGCGCAGCCGCTGCCCGAAGGCGCGCAGCAGGGCGTCGCCGGCGTGGTGGCCCAGCATGTCGTTGACCTGCTTGAACCGGTCCAGGTCGATCATGAACAGCCCGGCATGCCCGGTGCCGACCTCCGGCGACACGCATTCGCGCAGCCGGCGGTCGAACAGCACGCGGTTGGGCAGGCCGGTCAGCGAGTCGTGCTCGGCCAGGTGCCGGACGTTGGCCTCGTTCTCCAGCAGCTCGCGCACCGAACGCTCCTGCGCCAGGCTGATCCGCCAGAACGAGCGCAGCAGCAGGCTTACGGCCGCGAACAGGACGACGGTGAGGAGCAGCGCCATCGGCACCAGCAGCGCCAGGATCCGGCGTCCCGGCAGCTCGGGCCGCCACATGACCCAGCCGACCGGGCGGCCCAGCGGGTCGTGCAGCGCCAGGGCGTGCTCCTTCGGACGCAGCGCGCCCATGCCGGAGAAGCGCACCCCGTCGAGCGCGTAGCGGTGGAAGATGCCGGCTAGGCAGGCGCCGTCGAACCGCTTGGTGTCGACCAGCACGTCGTCGGACGCGCCGCCCGGCCGCGGCACGCGGACGACCACGGCGCTGACCGCCATCGGCTGGCCCCGGACGAGCATGATCCCGCCGAGATGGGGCATGTCGGCGGCCCGGTACGGCCCCGGCTCCGCCCCGGCCTCGCGCCTGAGCAGCCGGACCAGCGGCAGCACGTCGGTCGCGACCGCGGCGAAGGCGTCGCTGCCGGCGCGCCGCCCCGACACGCTGGCATAGACCGGCCGGTCGGTGCTGCCGAGCACGAAGACCATCTGGTGGTCGAACATCATGTAGAGCCAGACGCCGGTGAAGCGGTCGAGCCAGCCGGGATCGTGCACCGGCCGGGCCAGCTCCTCGGCGAAGGCGGGCCAGGCGGCGACGCTGCGCTGCTGCAGGGCGAGGTCCTCGAGGGTGTCGGCGATCGAGCTGCGGGCGATGCGCGTCTGCCGCTCGGCCGACACCTGGTTCGCCTGGTGCGCGGTCCAGTAGAGCCCGAAGCCGCCTGCGACCAGAACGAACAGGATGACGATCAGCGTCGGCGCCACGACGTGGCGGACGAAGCGGGCCCGGACGTCGGAGGGTGGCACGGCTGGCTCGGACATCGGGGCGACCATATCCCGTTCCGGCCTCCGCACGACTAACAAAATGTAGTCCGATGCGCTATCGACACGACCACACCCCGTGCCGCATCTCAATTGCTGCATTCGTCTCCGCCGGGGATCCTGTCGGCCGTGCTGGCCAGCCGGCGGGTTGTCCCTTAACCCGGCGGTTCCCCGGCGGCGGCCGCCGGATGGAGGTGTCCATGTCGACCTTGCCCGTTCCCCGCCGGCGCTGGAGCATCGGCCTGCTGCTCGGCTCGGGCGTGCTGATCAACTATCTCGACCGGATCAGCCTGTCGGTCGCAGCCCCGCAGCTGCATGACAGCTTCGGCCTGACGCCGATCCAGCAGGGCTGGCTGCTGAGCGGGTTCTTCTGGTCGTACGCGCTGCTGCAGATCCCGACCGGGCTGGTGCTCGACCGGTTCGGGGTGACGCGGGTGAACCGGATCAGCACCCTGCTCTGGGGCATCGCCTCGGTCGGCACCGCCTTCGTCAGCGGCTTCGCGGGGATCATGATCGCGCGGGTCGTGCTCGGCATCGCCGAGGCGCCGGGCTTCCCAGCCAGCGCCAAGGCGACCGGCACCTGGTTCCCGCGACAGGAGCGGGCGCTGGCGACGGCGCTGTTCGACGCGGCGGCGAAGTTCTCCAACGTGATCGGCGTGCCGCTGGTCGGGCTGGCGGTGGTCCGGCTCGGCTGGCGCTGGGGCTTCGGCATCACCGGCCTGCTCAGCCTGCTCTACTTCGCGGCCTTCGTGCTGATCTACCGCGACCCGAGCCAGGACCGGCGGCTGAGCCGGGCGGAGCACGAGTACATCGTCGCCGGCGGCGCCACCCCGGAAGGCCCGGCGCCCGGCGGCGGGCCCAGGCTGCTCGGCCAACTGCTGCGCCAGCGCAAGGTGTGGGGACTGTCGGTCGGCTTCGCCGCCTACGGCTACTCGTTCTACCTGTTCCTGACCTGGCTGCCGAACTACCTGGTGCAGAGCATGCACATGAGCATCCTCCACTCGGCCGGCTTCGCCGCGATCCCGTGGGCCTGCGCCACCGTGTCCGACCTCGTGGTGGGCGGCTGGCTGATCGACCACCTGATCGGGCGCGGCGGCGACGAGACGGTCGTGCGCAAGACGGTGCTGGTGGTCGGCATGCTGTTCGGCCTGGCGGTGTTCGGCGCGACGCTGACCCGCGATCCCGGCTGGGCGATCGCGTGGATCTCGGTCGCGCTGTCCGGGCTCGCGGCCGCGGCGCCGGTAGGCTGGTCGATCCCGTCGCTGATCGCGCCGCAGGGCGGCACCGCCACCATCGGCAGCATCATGAACTTCGGCAACAACATGATGGGCGTGGCGGCACCGGTGGCGACCGGCTACGCGATCTCGCTGTCCGGCTCGTACGCGCTGAGCTTCGGGATCGCCGGGATCGTGCTGCTGGTGGGGATCGTGTCCTACGTGTTCGTGCTGGGCCGGCTCGAGCCGATCGTGCTGGCGCAGCGCTGACGGCTACAGCAGGCCGCGCCCGGCCAGGTTGCGCATCAGCGCGCCGATGCCGAAGCGCCAGGGCGGGGCATCCTGGGAGTGCGTCACCCGGTTGACCAGGCGGCCGAGCCCGGGTGCCGCGATCTCCACCTGGTCGCCGAGCTTGTGGGTGAAACCGCCGCCCGGGGTGTCGCGGTCCTGCACCGGCGCGAACAAGGTGCCGAGGAACAGCATGAACCCGTCGGGATACTGGTGATGCGCGCCGATCGTCTGCGCCACCAGGTCCTCCGGATCGCGGCTGATCTCGCGCATCGAGCTATGGCCGTGCAGCACGAAGCCGTCCTCGGCGCCGGTCACGGTCAGGTCCAGCGCCAGGTTGCGCACCTGGTCGAGCCCGAAGCCGGCGTCGAACAGGCGCAGGAACGGCCCGATCGCGCAGGACGCGTTGTTGTCCTTGGCCTTGCCGAGCAGCAGCGCGCTGCGGCCCTCGATGTCGCGCAGGTTGACGTCGTTGCCCAGCGTGGCGCCGCGGATCCGCCCCTGGCTGTCCACCGCCAGCACCACCTCCGGCTCCGGGTTGTTCCAGGACGACGAGGCCAGAATGCCGATGGCGGCGCCGGCACCCACCGCCGACAGCACCGGGGCTTTCGTGAACACTTCCGCGTCGGGGCCGATGCCGACCTCCAGGTACTGCGACCAGATACCTTCCCGGATCAGCACCCGCTTCGCCTGCATCGCTTCCGGCGAGCCGGGGCGGAGCGCGTCGAGCCGGCTGCCGATGGCTTCTGCGAGCTGGGTGCGCAGCAGCGCCGCCTCCGCCGGGTCGCCCTTGGCACGCTCCTCGATCACCCGCTCGACCATGCTACCGGCGAAGGTCACGCCGCAGGCCTTGATCGCCTGCAGGTCGCAGGGCGCCAGCAGGTGCGGGCCGCTGCCGGCCCCCGTGCCGAGGCTGCGGGCGATCACCTCGTCGGCGTCCCAGGAGCGGGTGTCGGGCACGGCGGAAGCGGCGCCGGCCGGATCGTCGCGCTCCAGCAGCGCCGACAGGGTCGGGCCTGACGCGGTCACGTCCACCAGGCGGCTGCCGCGCAGCTGCACCAGGCAGGGGCCGCCGACCTCCGGATCCTGGATCCGGCCGATCAGGGCGGCGGAACCGGCATCGTCGGGAAGCAGGGTCATCGCAGGAGGCCTCCGGCAGTCGAGCCCGTCCTTCTAGCAGCGCGACGGCGTCGGCAGAAGCGGGCGCGGGACGGCAGCGGCAGGCGGCGCGTGGTCATCCCGGATGGGCCAGGCAGGGCGGACGGGCTCGAGGACGCAGCGGTGGCCCCGGTGCCCCGTCCGGTTCCGCATCCGGCCGTAGCGTCGGACGGGCAGCCCTTCAGCGGCGCCGGCACCATCCTGTCGTGCCATCGGGCACGGCGACTCCGACCGAAGCGCAGGGCCGGGAAAAGCCCCCGACCCAGCCGTCACCCGGACGAGTGTTACGTGCCGATCCGCGCGTGGGCGCTGCGGAACGAGACCAGCTTGCGACGCTGCGTGTCCCACAGCGCCAGCCGGGTGCAGCGGATGCTCTGGCGCAGCGACAGGCGCGGCGCGGTCTGCAGCTCCGGGTTTGCCTCGTGGCAGGCGCGCAGCCGGTAGTTCGGGATCCGGCTGGACAGGTGGTGGATGTGGTGGAAGCCGATGTTGCCGGTCAGCCAGTGCAGCGGCCGCGGCAGGTCGTAGAAGGACGAGCCCTGCACCGCGGCGGCGGCGAAGTCCCAGGACGGCTTCGGCTGCCAATAGGCGTCCTCGAACTGGTGCTGCACGTAGAACAGCCAGATGCCGATGGTCGCCGCCATCAGCACCACCGGCAGCCAGCCGAGCAGCAGCGGCAGCGGGCCGAGCAGCACCACCAGCAGGGTGGCACCGCCCAGCAGCGCCACGTCGGTGCCGAGCACGCTGAGCCAGTCGCGCCAGCGCCGGCGCGGGTTGCCGACCGGGATGCGCTGGCTGATCAGGAACAGCCAGGTCGGGCCGATGCCGAACATCACCAGCGGATGCCGGTAGAGGCGGTAGCCGAGCCGGCGCCACGGCGTCAGCGCCAGGTACTCGTCCAGGGTCAGCGTCGTCACGTCGCCGACGCCGCGCCGGTCGAGGTTGCCGGCGCTGGCGTGGTGGATCGCGTGGTCGCCGCGCCAGGAAGCGTAGGGGGTCAGGGTGAACACGCCCAGCACGCCGCCGAGCAGGTTGTTCATCCAGCGCGACGGGAAGAAGGAGCCGTGGCCGCAGTCGTGCTGGAACATGAACAGCCGCACCACCAGGAAGGCGGCCGCCGGCACCAGCAGCAGGACCCACCAGACGCCGCGGTCGATGCCGAACAGGATGGCCGCCATCGCGGCGAGGAACGGCAGCCCGGTGTTCAGGAGCTGGATCGACGCCCGCCGGCCGTCAGGCTTCAGGTAGGGCGCCACCATCGTCCGCCAAGTACCGGAGGTCGCGCTGGAAGGGCTGGGCGAGATGGCGCGATCGGGCATGCGTATTCCGGTTCGGGATCGAGGGCAGGAGATGGGGTGGAGGGGAGGCGTTCTCAAGCGATGCGGCAACCCCGCGACCCGCCCGCTCCCGGACCGGCGTGCGGCGGGGACGGCCAAGGTCCGGGCGAGCTCGCGTCCTCACACCCTGGCGTGACGATCAGGGCGGTCTGCCGGGTCCGCGGATGCGTCGGAACGCTGCGACGGCCCCGCCGAGGCGACGGAGCGGGGCACGTACACGCGATCCCGGACCGTCCTGCCGCCTTCATGCGGCCTAAACCATCATTAAACGCTCGTTAAGAGGTTTGGGCTAGTCGGGATGCCCCGGCCAAACCGCAACGACCTGCGGACCGCCATCATCGCGATGAGGTTAACCGTGCGTTCCATCAGATCCGCGCTGCTCGCCACGGCAGCTCTTCTCGTAACGAGTTCGGCCGCCACGCGGGCAGCACCTGCGCCGCAGTCGAAGCTCACGGTGCTGGGAACCGCCCAGCCGTCGCAGCAGGTCGAGTTCGACGTCATCCTGCCGCTGCGCAACGCCAGCGCCCTGGACACGCTGCTGAGCCAGCAGCAGACCCCGGGCACGTCGCAGTATCACCAGTGGCTGACCCCGCAGCAGTTCGCCAACAGCTTCGGTCCCAGCTCGTCGATCATGAACACCGTCGCGGCAGCCATACGCCATTTCGGCATGCAGGTGACGGTGCAGAGCCGCTCCCTGCACGTGGTGGCGACGGTGGCCGAGGTGAACACGGCGTTCAACGCCACCCTGGCCTGGGCCGCCACCGCGTCCGGGCAGCAGCGCGTGGTCGCCGGCAAGCCGCTGGTCGTGCCGTCCTCCCTGTCCACGCTGGGTGTGATCATCTCGGCGTTCAGCGCCAGCGGCTTCGACGCCTCGCCTCTCGTGCGGCAGCGCGCCGCAGGCTACGTGCGTCTGAGCGCTGCCGGCTACGGGCTGCCCGCCAACCTGTTCGGCCCGGCCGGCGGCTACTTCTACAACGACCTCAAGCAGGCATACGGCTATCCATCCTATGCCACCACGGTCACGGTCGAGGGCAAGCCGCGGCGTCTGGACGGCAGCGGCGTCACCGTCGCCGTGCTGATGGCGAGCGACGTGCTGGACTCCGACGTGTCCACCCTGTTCGATCACCAGAACTTTACCGCCAACTCGGGACAGGCCGCGGATCCGCATGTCTATGCCCGCCGGCCGGTGAACGGCGGCGCGGCGTTCTCCGTCGGCAACCCGTCCTCGGAAGAGGCGACGGTGGACGTCCAGCAGGTCCTGGGCGGCGCGCCGGGCTCGCAGGTGGTGCTGTACGACACGCCAGACCTGAGCGACCAGTCGCTGATCTCGGGCTACACCGCCATCGTCAACGACAACACCGCCGACGTGGTGTCGCTGTCGTTCGGCCAGTGCGAGCAGTACTACACCGCCGCCTACAACAACGGCATGGACCAGACCGCGATCCTCAACACCTATGCCGAGCTGTTCAAGCAGGGCAACGCGCAGGGCATCACCTTCATCGCCGCGTCGGGCGACGCCGGCGGCCGTGCCTGCATCACGCCGGGCTACTTCTCCGGGCAGGCCGGGCAGTTCGTCACCGGGGTGGCCGAGCCGGCAGCCGATCCTGACGTCACCGCGGTGGGTGGCACCAACCTCGTCACCGCCTCGACGCCCACCAGCCTGGGGTCGAACTACCAGCAGGAGAACGCGTGGTCCGACCCCGAGGTCGGGTTCGATCCCTTCGCCATGGGCGCCAACGTGTCCGGCGGCGTCTGGGGTGCCGGCGGCGGGATCTCCTCCCTGTACTTCAAGCCGTCCTACCAGTCCCTGGTGGACACCGGCTCGTCCTCGTTCAGGACCGTCCCGGACGTGAGCATGCAGATGGGCGGCTGCCCGGACATCGCGATGGCGCCATGCAACGGCGGCAACCTTGCGAACGACGGCCTGGGCAACACCGACCGCTCCTATGTCAACGTTGTCTTCAACAACACCTGGGACAGCATCATCGGCACCAGCGCCGCGGCACCCGAGATGGCCAGCGCGGTCGCGCTGCTGGTCGAGACCCATGGTCGTCAGGGCAACCTGAACCCGTACCTCTACACGCTGGCGCACAACCAGGCTGCCGGCGGCCTCGCCGCCTTCCACCAGTCCATCCCGGGCTTCAACGGGGTCACCGCCAACAGCGGCAGCTACACCTTCACCACCGGTAACGGCTCGCCGCTGGTGGCGGCCATGATCGGCCTGCCGCAGGCGCCGCTGGCGGGCGTGCCGGGGTCCGCGACCAACCCGTGATGCGAGGGTGCCCCCCGCGCTGCTTAGCCCGCCGCCCCCCCCCCCCGCCCCGCCCCAACAGCCCGGGTGAGCCCCC
>CAXUEL010000003.1:31416-37673 GCA_964249915.1 uncultured Acetobacteraceae bacterium | reverse complement strand
GCGGGCCGGCCGGGGGGGGGGGGGGGGGGGGGGGGGGGGGCCCCCCCCCACGGGGTGGGGGGGGGGGGCGGGGGGGTTGGCGGCGGGCCCCCCACCGCGCGCCGGACCGGCGACTCCTGCCGTCTTCAGCCACTGGTAAGGAGTCGGACCGATACTCGCAGCACCTGAGGAAGTTTGCCGTGTCGCTGCGCATTGCCGGTCATCATGCCACCCTGGTCTGACCGCCCGACATCGCGGTGGCGCGTCGCCGTCCTGGCTTGCCTGCTTCTGGTCCTGGCAGCCCCAAGCCCCAGGGCGCAGTTCGCCCGGTTCGAGAACTACGCGGACGACCGCGGCCTCGGCAACACCTCGGTGTCCGCCCTGGCGCAGGACGCGGATGGCTACATGCTGCTGGGCACCGAGGCGGGCCTTTACCGCTACGACGGCTCGAGAATCACGCCCTACGACGTGTCGGTCGGTCTGCCGCCGGGCGCCTGGATCAGGAAGATCATGGTGGACCGGGCCGCCCGGATCTGGGTCGTCACCAGCGACGACATCTATGTCCGCTACGGCCAGCGCTTCAGCAAGGTCGACGTCGGCGCGGCGCTCGACGTCAGGTCGCCCCACCTCGTCACGCTCGCCGACGACAGCATCATCGTCGCCAACGACGGCCGCTTCCTGCGTGCAGCTGTCGGGCCGCACGCCGTGGGCGCCTTCCAGCCCTTGTTCGACCAGGCGATGCTGGCCGCGACGCCCGGCCTGGAGCAGGCCAGGTTCGTCGTCCCGGACGACGACGGTGCCCTCCTGGTCGGGTGCGGGCAGGCGGTGTGCCGCGTGAAGGACGGGCGGATCACCCCCTATGATGCGGCCGTGGGGCTGCCTCCGGATGTTTGGCGCGCCGCGACCCGGACGCGGGACGGCACGCTGTGGGTACGCAGCGTCGGCCATCTCGCCTGGCGCCGGCCGCATGACCGGTCCTTCGAGGTGGTGACGATCCCGGACGGGCACGGCCAGTCCTATGGCAGGATCCCCAGCTACCTGGATCTGGTGGCCGACCGTCGCGGCGGCATCGTCACCCAGGGCGGCGACGGCCTCCTGGACTGGAACGGCACGCAGTGGCGCAGCTACGGGCATCATGAAGGCGGGTTGTCGGCCACCCCCATCGAGGCCCTCCTGTTCGACCGCGAGGGCTCGCTCTGGATCGGCAGCATGGGCCATGGCGCGTTCCGGAGCATAGGACTCGGCAACTGGGAGCACTGGACGGCGGATGACGGCCTGCCGAGCGACCTGATCTGGGGCATGACGCGGCTGCGGGACGGGCAGTTCTGGGTCGCGACCTTCGGCGACACGGTGTCGCTCGACAGCAGGACCAGCATTCCCGGCGGAAGCGCCAGCGTGGAGGCGAGCCGGAACGGCAGGCTCTGGACCGCCCCGCCCGACGCGCCCCTGGTCCGTTTCGATCCCGCCGCCAACCGCCAGGAACGGTTCCCGTTTTCCGGCCACGTGCTGACCGCGCTGGTGGATCGCGACGACCGCCTCTGGCTGTGCTCGCCCAAGGGCCTCTACCTCGTCGCCGACGCCGACGCCCCTGCCCCGGCCGTGCATGCCGACCTCGTGCTCCCCCATGCCACGTTCCAGGTGGCGTTCGATCCGTCCGGCGCGATCTGGGCGCTCACCAGCGACGGGTTGTTCCGGCGCGACGCGGCCGGCCGCTTCGGCCTGGTGGCGGCAGCCGTGCTGCCGGACGGGCAGAGCGGCGGCATGGCGTTCACCCCGACCGGCGAGCTCTGGGTGTTCACCGAGAGCGGCGGCGTGCTGCGGTTCCGCCTCACCCCAGGGGGTCTGGAGCGGCTGTTCCCCGTCACCGCGCCGGTGCTCGGCTCGAACGACGTCTTGTTCCTGCACCGCGACCGCCGCGGCTGGATGTGGGTGGGAACCGACCACGGGATCGACATGTTCGACGGGCGGTCCTGGCGCCGTTTCGACAAGGTGGACGGCCTGGTCAGCGACGACATGGACCAGTGGGCGGTCCACGAGGACGGCGACGGCTCGATGTGGTTCGGGACCAGCCACGGGCTGAGCCACCTGATCGACCCCGCGCGTCCGCCGCCGGCGACCACCCTGCATCCGCTCGTCACCGGGATCTCGGTCGGCCGCCGGACCCTGTCCCCGTCCCCGTCGATCCGGATCGACGGCAGCTCGGCGTCGCTGGTGGTCCGCTTCGTGGACCTGGACTATGCGCGGGGCAACGTCGCGTTCCGCTACCGGCTGCGCGGGTTGGACACCGGCTGGAACGACACCATGGGGCACGACGTCCGCTATGCCGGCCTGCCTGCCGGCGAGTTCCGGTTCGAGCTGGTCGCGGTGGACGCCGTGCACGGCCAGGTGTCGGCGCCGGTCGGCTTCACCATCCACATCCGTGCGCCCTGGTGGCGGCGGGTGTGGTTCTACGGGCTGTGCGCGCTGCTGGCGGCGGCCGTCCTGGCCGCGGCCTGGCAGGTGCGGGTGAGGCTGCTGCTCGGACGGCAGCGCCGCCTGGAGGAGATGGTGAGCGCCCGCACCGCGGAGATCGAGCAGGCGCGGAACGAGCTCCAGCGGCTCGCCATGTCGGATGCCCTGACCGGCCTGCCGAACCGGCGCGCGATCATGGGCGCGCTGGACGAGGCGGTCGCCAAGGCGTCACGGACCGAAACGGCGCTCGCCGTGCTTCTCTGCGACATCGACCACTTCAAGTCGATCAACGACCGCTTCGGCCACCTGGCGGGCGACAAGGTGCTGGCCGCGTTCGGCGGCAGGCTGAGCGCGGTGATCGAGCCGGGCGAGACGGCCGGGCGCTACGGCGGCGAGGAGTTCCTGGTCGTCCTTCCGGGGGCACGGGATCTGGTGATGCAGCGCGTCGACGCGATCCGCTCCGCCATCACCGACACGGCCTACCAGTTCGGCGACGGAAGCCGCACCGTCACGTCGAGCGGAGGCGTCGCGTTCCTGCGGCCGAGCGACACCACGGTCACGCTGGTCGCACGCGCCGACATCGCGCTTTATGCCGCCAAGGAGAACGGACGGAACCGGATCGAGACGGAACAACCGGATGCCGGACCCGTGTTGCCGCATGCCGAGCCGGCCCCGTCCGGCACCGATCGCCGCCGCGGGTCCAGGTCCGTATCCGGCGGCGATCCGGAGGGGCCAGACCCGTCCCTGCGCGACCTGGAGCGCGACCTGCGCACGGCGCTGGCCGAGGAGCAGTTCGTGCTGCACTACCAGCCGGTGGTCGACGTGGAGCGGGACGTGGTCACGTCGTGCGAGGCGCTGCTGCGCTGGCGGTCGCCGTCGCGCGGCAACGTTGCCCCGGGCGACTTCATCCCGTTCGCCGAGACGGTGGGGCTGATGCCCGAGATCGGCGACTGGGTGCTGCGTGCCGCCTGCCGGGAAGCAACAGGCTGGCCGGACGCGATGAAGGTGTCGGTCAACCTGTCGCCGTCGCAGTTCCACCTGCCGGACTTGGTGCAGAGGATCGTGGGCATCCTGGTGGAGACCGGGCTGAAGCCGGGCCGGCTGGAACTCGAGGTGACGGAAACGGCGATGATCGTCGACACGGCGGCGGCCACGTCCATGCTCGAACAGCTCAGGGCGCTCGGCATCAGCATCGCGCTGGACGATTTCGGCACCGGCTACTCGTCGCTGAGCTTCCTGCGCACCTTGCCGTTCAACCGGATCAAGATCGACAAGTCGTTCGTGCAGGAACTCGGGGTGAAGCCCGAGGCGACCGCGATCGTGCGCGCCATCGCCGGCCTGTGCGACAGCCTCGATGCCGCGGTCACCGCGGAAGGGGTCGAGTCCGACTACCAGATCGAGCTGCTTCGCGAGCTGGGCTGCCTGGAGATCCAGGGGTACCGGATCAGCCGTCCCTGCCCGCCGCACGAGCTGCGCGTCTGGATGGAGGCCTTCGCCGTCAGCCACAGCCGCGCGCCGACGTCCTGCGAGCAGGGCGCGGGAGCGGCACGACGCGGAGCATGACCGAGCGATCATGCTCCGGCCGCGTCAGCGGATGCCGGAGTCGATCAGGCTGGTGACGGTGTCGATCGTCCTGCTGGTGACCACGCCGGCGCCGGTGTTCAGCGTCAGGCCCGGCATCTTGTACTGCGCCGACATCACGCATTGCAGCACCGGCATGAAGCCCTGCAGGTAGAGCAGCTGGTCGAGCGTGACCTGGACGTAGCCCGACTTCAGCCCGTCCACCGTGGCCGGGGCCAGGTCGATGCCGCCGACCGTGATCTGCCCCGGCGCCTTGCCGGCCTTCTTCAGGACCTGCTCCATCTGCCCGGTCATCACGCCGTGCTGGGTGCCGATGGCCTTGAGCTGCGGATGCGACTGCACGTAGGCGGCGAGGATCGGGATCGCCAGGGTCGGGTCGGAGTTGGCTTCCGGCGAGATCTCCAGCCGGTCGACCTTGAGGCCGGCCTTCTCCAGCGTGTCGGCCAGGCCCTTCTCGGACTGGCCGCGCTCGGCCTGCGAGAACACGCCGTAGACCATCGCCTGGTCGCCGGACTTGAGGCTGCCGGCCTTGATCATCTGCTGCGCGGTCAGGCTGCCGCCCTGGTACAGGTCGACGCCGGCATAGCCGAAGCCGCGCGGCCCGAACTCCTGCTGCAGCGGCGTCAGCGGCGAGTTGCCGTCGGTGACGACGATCCCCTGGCTGGTGGCCTGCCTGACCAGGTCGTGGAACGCGTCGGCGCCGGGATGGCCCATGATCACGATGCAGGACGGGTGGGCGGCGAGCGCCTGCTTGAACTGGTCGATCATGGTTTCTGGCGCCCAGCCGGCATACTGCTCGTTGAGCTTGGCCACGCCGAGCGCATGGGCGGCGGCTTCGGCGCCGTTGGTGCGCGCCAGCGTCGACCCGTCGCCGGCGTTGCCGCCCATCTGCATGTAGATGGTGAGGCCGCTGCCGGGCAGCCCGGCGGCAACCCCAGGCGCCGACAGCGCCACCAGAGCCGCAAACGCCGCAGCACCTGCGGACGCAACTGGCTTGAACGTCATGCTCATCCTCCGGAAGCTTTCTTGGTTGGTTATCGGGTAGGCACGGCCGGTCCGGAACGCGGCGACCTGCCGCCCGGGCCGCGGGCGAGGCCGAAGCGGCCGAGCAGCGCGTGGCGACGCGCCGGTTCGTCGGCCAGCAGGTAGAACACGATCGCCACCAGGAAGATCAGGCCCTGCACCGTGCGCACCCAGGCGCCGGTCAGGCCGGACGCGACCAGGCCGGCTTCCAGCATGCCCATGATGAGGGCGCCGAAGATGGTGCCGACGATCGTGGCGCGGCCACCCAGGATGGAGGTGCCGCCGATCAGCACCGCGGCGATCGCGGTCAGCAGGTAGCCCGAGCCCTGGTCGCCGAAGTAGTTGCGGTTCTCCAGCGTCAGCATCACCGCCGCCACGCCGCCGCAGGTGCCCATCAGGGTGAACAGCCGGACCTTCTCGCGCGCGACGGGGATTCCGACCACGCGCGCGACGTCGTTGCTGTCGCCCAGGAACAGCACGTGCTCGCCGAAGCGGTGGCGGTTCAGGACGAACCACAGGAACAGCACGATCGCGGCGGTCCAGACCGCCTCCATCGACACCTGGGTGTACCAGCGCAGCGGGTCGTTGCCGCCCAGCCTGCCGTCGACGACCCGCCACACGGCGCTGTCCTCGACGCCGCGCAGCGCGTAGGAGCGGCCGCCGGACAGCACCGTCGCCATGCCGGCCCAGAAGAACTGGGTGCCGAGCGTCGCGATGAAGGACGGGATGCCGACGCGCGCGATCAGCTGGCCGTTGACCCAGCCGACCAGGCTGCCGGACAGCACGGCGATGACGGCGGCGATCCAGCCGAGGTCGTACTGCTTGAACAGCACCGCGAACACGAAGCCGGAAAAGGCGATGATCGACGGGAAGCTCAGGTCGATCTCGCCGGCGGCGATCACGAAGGTGAGGCCGATCGCCAGCACCACCAGCGGCGGCAGCGTGGACAGGAACGTCATGTAGATGTTCGGCGCCAGGAACACGAGCGGCGCCATCGCCATGAACATCGCCAGCATCAGCGCGAACACGATGATGATCGGCAGCCCCTCGATGCGCGCGAACAGGCTCCTGGGCTGTGGGCTGGGCATCAATGCTGGCTCTTCTGCAGGTCGATCAGGTACTCGGTGAGCTCCGGCACCGTCATGTCGCGGGGGGCGGGGGGGGGGGCCCACCCGCCCCCCGCCCCCCCCCCCCCCCCCCCCGCCCCCCCCCGCCCCCGCGCC
>CAXUEL010000003.1:3318-31406 GCA_964249915.1 uncultured Acetobacteraceae bacterium | reverse complement strand
CCGGTACTCGGTGCGCGCCGGCACCGGCATGGCGCGCGGCGCGTGGTGGGCGACGATCGCGCCGCGGTCCAGCACCACCAGCCGGTCGGCCACCTCGTGCACGTGCGCCAGGTTGTGCTCGATGTAGACGCAGGCGCGGCCGGACGACTTGATCAGGCGCACGAAGTCGAGGACCTTGCGCACCTCCTTGACCGCAAGCGCCACCGTCGGCTCGTCGAGCACGATCAGGTCGGCGTTGAAGTGCATGGCGCGCCCGATGGCGATGCCCTGTCGCTCGCCGCCGGACAGGTTCGCCACCGTCGCGTCGACGCCGATGCCGACGCCGCGGAAGCCGATGGTTTCCTCCAGGATCTGCCTTGCCACCGCCTTCTGCTTCTTCACGTCGATGAAGCCGAAGCGGTTGGTGATCTGTCGGCCGACGAAGAAGTTGCGCCACAGCGGCTGCTTCTCGCCGAGCGACTTGTCCTGGTACACGGTCTCGATCGACAGGTCGTGCGCCATGGCGACCGAGTAGTTGGCGAGGTCGACCGGCTTGTCGCGCACGAAGATGCGGCCCGAGCTCGGCGCGTAGACGCCGGTCATGGTCTTGATCAGGGTCGACTTGCCAGCGCCGTTGTCGCCGATCAGCCCGACGATCTCGTTGCGCCCGATGCGCAGGTCGATGTTGCGGAGCGCGTGCACGGCGCCGAAGTACTTCTGGACCCCTTCCATCCGCACGATGTCGGCAAAGCCGTCCTTCCCCGGCACGGACGGCCGGGCGTCCCCGCTCGCGTCTGCGGACGGGACGGCGATACCTGCCATGACGCCTCCTCCGGAGAGCCCCGATCGGCAGGAGCGGCCTCGTTCAATTGTATGAGCAATGTCGGCCCATCGCGACCTTGTCAACCCTGCCGCGCGTCCCGACCGGCGGACGGGCTACTCCGCCGGCACCGCCGCCGGTGCCGGCCCGGACCCTGCACGCAGCCGGAGCCGGTCGAGCAGCAGGTAGACCGCGGGCGTGGTGTAGAGCGTCAGCACCTGGCTGAAGATCAGGCCGCCGATGATGGAGATGCCGAGCGGCTGGCGCAGCTCCGAGCCGTCGCCGGCCGACAGCACCAGCGGCAGGGCGCCGAGCAGGGCGGCCGACGTGGTCATGACGATCGGCCGGAACCGCATCATGCAGGCCTCGAAGATGGCGTCGCGGCTCGACGCCCCGTGGCTGCGCTCGGCGTCGAGCGCGAAGTCGATCATCAGGATCGCGTTCTTCTTCACGATGCCGATCAAAAGGATCACGCCGATCACGGTGATCAGCGAGAACTCGGTGTGCAGCAGGATCAGCGCCAGCACCGCGCCGACGCCGGCGGACGGCAGCGTGGAGAGGATCGTCACCGGGTGCACGAAGCTCTCGTACAGCACGCCCAGCACGATGTACACCGCGAGCAGGGCGGCGCCGATCAGCAGCGGCTCGCTGTTCAGCGACTGCTGGAACACCTGGGCGGTGCCGGCGAAGCCGCCGACAATGTCGCTCGGCATGTGCAGGTCGGCCACCGCCTTGGCGATCGCCGCCTGGGCGGCGGACAGCGAGCGGCCGGGGGCCAGGTTGAACGAGATCGTCACCGAGACGAACTGGCTCTGGTGGTTCACCGACAGCGCCGTGTGCCCGCGCGCGAACCGCGCCACCGCGCCGAGCGGCACCATGGTTTCCGCACCGGTGCTGACCGCGGCGCCCGACGAGGCGACGCTGCTGCCGCTGGCGGCGATCGCGTTCTGCGCCGCGTTGCGCTGCGAGTTGTTGATGCCGTTGGCGGTGGCCGTGGCGGCGCTGGCCGCGGTGACGGTGCCGGACGGGGCGTTGGTGGTGGCGGACCCGCTCGGCGTGCTGCCCGACGTGCTGACCCAGATCCGGTTCAGCACGTCCGGGTTCTGCCAGTAGCGCGGCGCCACCTCCATGATGACGTGGTACTGGTTCAGCGCGTTGTAGATGGTCGACACCGAGCGCTGCCCGAACGCGTCGTAGAGCGTGTTGTCGATCTGGCTGACCGTCAGGCCGAGCCGGGACGCGGTGGCGCGGTCGATCGTCACCACCGATTCCAGCCCGGCCTGCTGCTGGTCGGAGTTGACGTCGGTGAGGTCAGGGTTGCCCTGCAGCGCGCGCAGCAGCTTCGGCGCCCAGTCGAACACCTCGGCGGTGTTGTCGGCCTGCAGCGTGTACTGGTAGGCGGCGTTGGTCTGCCGGCCGCCGACGCGCACGTCCTGCGCCGGCGCCAGGATCAGCCGGCCCGGCACGCGCGCCAGCGCCCGTCGCAGCCGCGTCGTCACCACGTCCAGGCTGTCGCGCGCGTTCTTCGGCTTCAGCGCGACGTAGACGTTGGCGGTGTTGGTCTGCGCCGTGGCGCCGCCGCCGCCGGCGCCGGTGGAGCCGACCACGTTCTGCACCGCCGGGTCGTGCTGCACGATCGCCATCATGCGCGCGAGCTTGGCGCTCATCGCCTGGAACGAGATGTCCTGGTCGGCCTGCACCGCGCCGATCAGGCGGCCGTTGTCCTGGGTCGGGAAGAAGCCCTTGGGGATCACCACCAGCAGCCACACGTTGAGCCCGATCGTGGCTCCCAGCACCAGCAGCACCAAGGCGTTGTGCCGCAGCGTCCAGGCCAGCGTGCGGCCGTAGAAATCCAGCACGCGCTGGCCGATCGTCCGTCGTTGCCATGCCGGCGGACGGTTGCGCGGCTTGGGCCGCAGCACCAGCGCGCACAGCATCGGCGTGGTGGTGAGCGAGGTCAGCAGCGACACCACGATCGCCGCCGACAGCGTCACCGCGAACTCGCGGAACAGCCGCCCGACGATGCCGCCCATCAGCAGGATCGGCAGGAACACCGCGATCAGCGACAGCGTGATCGAGACGATGGTGAAGCCCACCTCGGCGCTGCCCTTGAGCGCCGCCTCGCGGCGCGGCATGCCGTCCTCGATGTGGCGGGAGATGTTCTCCAGCACCACGATCGCGTCGTCGACCACGAAGCCGGTGGAGATGGTCAGCGCCATCAGCGACAGGTTGTCGAGCGAGAAGCCGGCCAGGTACATCACCCCGAAGGTGCCGATCACCGAGACCGGCACCGACACCATCGGGATCAGGGTGGCGCGCAGGTCGCGCAGGAACAGCCACACCACCGCCGTCACCAGCACCACCGCGATCACCAGCGTGGTCTCGGTGTCGCGCAGCGAGCCTCGTATGCTCAGCGTGCTGTCGGAGGCGAAGTTGATGTCTATGCCCTGCGGCAGGGCGGCCCGCAGCTTGGGGATCGCCGCCTTCACCGCGTCCACCGTCTGGATCACGTTGGCGCCGGGCTGCTTGAACACGATCACCAGCACCGCCGGCTTGCCGTTGGCGAGCCCGAGGTTGCGCAGGTCCTGCACGCTGTCATCGACGGCGGCGATGTCGGTGAGGTGCACGGCGTGGCCGTTGCGGTAGGCGATCACCAGCGGCCGGTAGTCGGCGGCATGGCTGGCCTGGTCGTTGGTGTAGATCTGCAGCCGCTGCCGGCCGAGGTCCAGCACCCCCTTGGGCGTATCGGCGTTGGCCGACGCCAGGGCCGCGCGCACGTCCTCCAGGCCGATGCCGTACTTGAACAGCGCGTACGGATCGAGCTCGACCCGTACCGCCGGCAGCGCCGCGCCGCTGATGATCACCTGGCCGACGCCGGTGAGCTGCGAGAGCTGCTGCTGCAGCACCGTGCTGGCGGCGTCGTAGATCTGCCCGCGGGTCAGCGTGGCCGAGGTGAGCGAGACGATCAGCACCGGCGCGTCGGCCGGGTTGACCTTGCGGTAGATCGGGTTGGTCAGCAGGTTGGTCGGCAGGTCGGCGCGCGCCGCGTTGATCGCCGCCTCGACGTCGCGGGCGGCGCCGTCGATGTTGCGGTCCAGGCCGAACTGCAGGTTGATCCGGGTCTGCCCGACCTGGCTCTGCGAGGTCATCTCGGTCAGGTCGGCGATCTGCCCCAGGTGCCGCTCCAGCGGTCCGGCGAGGCTGGTCGCCACCGTTTCCGGATCGGCGCCGGGAAGCTGCGCCTGCACCGAGATGGTGGGAAAGTCGACCTCGGGCAGCGAGGCGACGGGGAGCTGGAAGAAGCCGAGCACGCCGGCGAACAGGATCGCCAGCGTCAGCAGGGTGGTGGCGATCGGGCGGGCGATGAAGGGTGCGGAGATGTTCACTCCGCGGGTGCCGCGTCGCCGGCCTCGCGGTTGGCGCCGCGTCCGGTCAGCCACACCGCGGCGCGGTCGAAGGCGAGATAGATCACCGGGGTGGTGAACAGGGTCAGCACCTGGCTCACCAGCAGCCCGCCGACGATGGCGATGCCGAGCGGCTGGCGCAGCTCCGAGCCGGAGCCGCTGCCCAGCATCAGCGGCACGGCACCCAGCACGGCGGCGAGCGTGGTCATCAGGATCGGCCGGAAACGGAGCAGGCAGGCCTGGAAGATCGCGTCGCGCGGCGACCTGTTCTCGGTGCGCTCGGCCGCCAGCGCGAAGTCGATCATCATGATCGCGTTCTTCTTGACGATGCCGATCAAGAGGATGATGCCGATCACCGCGATGATGTCGAGCTGGTGCCCGGTCAGGTACAGCGCCACCAGCGCGCCGACGCCGGCGGACGGCAGCGTGGACAGGATCGTCAGCGGGTGGACGAAGCTCTCGTACAGCACGCCCAGCACGATGTAGACCGCGACCATGGCGGCGGCGATCAGCAGCAGCTCGTTGGACAGGGACGCCTGGAACGCCGACAGCGAGCCCTGGAACGCGGTGGTGAAGCTGTCCGGCAGCCCGATCCGGTGCTCAGCGTCGCCGATCGCCGCCACCGCCTTGTCCAGCGAGGTGCGGGCGGCGAGGTTGAACGAGATCGACACCGACGGGAACTGCCCGAGATGCTCGACCTCGAGCGGGTCGCTGCGCACCGCGACGTGCACCATGGCCGAGAGCGGCACCTGCCCGAGCGCGCCGGTGCTGGGTGTCGCGACCGTGGCGGCGGTGCTGGCGGAGGCGGACGGCAGGTAGATTCCGTCGAGCGCCTGGCTCAGCGAGCGCGCCTGGCCGGTGTCGGCCTGCAGGATCACCCGGTACTGGTTGGACTGGGTGTAGAGCGTGGAGGCGATGCGCTGGCCGAACGCGTCGTACAGGGCGTTGTCGATGGTGGCCGGCGTGATGCCGAACCGCGCCGCGGTTGGCCGGTCGATGACGAGGTCCAGCGCCCGGCCGTTGGTGTTCATGTCGCTGGTCACCGCGGTGAAGCCCGGCATCTGCGCCAGCCGCTCGACCAGGCGCGGCACCCACTGCCCGAACAGGCCGCCGTCGGGGTTCTCCAGGAAGAGGTGGTACTGGGCGCGGCCCACGGTGGAGTCGATGGTCAGGTTCTGCACCGGCTGCATCGACAGGACGATGCCGGGCACGCGGCGCAGCCGGTCGTCCAGCCGGGCGATCACCGCGGTGGCGGACGGGCGCTGCCCGCGCGGCTTCAGCGCGATCAGGACGCGGCCGCTGTTCAGCGTGGTGTTGGTGCCGTCGACGCCGATGAACGAGGACAGGCCCTGCACCGCGGGGTCCTGCAGGATCGCATCGGCCATCGCCTGCTGGCGCGCCGCCATGGCGCCGAACGAGATGTCCTGCGCCGCTTCCGAGATGCCCTGGATCGCGCCGGTGTCCTGGACCGGGAAGAAGCCCTTCGGGATCGCGCCGTAGAGCGCCACCGTGGCCACCAGGGTGAGCAGCGCCACCAGCAGGGTCAGGGCCTGGTGGTCGAGCACCACGGCGAGCGCGCGGCCGTAGCCCGACACGATGCGGTCGAAGCCGCGTTCCGCGGCGAGGTCGATCCGATAGCGCTTGTCCGCCGGGCGGTGGCGCACCAGCAGCGCGCACATCATCGGCACCAGGGTCAGCGAGACCACCGCCGAGATCACGATCGTCACCGCCAGCGTCACCGCGAACTCGCGGAACAGCCGGCCGACCACGTCGCCCATGAACAGCAGCGGGATCAGCACCGCGATCAGCGAGACCGTCAGCGAGATGATGGTGAAGCCGATCTCCTCCGAGCCGTTCAGCGCCGCTTCCAGCGGCGCCTCGCCGTCCTCGACGTGGCGGGCGATGTTCTCGATCATGACGATGGCGTCGTCGACCACGAAGCCGGTGGAGATGGTCAGCGCCATCAGCGACAGGTTGTCGAGCGAGAAGCCGAGCAGGTACATCACCCCCAGCGTGCCGACCAGCGACAGCGGCACCGACAGCGACGGGATCAGCGTCGCCGGCAGGGTGCGCAGGAACAGGAAGATCACCAGCACGACCAGCACCACCGCGAGCCCCAGCTCGAACTCGACGTCGTTCACCGAGGCCTGGATCGGGATGGTCTGGTTGCTGAGCACCGCCACGTCGACCGAGGGCGGCAGGGTTTCGCGCATCTGCGGCAGGGCGCGCAGGATGTTGCGCACCACCGCGATCACGTTGGAGCCCGGCTGGCGCTGAATGTTCAGGATCACCGCGGGCGTGCGGCCGGACCAGGCGGCGAGCTGGTTGTTCTCGGCGCCGTCGATGATGGTGGCGACGTCGCCGAGACGCACCGCGTGGCCGTTCCTGTAGGCGACGATCAGCGTGCGGTAGCCGTCCGCGTCGGTGATCTGGTCGTTGTCGTTGATGGTGCTGCTCTGCGCGGCGCCGTCGAAGCTGCCCTTGGGCGTGTCGGTGTTCTGGTTGCCGATGATGGTGCGTATGTCGTCGATCGCCAGCCCGTACGACGACAGCGCGCGCGGGTTGATCACCACCCGCACCGCCGGCCGGTTGCCGCCGCTGATCGACACCAGCCCCACGCCCGGCTGCTGGCTGATCTTCTGCGCCAGCCGGACGTCGGCCAGGTCCTCGACCTGGGTCAGGCTCAGGGTGCGGCTGGTGAGTGCCAGGGTCAGCACCGGGGTGTCGGCGGGGTTGACCTTGTTGTAGATCGGCGGCGCCGGCAGGTCCGAGGGCAGCAGGCTGGTCGCCGCGTTGATCGCCGCCTGCACCTCCTGCTCGGCCACGTCCAGGCTGAGGCTCAGCGTGAACTGCAGGGTGATCACCGAGGCGCCGCCGGACGAGATCGACGACATCTGGCCCAGGCCCGGCATCTCGCCGAACTGCCGCTCCAGCGGCGCCGTCACCGAGGTGGTCATCACCTCCGGGCTGGCCCCGGGCAGAAAGGTCTGCACCTGGATGGTGGGGTAGTCGACCTCCGGCAGCGCCGAGATCGGCAGGAAGCCGTAGGCGATGATGCCGACCAGCAGGATCGCCGCCATCAGCAGCGTGGTCGCCACCGGCCGCAGGATGAACAGGCGCGACGGACTCATGGACGGCGCAGGCTCAGCGGGCCGGAGCGGCGGGCCGGGTGCCGTGTCCCTTCCCCGGCGCCGCCGCCGCGATCCGGCTGCCGTCGCGCAGCCGGTCCAGCCCGTCGGTCACCACCTTGTCGCCCGGCTTGAGCCCCTGCGTGATCTGCACCCGGTCGCCCTCGGCGGGCCCGGTCTTGACCACCTGCATCGCGGCGGTGCCGTTCGGCTTCGCCACGTAGACGAAGTCGCCGGGCGCTCCGTGCTGCACCGCCGCCTGCGGCGCCACCACCCCGCTCAGCGTCTGCAGCAGCAGGTGGGCGTTGACGAACTGCTGCGGGAACAGCTTGTTGTCGGCGTTCGGGAAGATCGCCCGCAGCTCGACGGTGCCGGTGGTGTTGTCGATCTGGTTGTCGGTGGTGGCGAGCGTGCCGGTGGCGATCAGCTTTGCGTCCGCCCGGTCATAGGCCGTGACGGTGAGCGTCCGCCCCTGCATCTGCGCCTGCACCGCGTCGACGTCGTCCTCCGGCAGGGTGAACAGCACCGAGATCGGCTGCAGCTGCGTCACCACGAACAGCCCGGCGGTGTCGGTGGTCTGCACGTAGTTGCCGGGATCGACCAGCCGGATGCCGACCCGCCCGTCCACCGGCGAGACGATGTGGCAATAGGCCAGGTTCAGCTTCGCGCTGTCGATCGCGCCCTGGTCGGTAATCACGGTGCCCTGGTACTGCTTGATCAGGAACAGCTCGTCCTGCGCCTGCTGCTGCGCGATGCTGTTCTGCCGGCTCAGCAGCTGGTAGCGGGCGCTGTCGGCCTGCGCCTGGGCCAGCAGGCCCTGGTCGTGCGCCAGCGTGCCCTGCGCCTGCTCCAGCGCCACCAGGTACGGGCGCGGGTCGATCTGCGCCAGGAACTGGTTCCTGCGCACCAGCTGGCCCTCGGTGAAGCCGAGCGACTGCAGCTGGCCGTTGATCTGGGTCTTGACGGTGACGGTGTCGAGCGGCGTCACGGTGCCGAGCCCGGTGAGGGTGACGTGGATGTCGCCGGTGCCGATCGTCGCCACCGACACCGATTGCGGCGGACCGCCGGCGGCTCGGCCGGCCGGCTTGGCGGCATGACGCTCTCCCAGCAGCCGCCAGCCCAGGAACCCGCCCAGCGCCAACAACACGAGGCCGGCAAGCACCCACCACAGGCGACGCGAGCGGCCGGCGGTGCGGACCGGCCGGCTGCGCGTCAGCGGGTGGGCTTCGAGCGGCTGGTCAGGCGTGGCACGGCTCCGGCGACGACGGGTTCAGCATTACGATACCGAGACGAAGTAGTCGATCCCGGCGGATCCTGCCAGCCGCGCCCTCCGGCGACGGCTTCCGTGACGGGCCAGCACTCCCTGGTCGGTCAAGAAGCAGGAAACGCGTGGTCACACAAGGGCCGGTTCTCGCGCAGCGATTACTTGACGAACCATGACTTATTGTAACCGTTGCACCTCCACCCCTACCCGCCGCCGGCACCACTACTTCGGCTTGTCCGGCGTCGTGCCGGAAGAGCGGTCGGACGCGGAGCGGTCATCCGCCCGGGAGAAAAGCGGACACGGACGCCGGTAAACCCATCCGCGGCGTGGGCGCCTGCTGCTATACGCGGCCATGCCCGCACCCTCGCCTTCGCCCCTTCGCATCGCCGTCCTCGGCGCCGGGAAGATCGGCAGCACGTTCGCCTTCCAGCTGTCCCAGACCGGCTACGACGTCACGGTCGTTGCCCGGCCCGACTCCGTCCGGCTGGGGCAGCTGCGACGCGACGGGGCCATCATCAAGGTCGGGGGCGAGCGGGCGAGAGTCGGCGTGGCCGACAGGCTCGACGAGCGGGTTCCTTACGACCTCGTGATCGTCACGCTCCTGGCGCATCAGGTCGACGCGGTCCTTCCGGGCCTGCGACGCAGCGCGGCCGGATGCATCCAGTTCATGTTCAACACCTTCGGTCCGGAGCAGCTGCAGGGGGCGGTCGGCGTCGCGCGCTGCTGCTTCGGCATGCCGTTCGTCCAGGCCACGCTGGATGGGGACGGCAGGCTCAAGGCGATCATCGGCGCTGCCGGTCAGAAGACCATCATGAGCCGGCAACGCTGGGTCGACGTGTTCAACGCCGCCGGCCTGCCTGCCGCCCTCGAGCGCGACATGCCCTCCTGGCTTCGCTGCCACGTTCCCCTTTGCGTCGCCTTCGAAAGCGTGGCCGTGGCCGGCGAGCGGCGCGGAGGCGGCGCGTCGTGGGGAGAGGCGGTCGTGCTGGCGCGCGGCATCCATGCCAGCTTCATGCTCATCGAGAAGCTGGGGCATCCCGTTCATCCCAGGGGAAAAAGGCTCATCAACGGTTGCCCGGCGCGGATGGTGGCGGTGATGCTTTGGTCCCTGTCCCGGGTCCGGTCGTTCCGTGAGCTGCTGGCGACGGGAGAAGCCGAATGCCGCGCCCTGGTGGACGCCCTGGTGGCGGCTGCGTCGCTGGCCGACCAAGCCGTCCTCGTGCCCGACATCCGGGCGATGAAGCCGTCGTGACGGGTCGTCCCCGCCCGACCCGTCGAGGGCCGGGCCTACACCACCGGCGTCGGCAGCTCCGCGCTGGCGAAGAACGCCCGGAGGTTGTCCAGCATCAGGTCGCCCATCGCCAGCCGGGTCTCGTGCGTGGCGCTGCCGACGTGCGGCGCCAGCGACACGTTGGGAAGCCGCAGCAGCGCCGCCGGCACGTGCGGCTCGTTCTCGAACACGTCGAGCCCGGCGGCACCCAGGCGGCCCTCGGTCAGCGCCTCGACCAGGGCGGGCTCGTCGATGATCGAGCCGCGCGCGACGTTCACCAGCACGCCCTGCGGCCCCAGCGCGTCGAGCACCGCGCGGTCGACCAGGTTGCGCGTGGCGGCGGACGCCGCGGTGGCCACGAACAGCACGTCGGAGGCCGCGGCAAGCGCCCGGATGTCGTCATGGTAGTCGTGCGGCGTTTCCTTCCGGTTCGGCCCGGTATAGGCGATCGTGCCGCCGAAGCCGGCTAGCCGCAACGCGATCGCCTGACCGATCCGGCCAAGCCCGACGATGCCGTAGCGCAGGCCGGACGCGCGCCGCGCCAGGGCCGGCTGCGCCGAGGGCCACAGCCCGTCGCGCACGTGACGCTCGGCGGCCGGCAGGCCGCGCATCACGTTCAGCATCAAGGCGATCGCGAGGTCGGCGACGTCGTCGGTGAGCACGTCGGGCGTGTTGCTGACGCGCACGCCGAGGCGCTGCATCGCTTGGAGGTCGACCCGGTCGTAGCCGACGCCGTTGATGGCGACGATGCCGAGTGCGGGTAGCCGCTCGGCGAGTGCGGTCTCAATGCCAAGATGGCCGCCGGTCACCACGGCGCGGATCGCGGCGCCGTGCCGCGCCAGACAGTCATCCTGTCCGGGCGGCTCGGCGGGCCAGCGTACCACGTCGTAGGTCGCGTCCAGCGTCGCCTGGGTGGCAGGGAGCACCGGGCAGAGCTGCAGCAGCGTGGCACCCATGTCGCGCATCCTCACAGAACCGACAGCACGCCGCCGTCGACGTAGATGACCTGGCCGTTGACGAAGTCCGACGCGGCGGAGGCGAGGAACACCGCGGTTCCGGCCAGCTCCTCCACCCTGCCCCAGCGCCCGGCGGGCGTGCGTCGGCGCAGCCAGGCGTCGAACACCGGGTCCTCGCGCAGCGGCCGGTTCAGCTCGGTCTCGAAATAGCCCGGACCGATGGCGTTGACCTGCAGGCCGTGCCGCGCCCAGTCCGCGCACATGCCGCGCGTCAGCATCTTCACCGCACCCTTGGACGCGGTGTAGGGCGCGATGGTCGGCCGCGCCGCCTCGCTCTGCAGGCTGGCAATGTTGATGATCTTGCCGCGGCCGCGCGGGATCATCCGCTTGGCCACCGCCTGGCCGACGAAGAACACGCTGTCGAGGTTGGTGCGCATCACCTCGCGCCAGGTCTCGACCGGGAACTCTTCCAGCGTCATGCGCCGCTGGATGCCGGCGTTGTTGACCAGGATGTCGATCGCGCCGGCTTCCCGCTCGATGCGGCCGATCCCCGCTTCCACCGCGTCGGGATTGGTGACGTCGAACAGGCCGAGCCCGGCGTCGGGGGACCAGGCGGCGTCGCCGATCGACGCCGCGGCGGCGGCCAGCCGCCCGGCGCTGCGTCCGTTCAGCACGATCCGGGCGCCGGCCGCGGCCAGGCCCTGCGCGATCGCGAAGCCGATGCCCTGGCTCGATCCGGTCACCAGGGCGAGGCGGCCGGACAGGTCGAACGCGTTGATGCCCATCCGCCTCCGCCCACCCGTTCGCCGGCAACGATGGAGCTTCCGTCGGCGGCGAGGAGGTGGCATAGCGATGTGCGCGGTCACATTGCAAGAGCCGGCGTCCCAGACCGGCGGTGACGGGGAGATGACATGCTCGCGGCAGTGCTGCACGGGGCGCACGACCTGCGCGTCGAACATCGGGACGAGCGTGACCTCGAGCCGGGAGAAGCGCGCGTGCGCGTCGCGGCGGGCGGCATCTGCGGCTCGGACCTGTCGTACTTCAACAAGGGCGGCGTCGGCGACTTCCGGGTGCGCGAGCCGCTCACGCTGGGCCACGAGGTGTCGGGCATCGTGGTCGAGCTGGCGCCGTCCGGGGACTGGCCGGTGCCGGCCGCGGTTTCGGTCGGCACGCCCGTGGCGATCAACCCGAGCCGGCCGTGCCTGCAGTGCCGGTACTGCCGCGCCGGGCGCGGCAACCTGTGCCGCGCCATGCGCTTCCTCGGCAGTGCCGCGCTGACGCCGCACGTGCAGGGCGGGTTCTGCGAGCACGTCGTGGTGCGCGTCGACCAGTGCGTGAAGGTGCCGGACGGGATGGAGCTCCGCGTCGCCGCCTGCGCCGAGCCGCTGGCGGTGGCGCTGCATGCGGTGTCGCGCGCCGGGACCCTGGTGGGGCGGCAGGTGCTGATCGCCGGCGCCGGGCCGATCGGGCTGCTCTGCCTGGCCGCCGCGCGCCTTGCCGGGGCGGCGGCGGTCACCATCACCGACCTGTTCGACCAGCCGCTGGAGATCGCGCGCCGCATGGGCGCGGCGGAGGCCATCAACGTGCGGACCGATCCGGAGCGACTGGAGCAAGCGGCGCAGGCGGTCGGCGGGTTCGCCGTGGCGATGGAGGCGACCGGCGCGGCGGCATCCGTGGCGGCGCTGCCGTCGCTGGTCTGCCCGGGCGGGCGCATCGTGCAGCTCGGCATGCCGCCGCCGGGCGCGGTGCCGCTGCCGGTCAACCTGCTGATGGCGCGCGAGATCGACCTGGTGGGCTCGTTCCGGTTCCACGGCGCGTTCGACGTCGCGGTCGAGGCCCTGGCCCTGGGGCGGATCGACATAGCGCCCATCCTGTCGGCGAGCTTCCCGCTTGCCGACGCCAACGAGGCCTTCGCCCTGGCCGGCGACCGCAGCCGGGCGATCAAGGTGCACCTGGCCATCGCCTGAAGGGGACCGGCGTCGATGGGACAGACCGGCGCGCCGCTGCTGGAGTTCGAGGCGCTCACCAAGCGGTTCGGCGGCACGCTGGCGGTGGACGACGTGTCGCTGTCGCTCGGGTCGGGCGAGATCCTGGCGCTGCTGGGCGAGAACGGCGCCGGCAAGTCCACGGTGATCAAGATGCTGGCCGGCATCCACGTCCCCGACTCCGGCCGCATCCTGTTCCGCGGGGAGCCCTACAACCATCTGCGCGCGGGCAAGGGCACCGGCCAATCGATCGCCTTCATCCACCAGGACCTCGGCCTGATCGACTGGATGACGGTGGCCGAGAACATAGCGCTCGGCGTCGGCTACGCGCTAAGGCGCGGCCTGATCTCCTGGTCGGCCTGCGGCAGGCAGGCGATGGCGGTGTTGCGGACCATGAGCGCCGACATCGATCCGCAGGCACGCATCATGCACCTGAGCCGCACCGAGCGGTCGCTGGTGGCGATCGGCCGGGCGCTGGCGGCGCAGGCGGAGGTGCTGGTGCTGGACGAGCCGACCGCCAGCCTGCCGGCCGACGAGGTGGACCGGCTGCTGGCGGTGCTGCGCGACCTGCGCCGGACCGGGATCGGCATGATCTACGTGTCGCACCGGCTGGACGAGGTGTTCCGGGTCGCGGACCGGGTGGCGGTGCTGCGCGACGGCAGGCTGGTCGGCGTCAAGCGGGTGGCGGACACCGATCCGACCGACCTCGTCACCATGATCGTCGGCCGGCCGCCGGAGCAGCTGTTCCCGGAGCCGGGGCCGTCCGGCGGGGAGGTCTGCCTCCGGCTGGAGGGCCTGGTGGCAGACGGGGTCGGGCCGGTCGACCTCGTCCTGCGACGCGGCGAGATGGTCGGGCTGGTGGGCCTGCGCGGCGCCGGCCAGGACGCGGTCGGGCGGGCGCTGTTCGGCTGCCGGGCGGTGGAAGCCGGGCGCATGGTGCTGCACGAGGAGCCGTACCGGCCCGGTTCGGCCGCGGCCGCCATGGCGTCGGGGGTCGGGCTGGTCCCGGGCGACCGGGTGGCGGAAAGCCTCGGCATGCCGCTCTCGGTGCGCGAGAACCTGTTCCTCAACCCGTCGGCGCTCGGCCACGCCCTGCTCAGCCTGCGCTCGCCGGCCGCCGAGAACGCCGACTGCGTCGCTGCCGGCGCCCGGATGAGCCTGCGGCCGAACCAGCCGAGCCGGCCGGTGGAGACCCTGTCCGGCGGCAACCAGCAGAAGGTGGTGCTGGCGCGCTGGCTCGGCATCGCCACCCGGCTGCTGGTCCTGGAGGAGCCGACGGCAGGCGTGGATGTCGGCGCCAAGGCGGAGATCTACGGCCTGCTGCGGCAGGCGCTGGCCGCCGGCCTGTCGATCGTGGTGGTTGCCACCGACTTCGAGGAGGTGGCCGCCATCTGCCACCGCGCCGTGGTGTTCAGCCAGGGGCGCGTCTGCGCCGAGCTGGCCCGCGAGTCGCTGTCGGTGGGGAGCCTGCTGCAGGCGGCCTCGGCCGGCGGCGTCCACCCCGCCCCGCCCGGAGCGTCGTCCGTCGTGCAAGGAGCTTCGGCATGAACTCGCTCAAGTCCACGGCGCTGGAGCCGGCGCCGGGCAGCCTGCGCGGCCTGCCGATCGGCCGGCAGGTCGCGGGGCTGCTGCCGGTGTATGGCCTCGTGATCCTGGCGGTGCTGCTGGCGCTCCTGTTCTCGCTGATCCTGCCCGACACCTTCCCGACCTGGCTCAACGTCCGCTCCATCCTGAGCGACAAGGCGGTGGTGGCGATGCTGTCGCTGGCCGCCACGGTGCCGATGATGACCGGCAAGATCGACCTCACCGTCGGCTACGGCGTGGTGCTGTGGCACGTCCTGGCGATCTCGCTGCAGATCAACGGGGTGCCGTGGCCGCTTGCGGTGCTGGCCGTGTTGGCGCTGGGCCTCCTGTTCGGCCTGCTCAACGGGCTGCTGGTCGAGGTGGCGCAGATCGACAGCTTCATCGCGACGCTCGGCACCGGCACGGTGACCTATGCGGTGGCGCTGTGGTGGACCGGCGGCCGGCAGGTGATCGGCCGGCTGCCGCACGCCTTCTTCGAGCTCGACATCGCCCGCATCGGCGGCGTGCCGGTCCCGGCCTTCTACGTAGTCGGGCTGGCGGCGGTGCTGTGGGTGGTGTCGGTGTACACGCCGCTCGGGCGCTACCTGTATGCGATCGGCGCCAACCCGCGCGCGGCCGAGCTGAACGGCATCCCGACCCGGCGCTACGTCATGCTCGCCTTCATGGTGTCGGGGGTGATCACCGCGTTCGCAGGGGTGATCCTGGCGGCCAGGCTGCGGGTCGGGCAGGCCAGCGTCGGGCTGGAGTTCCTGCTGCCGGCGCTGGTGGGCGCGTTCCTCGGCTCCACCACCATCACGCCGGGGCGGGTCAACATCTGGGGCACGGTGGTCGGCGTGGTGATCCTGGCGATCGGCATCTCCGGGATCGAGCAGCTCGGCGGCGCCTTCTGGGTGGAGCCGGCCTTCAACGGCGCCACCCTGCTGATCGCGATCGGGCTGGCCGGCTGGACCGGGCGCAGGCGGGTGATGGCGCGCGCTATGCGCCCGGCGCCGCCGCCCGGACGCTGAGCACCGGGTCTGCAAACAACGGCATCGCGCCAAGCGGGCCGAAAACAGGGAAGCGGAACCATGAAACCAGGACTCCAGACGAGCGCCGGACTGGCGCTCCTGCTCGCCGGCACCGGCACGGCGGCGGCGCGGGACGCGCTGTCGCAGGCGCAGGCGGTGGTCGCGGCGGCGACCGCGCCCGCCTCGAAATGGGACGGGCCAACCACCGGCCCCAAGGCCGCCTCGGGCAAGACGGTGATCTACGTGGCGGCCGACCTGCGCAACGGCGGCATCCAGGAGGTCGGCGACGGGGTCAAGGAGGCCGGCCAGGCGATCGGCTGGACCGTGCGCGTGCTGGACGGACAGGGCAGCGTGTCGGGCATCCATTCCGCCTTCAGCCAGGCGGTGGCGCTGAAGCCGGACGGCATCGTCATCGGCGGCTACGACGTGGTGCAGAACGCCGCCGACATCGAGCAGGCGGCGGGAAGCGGCATACGCATCGTCGCCTGGCATGGCGGCCCGAAGCCAGGGCCGATGGCGGAGTACCACGTCATCAGCAACATCGGCAGCGACAGCGCCCGGGTGGCGAAGGTGGCCGCCGACTACGCGATCGCGCAGAGCGGCGGCAAGGCCGGCGTGGTCATCTTCACCGACAGCGCCTACGCGATCGCGCTGGCCAAGGCGAAGATGATGCAGGGCGAGATCCAGGCCGTCCCGGGCTGCAGCGTGCTGTCGTTCGAGGACACCCCGCTGGCCGACACCTCGACCCGCATGTCGCAGCTCACCACCTCGCTGCTGCAGCGCTACGGCGCGAAGTGGACCTTCAGCCTGGCGATCAACGACCTGTACTACGACTTCATCGGCCCGCCCCTGATCTCGGCCGGCGGCGAGGCGTCCGGGCCGCCGGTCAACATCAGCGCCGGCGACGGCAGCAACTCCGCCTACGAGCGCATACGCGGCGGCCAGTTCCAGGCGGCCACCGTGCCGGAACCGCTGCTGCTGCAGGGCTGGCAGGTGGTCGACGAGATGAACCGCGGCTTCGCCGGCCAGCCCGCCTCGGGCTACGTGGCGCCGGTGCACCTGGTGACGGCGAAGAACGTCGACCTGGATGGCGGCAAGAAGGACATCTACGATCCGGACAACAACTACCGCGACGCCTACAAGCGGATCTGGGGACGCTGAGGGATGAGCGCGTTCGAGGTGGTGGACAAGCGGTTCCGCCGCTACGTCCTGTTCAACGCGCAGCCGGAGCGGATCGCGGACGGGTTCCGCTGGACCGAGGGTCCGGTCTGGTTCGGCGACGCCGGCTGCCTGCTGTTCAGCGACATCCCGAACAACCGCATCATGCGCTGGATCGAGGGGGTCGGCCTATCGACCTATCGCCAGCCGAGCCGGTATGCCAACGGCGGCACGCGCGACCGGGAAGGGCGGCTGGTCTCCTGCCTGCACGGCGCGCGCGCGGTGGTGCGCACCGAGCATGACGGCAGCCTCACCACGCTGGTCGACCGGTACGAGGGCCGACGGCTGAACTCGCCGAACGACGTGGTGGTGAAGTCCGACGGCACGGTCTGGTTCACCGACCCGCATTACGGCATCGCGATGGACTACGAGGGCGAGGGCCGCACCGAGGAGGAGCTGCCCTGCCAGGTGTACCGCTTCGACCCGCGCGACGGGCGGCTCGACGTGGCGACCGATGCCTTCGCCTGCCCGAACGGGCTGTGCTTCTCGCCGGACGAGACCCGCCTCTACGTCGCCGAGACCGGGCGGATGCACGACGACAGCGTCGAGCGCCGGATCCAGGCGTTCGACGTCGAAGGCGGCACCGGCCGGCTCGGCGAGGGACGCGACTTCTACGCGCCGGAACTGGGTGCCGCGGACGGGTTCCGCTGCGACGAGGACGGCAACGTGTGGACCAGCGCCGGGGACGGGGTGCACTGCGTCAGCCCCGAGGGCGAGCTGCTGGGGCGGATCCGGCTGCCGCACGGGGTGTCCAACGTGTGCTTCGGCGGCCACCGCAACACCCGGCTGTTCATCTGCGCCAGCAGCGAGGTGTATGCGGTGTATCTCAACCGGCGCGGCGCCGTCCGGCCTTGACCGGCGCCGACGCCTGCGGCCGACGGCGACCGCAACCCCATGACGAGGAGGCAGAAGCATGGCAGATCACCGTGACCCGCCGGACAACCGGATCGCGCTCGTCACCGGCGCCGGGAGCGGCATCGGCCGCGCGGTGACGCTGGCGCTGCTGGCGGACGGATGGTCGGTCGTGCTGGCCGGACGGGATGCCCGGAAGCTGGACGAGACGGTCGGGCTGTCAGGCGACGCGGCGCCTCGGACGATGGTGCGGACGACCGACGTATCCGATCCGGTCTCGGTGGACGCGCTGTTCGCCGCCATCGACGCCCGGTTCGGACGGCTCGACCTGCTGTTCAACAACGCCGGCACCAACGTGTCGGGCGTGCCGTTCGAGGAGCTGAGCTTCGCGGACTGGAACACGGTGGTGTCGGTCAACCTGACCGGCGTGTTCCTGTGCGCGCAAGGCGCGTTCCGGATGATGAAGGCGCAAGAACCCCGCGGAGGCCGGATCATCAACAACGGCTCGATCTCGGCGCACGCGCCGCGTCCGGACTCGGCCGCCTACACCGCGACCAAGCACGCGGTCACCGGCCTGACCAAGACGCTGTCGCTGGACGGCCGCGCCTTCGACATCGCCTGCGGCCAGATCGACATCGGCAACGCCGCGACCGCGATGGCGGCGAAGATGCAGACCGGAGCCAAGCAAGCGGCCGGGCACGTGGCGGTGGAGCCGATGATGGACGTGCGCGACGTCGGCCGCAGCGTGGTGCTGATGGCGTCCCTGCCGCTCGACACCAACATCCCGTTCCTGACGGTCATGGCCAACGCCATGCCGTTCCTCGGGCGGGGGTGACGGCAGTCCTGGCGGCCCGTGCGCTGCGAGGGGCTTGATCCGACCGGTGGTCGCAGCGAGGCGAGGCCCGACCGAAGCAGCAGGCAAGCCTCGACATGAGTTTCGGGACCGTCTTCGAAGCCGGCGAGCAGGGGATTCGGGACGACCTGAGCCGGGCTCACGTTCCGGCGACTTGATCCTGCGCATGGAGATCGCTCGGTAGACGTGACTTTCGAGACCTGTTTCCTGATGGAACCGAGCGTGGCGTCGTGCCCGGCAGCAGCAACCGTGCATGGCGGTGCACAAGGGAACCTTGCGATCGGGATATCATTCCGGAACCTGCCAGCAGGCCGCGTCCTGAGCATCGAGCGTTTCGTTGCCGAACAGGAGCGCCGGCGATCCGGGGATCGTCCAGGGCACGTCGCCGTAGTTGAAGGCAAAGCACAGGCTGCCGCGCCGGCGCAGGCGGACGCCGGGCGGAAGCTCGGCGACCGGCAGCCCGGCCAGGTCGTGCAGCGCATGCCGCATCAGGGAGGACAGCAGCGGCTCATCCGCCCAGGCGCCGCAATACAGGATCCGGTCGTGGCGGATGACGGCCGGGCTGTCGTCGGCGAACCGGGCGACGCAGGCAGTGCCGTCGCGTGGCTCCAGCCATTCCCGCCAGCGCTCGGCGTGTCCCCCCACCGCGTCGCCGACGACACGATGCCGCAGCCCGTCCCGCAGCGACGCCACCTGCGTCACCCGGCACGGCAGCAGGGACTGGAGCGGTCCCGGCGGCAGCGTCTCCGGGATCGCGAAATCGCCAGTCTTGGAGCCGCTGCGCGGCCCGAACAGCAGCGTGGCGCCGGTCGCGGCGGCGAAGGCCTGCATCGCGTCGGGCGTGACCACCATCAGCGACGGCACCAGGACGGCGGCGTAGCCGTCGAGCGGCGCGCCGGGCGGCAGGATGTCGACGTCGAGGCCGAGGCGGCGCGCCGCCTCGTACCAGCGGTAGTGCAGCAGCAGCGCGTCGAAGCTCTCGCCCTGCGGCTGGATGTCGGCCATCCACAGGCTCTCGTAGTCGAGCACCATGGCCACCGGGGCGCGCCCGCTGTCCGGCAGGGTTTCCGTGCCCAGGCTCATCAGCAGGTCGTGCAGCTCGCGGCCGACGATCCCGGCCTCCCGTCCGCCGGCCGACAGGCTGCGGTCCGGCCGTTGCAGCCCGGCATGCATCTGCTCCTGCGCGAACGGCGCCTGGCGCCAGCGGAAGTAGCTGACCACCTCGGCGCCGTGCGCCAGCGCCTCCCAGCTCCACAGCCGGACCATGCCGGGCTTCGGCACCGGGTTGTGCCGCGCCCAGTTCACCGGGCCGGGCTGCTGCTCCATCACCCACCAGCGGCCGCGGCCGACGCCGCGATACAGGTCGTGGTGGAACGGGGCGATGTCGGGCAGGGAGGTTTCGGCCCAGCCGGCGCGCTCGGCGTCGTCGAACGGGAAGCGCTCGAGGAAGCCGAGCGGATAGGAGTCCCAGCTCGCTATGTCGTACTCGCGCCCGACCATCCAATGGTCGAACTCGGTGAAGAAGCCCATGAAGTTGTGGGTGACGAAGCGGCCGGGCGAGCCAGCGCGCAGGATCGCCGCCTGCATGGCGCCGTAGGCCGCCACCTGGTCAGAGCTGAAGCGCCGGTAGTCCAGCCGGGCGATCGGGTTGGTCTCTGTCACCGCACCCACCGGCGCGTCGATCTCGTCGAAGCTGGCGGCCTCCATGGACCAGAACACGGCGCCCCAGCGCGCGTTCAGGGTGGCGACGTCGCCGTAGCGCGCGCGCAGCCAGGCGCGGAACGCCGCCACGTCGTGCGGGCCGTAGGACAGCACCGTGTCGTGGCAGCCGAACTCGTTGTCCACCTGCCAGCCGACGACCGCCGGGTGGCTGCCGTAGCGCTCGGCCAGCAACTCGACGATGCGGCGGGACTCCCGCCACCAGTCGGGCGAGGAGAAGCTGGTGTGGCGGCGCGAGCCGAAGCCGCGCACCCGGCCCTGGGCATCGACCGGCAGGATGCCGGGATGGCGCAGCACCAGCCAACGTGGCGGCGTCGCGGTCGGCGTGCCCAGCACCACGCGCAAGCCCGCGTGGCCGAGCACGTCGAGCGCGCGGTCGAGCCAGCCCCACTCGAGGCGGCCCGGCTCGGGCTCGATCCGGCTCCAGGCGAACTCGCCGATCCGGACATGGGTGATGCCCATACGACGCATCGCCCGGGCATCGTCGGCCCACCAGGCTTCCGGCCAGTGTTCCGGGTAGTAGCAGACGCCCAGCATGGACGGTTCCTCCGGATCTCGGGGCGGCGGCTCAGCCCTGGCTGCCGTTCAGCAGGGTGCGGCCGTCCGGCGCGAACAGGTGGCAGGCTTCCGGCACCACCAGCACCCGCACCGCGTCGCCGATGGTCTCGCGCGCCAGCCCCTCGGTGCGCAGCAGCAGCGGCGTGCCGTCGGAGGCGGTCAGGTGCAGGATGGTCTCGGCGCCCAGGTGCTCGGCGAGGTCCACCGTCGCGGACAGGACCAGGCCGGCGCCCTCCTCCCCGCCGCGCAGCAGACGCAGGTGCTCGGGCCGTATCCCGAGCGTCGCCTCGCCGTGCGGCGCGTCCGGCAGCGGAAAACCGAGGCTGCCGCCGCCGGCGAGCCGGGCTGTGACGCCCTGCCCGTCCGATACCAGCGTCGCCTGAAGAAAATTCATCCGCGGCGAGCCCAGGAAGCCGGCGACGAACAGGTTGTCCGGCCGGTGGTACAGCTCCAGCGGGGTGCCGACCTGCTCGATCCGGCCGGCGCTGAGCACCACGATCTTGTCGGCCATGGTCATCGCCTCGACCTGATCGTGGGTGACGTAGATCATGGTGGCGCCAAGCTGGCGGTGCAGGCGCAGGATCTCCACCCGCGTCTGCAGCCGCAAGGCCGCGTCCAGGTTGGACAGCGGCTCGTCGAACAGGAACACCACCGGCTCGCGCACCATGGCGCGGCCGATCGCCACGCGCTGGCGCTGCCCGCCGGACAGCTGCGACGGGCGCCGGCGGAGCAGCGGCGTCAGCTCCAGCGTGCCGGCGACGGCAGCGACCCGGCGCTCGATTTCCGCCTTGGGCATGTCGCCCATGCGCAGGCCGAACGAGATGTTCTCGGACACCGTCATGTGCGGGTAGAGCGCGTAGGACTGGAACACCATGGCGATGCCCCGGTTGGCCGGCGGCACGCGCGTCATGTCGCGGCCGCCGATGCTGAGCGTGCCGTCGCTGATCTTCTCCAGACCGGCGATCATGCGCAGCAGCGTGCTCTTGCCGCAGCCCGACGGGCCGACGAACACGCAGAACTCGCCTGGCGCCACATGCAGGTCGAGGTCGTGAATGACCGTGTGGTCGCCGAAGCGCTTGGCGATGTGGCTGAGCTGGACGTCCGACATCGGGCTCAGTCCTCCGCGTCCAGGGTCAGCACGAGGGCGGTCTCGGCCTGCATCTCCGGCAGCACCAGCCCGGCCTGCACCAGCAGGGAGCCCGGGACCACGAGCCCGTCCCCGAACAGCTGGCGGTGCGCCTCGGTGCTGCGCGCCGGAACGGCCTGGGGCTCGGGAGCGCGGATCCGGTAGCGCGCCCGGGGGTCGAGGCCGGGCAGACACAGCGGCGCCGGGATGCGCCGGTCGGCGCTGGCGGTCTGCATCACGCACCAGGCGGCGCTGCGGCTGTCCTCGGCGACGACGCCGCGGGCTTCCCGCCCTGCCCGCTTCGGCACCGCCATGTGCAGGCCGCCATGCAGCAGCGGGCGCAGCCGCTTGTGCAGCAAGATCCAGCCGGCGAGCTCGGCGCGCTCGGCCTCCGTCATGCGCAGCGGGTCGAGCTCGACGCCGAAATGGCCGAACAGCGCCACCGCCGCGCGGAAGCCGAGCGCGTGCACCCGCCCGGTCTGGTGGTTGGGGCTAGCCGACACGTGCGCGCCCATCACCTCGGGCGGATACAGGCGCGAGAAGCCGCGCTGGATGGCGATGCGGTCGAGCGCGTCGGTACAGTCCGAGGTCCAGACGCGGTGGGTGCGACGCAGCATGCCGAGATCGGGACGGCCGCCGCCGGACGCGCAGCTCTCGATCTCCAGGCCGGGATGCGCCGCGCGCAGGCGGTCGATCATCGCGTGCAGCGCCAGCACGTGGCGGTGGTAGGCGGGCCGCCCGTCCTGCCCTGCGGCCGCGACCAGGTCGCGGTTCATGTCCCACTTCAGGTAGCCGATCGGGTGCGCGCGCAGCAGGGCCCCGATCTGGCCCTCGATCCGCGACGCGACCTCCGGACGGGTGATGTCGACCACCAGCTGCCGGCGCGCGGTGCGCAGCGGGCGCCCCTCGACGTGCAGCACCGCGTCGTGAAAGGCGCGGTGCAGGTCGCTGTCCGGGTTGACGCATTCCGGCTCCACCCAGAGCCCGAACTGCATTCCCAGGCTTACCACGTGCCCCGCCAGTGGGCCGATCCCGTCGGGATACTTGCCCGGGTCCGGCACCCAGTCGCCGAGGCCGGCGCGCTCGTGGTGGCGGCCGCGCATCCAGCCGTCGTCCAGCACGAAGCGCTCGATGCCGAGCGCCGCGGCGGCGTCGGCCTGCGCCTCCAGCGTGCCCTGGTCGTGGTCGAAGTAGTTGCCCTCCCAGGTGTTCAGCGTCACCGGGCGCGGGATCGCCGCGGCCGAGAACGGCAGCACGTGGCGGCGGACGTGGCGATGGTAGCGCTGCGACAGCCCGTTGAGCCCGGTCTCGGACAGGGTGGCGTAGACGGTCGGCGCGTCCAGCGACCCTCCCGGACCGAGGATCTGCTCGCCCGGATGCAGCAGCAGCCCGGCCAGCACGAGGCTGCGCCCGTCCTCCAGCCGCTCGGCGGTGATGCGGTGGTTGCCGCTCCAGCCGAGCTGCACGCCGTGCACCAGCCCGAAGCCTTCGTCGAAGCCGGGCTGGCCGCCGATCAGGGCCGGGACGTGCTCGTGCGAGCCGCGGCCGCGCCGGCTCTCCACCGTGACGCTGCCGCCGTCCAGCGCCGTGCGCCGCTCGGTGAACTCGTGGCCCCAGTGGCCGTCGAAGCACAGCAGCTCCGTGACGCCCTGCGGCCACAGGATGCCGCCGGCGGCGAGATGCTCGACCCGGAGCGCGGTGTCGCCGCGGTTCACCACCGTGCAATCCTGGACCAGCACGTCGTCGTCTGGTGCCAGGCCGAGGCGGAGCACGCAGCCGATCCGCGCCACCGGGTCCTCCAGGCGCAGGACCAGCGTCGATCCCACGTGATCCGCCGCCTCCAGCCGGAACTCCGCGGTCCAGTCGCGCCCGTCGTCGCGCACCGCGGCGAAGGCCGGCTGGCGCATCGGCCCGGCGCCGAGCGTGGGCAGCAGCAGCGCGTCGGTGTGGTCCTGATCCAGCGCGTTGCGGGCGACCGCGCGGCTGCGCAGCGACGGCAGCACGGCAAGGTCGAGCCCGTCCGGCAGGCGCGGCCCCCAGTAGGCGATCTCCGGACTGGCCTCGCGCGGCAGCAGCAGCAGCGTCACGTGCGCGCCGTCGAGGCGCAGGGCGGGCGGGATGTCGGTCATCCCTTGGTGGCGCCCAGGGTCAGCCCGGTGACGAAGTGGCGCTGCATCAGGAAGAACAGCAGCACCGACGGCGCCGCCGCGATCAGGGCGCCGGCAGACATCAGCTGCCAGGAGGCCAGCCACATGCCGCTCAGCGCCTGCAGCCCGGCGGTCACCGGACGGGCGCTGTCGGACTGCACCAGCACCAGCGCCCAGAAGTAGTCGTTCCAGATGAAGGTGAACACCAGCACGGCCAGCGCCGCCAGCGCCGGGCGCACCAGCGGCAGCACGACGTGCCAGAAGATGCGCAGCTCGCTGACGCCGTCGAGCCGCGCTGCTTCCGCCAGCGCGTCGGGCAGCTCGCGCATGAAGTTGCGCATGAACAGCGTGCAGAACCCGGTCTGGAACGCCATGTGGAACACCACCAGCGCCCAGATGGTGTCGTACAGCGGCACCACGTGGATCATCAGGTCGCGGACCGGGATCATCAGCACCTGGAACGGCACGAAGTTGCCGCCGATGAAGATCGCGAACAGCGCGAGGTTGCCGCGGAAGCGGAACTTGGCCAGCGCGTAGCCGGCCATGGACGACAGGGCCAGCGTGCCGGCGACGGCGGGCACGGTGATCATCACGCTGTTGAGCAGGTAGCGGCCCATCGGCGAGCTGGTGAACACCGCCTGGTAGTTGTGCACGGCCATGATCCGGTCCGGCCAGCCCCAGTAGTTGCCGCGCGACAGGTCCTCGAGCGAGCGGATCGAGGTGAGTGCTATCGCCAGCAGCGGCAGCAGCCAGATCACCAGCACGATCGGCACCGCGGCGCTGTAGCCGAACCGCCCGAGCGGGCGTGCGTCCTGGATCGGTGCGGGGAACATGGTTATCTCCGCTCCCGGCGCAGCAGCGACCACAGGAAGAAGGCGATGTAGATGTCCATCAGCAGGAACAGCACGGTGGCGATGGCGGCACCGTAGCCGTAGCGGAACGAGTGGAAGGTCTGGTCGTACATGTAGTAGGCCAGCACGGTGGAGGAATCGAACGGGCCGCCCTTGGTCATGATCGACACCAGGTCGAACGAGCGCAGCGCGCCCACCACGCACACCACCACGGCGATGAAGGTCGCCGGCCTGAGCTGCGGCAGGATGACGTGGCGGAACAGCCGCCAGCCGGAGGCGCCGTCCAGCCGTGCGGCTTCCACCAGCTCCGGGTTGATCGCGGTCAGCCCGGTCAGGTACAGGATCATGCAGTACGCGGTCTGCGGCCACAGCCCTGCGATGATCACGCCGGCCGTGGCCCAGTTCTCGTCCTCCATCAGCGCCACGTGCGGCAGGTGGAGGGCGTGCAGCACGACGTTCAGCAGGCCGAAATTGACGTTGAAGAACCAGCTGAACACCAGCCCGACCACGACCTGGCTGATCACGAAAGGAAAGAAGAACAGCGACTTGTAGAACCGCATGCCGCGTATGCTCTGGTTCAGGAACAGCGCCAGCAGCAGCCCGAACACCGGCGCCAGCATGTAGGCCAGCAGCCAGTACACGTTGTTCCCGAGTGCCGTGTAGAACGTGCCGTCGTGCAGCAGCTCGGCGTAGTTGCCGAGGCCGACGTAGCGCATCGGGTGGATGCCATCCCAGTCGTGCAGGCTGATCCACAGCGAGTCCAGGATCGGCCAGATCACGAACACCGCGAAGAACAGGCAGCCCGGCGCCAGCAGGATCACCGGCGTCAGCGTCATCTGGTTTCGGCGCCACCAGCTCTCGCCCACGAACCGGGTCGCGCCGAACGTCGATGCCGCCTGGAGGGACGATGCCATGTCAGCCTGCATCCTGTCGTTGCGCTCGTCCGGGCGGGCGGCTCAGCTCGGCAGCGGACCGTAGATCCGCTGGCGGGCGCGCTCGATGTCGGCGAGGATGCGGTCCAGCCGTGCCGGCCGCACCATGAACTCCTGGAACCCCTTCATCGCGATGGTGGCTAGGTCCTCGCTGGTGTCGCGATCCAGGAACTGGGTCAGGTCGGCAGCGCTGGTCAGCATCTTCTGGCCCTGCTGCAGGAAGCGGTCGTCGAGCACGGTGGCGTGGATGTTCTCCGGGACCTGCTTCTCGGTCCGGTTGATCATGGTCTGCACGTCGGCGCGCATCATGAACTGCAGGAACCGGCGTGCGTCCGCCTTGTTCTTGGCGCCCGACGGGATGTGCACGGTGTCCACCGGCGCCTCCTCGGCGCGCGGCAGGCCGGGGGTGATCGCGGGGAAGTCGCTGAACGCCATGTTCGGCAGCGCCTCGGGCGGGATGCTCTCGGTGATGAAGTTGCCGATCAGCATCATGGCACCGGTGCCCTGGTAGAGCTGCGACTGCGCTTCCTGCCAGGACAGGCTGGTGTGGTTGGCGACGAAGCACTTCTTGTCGAGCAGCTCCCTCCAGTGCGCGAACACCGCCTTCACCTTCGGGTCGGTCCAGGCCACCTTGCCTGCCATCAGGGTCTGGTGGAAGTCGTAGCCGTTGGTGCGCAGGTCGAGGTAGTCGAACCAGCCGGCGGTCGGCCACAGGTCCTTGGTGCCGATCACGATCGGGTCGACGCCGGCGCCGCGCAGCTTGTCGCAGGCCGCCAGCATGTCGTTCCAGTTGCCGATCGCGCCGAGGCCGTTCTTCTGCAGGATGTCGTTGCGGTAGTAGATCCCCCACTGGTAGGTGCTGTAGGGCACGCCGTACTGCTTGCCGTGGTCGGTGACGCCGTCCACCGCCTTGGCCGGGAACTGCGCGCGCGCCTCCGGCGTCCACAGGTCGCTGACGTCCTCCAGCAGGCCCGGGGTCGAGAGCTGGCGCATCCGGTTGCCGGTGTACCAGAGCACCACGTCGGGCGGCGCCGAGGTCAGCCAGTTGCGGATCGACTGCTTGTAGCTTTCGTGGTCGTAGACGTTGAAGCGGACGTCGATGCCCGGGTTCTCGGCCTTGAACTTGGCCACCACCGCCTCGAACGCGGCGCGGGGTGCGACGTCGGAGGTGTCGGCGTTGAACACCAGGGTCGCGGCGCGCGCCAGCACCGGGCTGGCGAGGCCGAGCACGGCGGCGGCCAGCCATGTCCTGGCCACGGCCGAGGATCGGCCGGATGTCCGGTAAAGCATGAGCGTCCCTTCCCGATCTGGCCCCTTGTGCGGCGACGGCCGGTGTTTCCCGGCGACCATGGGACGGCATAAGACAAGGAAGCGGCTTTGCTGTCGTCCGCTTTGGGCGCAGATTTGTCCGGGATCCTCAGACGAGGCGATCGGAAGGAACCATGGGCAGCGAGTTCGACCCGTTCCGCATACGCGAGGGCGTGTTCCATGCCGGGCCGTCCAAGTCGATGCTGCCGATGGCGCAGCCGCACACGCACAGCCAAGTCGAGCTGAACCTGCTGCTGTGCGGCGAGGCGGTGTACGCCTTCCAGGGCCGCGAGCTGATGTTGCGCAGCAACGACCTGGCGCTGTTCTGGGGAGCGTTCCCGCACCAGACGATCCGCGTGGCGCCGAGAACCCGGTTCATCTGCATCTACGTGCCGGTCGAGATGTTCCTCGGGCTGAGGCTGAGCACGCGACTGCAGTTCGCGGTGCTTGCCGGCGGCATGGTGGTCGCCTGCCGCGACGGCAAGGGAGCCGCCTCCGCGCTGCGCCTCGACCTCGCGCGCCTGGACGTGCTGCACCATGCCCTGGTCGAGGGGGACGTGCAGATGTCGGAGCTCGACCATGCCGAGCTCGAGCTGTGCCTGCGCCGGATCGACCGCCGCGGCTGGACCGATCTCGCCCGCCCGGACAACCTGGCGGAAACCGGACGCTGCCCGACGCGGTCGGCGAAGGTGATCGCCATGATCCGCCACGTGCTGGCGCACGCCTCGGGCCCGCTGCGCATCGCCGACGTGGCCAGGGTGGCCGGGCTGCACGAGAACTACGCGATGTCGGTGTTCCGGCAGGCGACCGGCATGACCATCGGCGGGTTCCTGACCCGCTGCCGCCTGCACAAGGCGCAGGAACTGCTGCTGTCGACCAGCCGGGACGTCACCTCCATCGCGCTGGAGGTCGGCTTCAACTCCCTGTCGCGCTTCTACGAGGCGTTCGCCCAGCAGGTCGGACAGTCGCCGCGTCGGTTCAGGAGCTCGGCGCAGGTGCCGTATCCGGTCTCGCTGTTGTCGCTGACCAGCCTGGCGGCCGGACCGGACGCGGCGCCCCCCGGGGCCGGGCCCCCCCCACCCCCCCCCCCCCCCCGGCCGGGCCGCGGGCGGAACCCACAAGCCGGG
>CAXUEL010000003.1:0-3308 GCA_964249915.1 uncultured Acetobacteraceae bacterium | reverse complement strand
TGGCGCCGGGGGGGTGCAGGCGGGGGGGGCTGGGGCCTTCGCCGGTCGGGGGTTGGCCGCTCACCAGCGGGGGGCCGGGCCGGGCCCCCGCGCCGCCGGGTCGCGGGCACGACCGTCCGCCACCCGCCGGCATGGCGGCACGGTCCTAGACCGATCATCCGGTGCGTTCGGCGGCCCGGGCTGGTCCCTACGACCCGGCCGGCGCGTTGCTCACGTAGGGGAGAAAACCGCGCAGCATGTCCACCGGCACGTCGATCAGGGCATGGCTGGCGACGTCTACGAACATCAACTGCTGCGTGCCCTTGCCGAGCAGGTCGCCATCCGCGCCGCGGACCTCGTGCTCGAGCGTCACGAACTTTCGGTTGTGCTTGCCGACCCGGATGCGCACCAGGACCGCCTCGAACTCCCGGGTCTCGCGGACGAACTTGTGGTAGAAGTCGCGTGTCAGGATGAAGAACCCCGTGGTCTTGAGGTCGAAGTCCGGGACGCATCTGGCGAAGAACAGCTCCCGCGTCTTGCCGACCCAGCGCACATAGTTGGCGAAGTAAACGTTGCCGACCGAGTTGGTGTCGTCATAGGTCGGGATGACGTCGTAGAGGAACCAGTTGCCCTCGAAACGACCGCTCAGCCAGGTGGCGGCAGGCCGTTCGGACGCGCCGGAACGGCCGATCTGCCCGATCATGCCGTCGGTCGCCTGTCCGATGCCGAGGTCCGTCCGGACGGGTGGCTGGGCCGGGACACCCGAGACAACGGCTGTGCTTGCTGTCGCAGCGATGGCAGGCTGGCGCAGCAACCGGGTGGCCGCCAGCAGCGGCATCAACGGCGCAACCGCCATCACGGGAACCAGCTGAGCGTAGTAGCCGATGGCCGTGCAGGCGGCCGAGCCGGTCCCCAGCAGGAAGCACAGCATCGGATCATGCGCGGCGGCCTCGCGTCGCGTGGTCTGCAGCACCAAGCAGGCGGAGTAGCCGACGAACAGCGAGCCGAACGGCGCGATCATCAAGATCAGCGGCAGCCTGATGCCATAGGCGCCGATGGCGATCCCGAACGCGGCGGCCAGCACCCAGGACGGGGTCTGCACCAGCGCCTTGGGCAGCAACGCGAAGATGGCGTTGCTGCTGCGCGTCGTCGCCGTCACTAGGTGCCAGCGTGTCGCGACGTACGCGCTGTCCAGCGTGGAGGCGACCGCGACCGCTGCCCAGATCCCGAACAGCCAGGCCGCCGGCGTCGCGGCCGGCCCGATGGTGGCCATGGTCGCGGCCAGCGCGGACTGCGCTTCCACCACGCCGTCGATGCCGGGCCGCAGGACGTCGACGGCGTCGACCGGCAGACCGGCCGCGAACAGCGCGTTGATCCCGATCAGGCAGAAGAACAACGCGCCGCCGGCGGCGTAGGCACGCGCGATCGAGCCGCCCTCCTGGCGGATCCGCAGCGCGCGCTGCCATTGCTGCAGGTCAAGCCAGGGTCCGAGCAGGAAGCCGACCAGCGAGGGCACGATCAAGCCGTAGAAGCGCGGTCCCAGCGCGATCCGGACATGCGGCGGCCCGGAGGCCGGCATCAGCCTCAGGGCCGATAGCGCGGCCGCCACGCCGAGCACCAGCATCGCCCCGTGCAACGCCTTGAAGTCCTGGATCCGCGAGACGTGTCCGGTCGCACAGGCCAGCAGGCCGACCAGCAGCATGATCGGGATCGCCAGGGCGCCGACCAGCGGCTGCAGGTAGTCGGCCGCGAACGCATACAGCGTTATCGCGACTGCCACGACCTGGTAGGCTAGCAGGATGCCGCCGTAGCGGGCCGACAGCCGACCGAAATCGACGTCCAGTGCGAGCTTCGGTCCGAACCGCTCGATGCCCCAGCCGAACAGGCCGAGACCGATCGCGTTCGGCAGCGCGAACGCCAGGAAGCCCGGCAGGCCGTAAACGAACGTGATGTGGATGGCGTAGAAGAAGCCCAGCCCCCACAGCCAGCTGAGGGCGATGGTCGGTGACCACGTGAGAGAGCGACGCCACATCTGCGAAACCTGCCTGGACGAGGAGAATGGTCGATCCGGATCGGATCCCGACCTTATGCCGCTCCAGCCCGGGGCGCATCCTGGCGGGTATCGACGTCCGCTCCAAACGAGCAGCATCGTCACCGCGGCCGTGACGCGCCGGCGGTCGGGACCAGGAGCAGCAACCGCGGCACGGTTCCGGATCGCACCGCCTGGCCGAACCAGGAACGGCGCCTCAGAGAGGATCCTTGTCCGTGTTGGTGATGGTGCCCACCAGCACGGTGATCGGGCTCGGCGGCGGCGGCGGATGGAGGAGATGCAGGCAGGCGGCCGCGACCCCGGCCGCTGCCGCAAGCACCGTGACCGAGACGACGATGACGGGACTGGCTTTCATCCTGGTGCCTTCTACCCTGCCCTGGAGGGCGTGCAGGTGCGCGCGCCTTGTCCTGGGCGAGATGCTCGCATCCGACGATCTTCCACGACGAGGCTCGGGTCAGGGCGGAAACCTCGACCTCCTGCGAACCACGGTCCATGGCCGGTCGTCTGACCGCCCGGAACGTGCCACGCCAGTTCATGCCAGGGAACGGGATAGACACGAGGGTCACCAGGCCTGGAAGCAGGAACCTGCGGCGATCCGAACGTGTGAGATGCTGCTGGTGGCGAGGAAAGTGTCCGCCTTATGTTGTTCCGATGTCGTCCTGAACAAGCCAAGGAAGCTGCCCGAAATCAACGCCTTCTTCACGAACGTTGTCTAGCCCCGTCCAACCGGTTCAGGCACAATCTCCTGCAACAAAGGGGGTCGAAACGGGGTAGAGGACCTGGGAAGACAGATCAACCGGCTGTCCGCACGGGCGGTCCTGGCGGTCAACAAGGCCCGACTACCACGTCAACGGCGGCTTGTGCCTGCAGGTGAGCCGGGCGCGGACCAAGTCCTGGCTGTTCTGCTTCACCCTGCGCGGGCGCGGCCGGGAGATGGGACTGGTCGCCGGTGGTCACCAGCGCCTGGCTTCGCGCCGCCTGCTCGGCGACCACCTGCGCGGAGCGGTAGAGGCCCGGCCAGGAACACGCACGGGTCGTCGCCTAGGGTGTCGGTCACCAGGGCGCCGTCCCGCAGCTCCAGCCCGAGCGCCGGTCGATCAGGCCGGTTTCGACCTCGATCAGCTCCGCCGCGCTGCGGATCAACTCCGCTACCGGCAGACTGCAATGGCTTGGCCAGCCGCTTCCGCCAGCCGAAGGCCAGACTGGCGCGCCTGGCGCCCATGCCGATCCCCTCCAGCGTGGTCGGCTGGGTGGTGACCACGGTGGCCGCCTTGAACTG
>CAXUEL010000002.1:0-62781 GCA_964249915.1 uncultured Acetobacteraceae bacterium | reverse complement strand
CGGGAACGGGCGGGACACGAGCGGAATCCTGAGTCCTCGGGGTCCCGCTGTCCAGCCCCAGCCCGGCCGATCAGGCCGGACCTGACCGGTTCTCACGCCTCCGGATCGACCTCGTCCTCATGGCCCTCGGGCGCCAAGCGCTCCTGCTCGACATCAGGCTCGACAACAGGAGGTGTCTTCGACCTCGTGCTGCGCCTGGAGGTCCGCTTGGCCGCTGCGGGCGTGGCGGGCGCTTCTGCTGCCGGTTGCACGGCTGCCGCAGTCTTGCGGCGCATCGCTGGAGCAGTGGGGCGCTTCGGCGCGCCCATGGCTTCGACCACCGGAGCAGGAGCAGCCTCGGCGGCTTCGCGCGCCTCTGTGCGCGCCGCCTGCTTCAGCTCGGCGTTCTGCTTGCGCAGCCTCGTGATGGTGCGCTCCAGCTTGATGACCTGATGCTCGAGCTCCGCCTTGCTCAGCTTTGGTGTGGCAGGCGCTGCTGTCTTCCTGGGTGCCGCGCGGGTCGTGCGTGCAAGAGGCGCTGCTTTCGGCTTGGTGGTCGACGGCTTCACCCGGTTCTTCGAGCCAAGCGGACGGCCGAGGCGCTTCCGCGGTGCGGGCTCAGGCGTCCGCCTGGCAGAGGTGCGGGTCGTCTTGGTGCTGCGGGCCATGGAAGAATCCTAAATCATGAACGTGTTGCTCGGTCACTATGGACACAAGAAACGATTCGCAAGTTGCCCGACATCCCCGCGTTTGCGGAATAATGCTGGTCACCGACTTGATTATCTGCCGACAAGTGTCTGCCGCGCTTACCACACGATGGTCCGATGCATGTCGTGCTGTCCAAAATCTCTCACAGATGATCGACCGGCACCTCGTCACGCAGAAGCAACAGTCATGCTTGACCGGCACCTCGTGCCGGCCGGATCAGGCGCGAGAGCGTCTGCGACGCGTCGGCGCCTCCGACTGCTCCGCAGGATCGGCCTCTGCCTCCGGCCTGCGGCCGAGCCCAAGCTGCCTGGCCAGGGTGCTGCGACGCTCGGCGTAGTTCGGCGCCACCATCGGGTAGCTGGCCGGCAGATCCCACTTCTCCCGATACTGCTGCGGCGTCATGCCGTAGGCGCTCAGTAAGTGGCGCTTGAGCATCTTCAACTTCTTCCCGTCCTCCAGGCAGACGATGTAGTCGGGGAAGACGCTCTTCTTCGGCGGCACCGCCGGCTCAGGTCTCTCCTTTGGGATCGGCTCAGGCTGATCGAGCCGCGTCAGGGCAGCATGCACCTGATGGATCAACGCCGGGAGAGCCTCGGCTTCCACCGTGCTGCTGGCACAGTGGGCGCTGACGATCTGGGCGACCAGCTCCAGCACGGTGGGCGGCGGCTCAGACATGGCTGTTCCTTGTGACATGTGCCTGCGATAGCCGATCGGTCTCCGAACCGGCAATGCAGCTAGAGGCTGCTCCGGCCCCAGCGACCGATAAGATCAGCCATCGGCATCCAGAATTCGCTGTTCAGCCACCGCGGCCGAGGAGGCGCGGTTCTGCAGCTCGGCCAGCTTTATGGATCCGCTGCGCCTAGTATGCTGCCGGGCCGTGTAGCGCGCTATCATCTCCGGCGACTTCCAGCCTCCGGCCTGCATGATGGCAGGCATCTCGATCCGGTCGCTGGCCGCCATGTCCTGGCTGGCGCCGACGCGGGTGCTGTGTGCGCTGATCGCCTCCACGGTCTCCAGCGGCAGGCCGGCCACGGCCGCCATCTGCTTGTAGATCCGCGTGACCTCCATCGGCACGAGCGGGCCGCCGACCTTGCTACCCTTCAATACAGCGCGCAGCAGGGTGCCACTCTCGAGTCCAGCCTTGCTGATCCACTCGTCGACCAAACACATGGTATCCGGTGCAAGGTAACGGATGGAGCCGATGCCCATCTCGTCCGTCTTCAACCGGCGGATGTTGATGGAGCCGTCGCCACTGGCGCCGCGATGCAGGTCCTCGATGCGCAACGCCACCAGTTCCGACCGGCGACCGAGGGTGTCGTAGGCTACGGCCAGCACCATACGGTTCCGAAGGTCGCGGAGCGTGTCGCCGCTAGCGTGCAGCATCCTGTCCACCAACTGCCGGGTCAGGCCTTCGGCTCGGCGCTGGACGGTGCCGTAGGTCTTGGCCATCCGCTTGAGCGCCAGCTTGACCATGCTGCGTTCGCACGGGTTCGGCACGTCGGCCGCCCGGTGCAGGTGCGAGATGCTGGACACGTAACGTCGGACTGTGGCCGGCTTCTTAGTCAGCGCCTGATTGTCGATGAAGGCCGCCACCGTCGACGGCTCCACTGGCAGCGCCACCAGCGCCCGGGCCGAGCACCACTCGGTGAAGACGCGGCTGTCGCTGAGGAGCGCCCGCTCGGTCGCTGCCGAGAAGGCGCCCTGTGCTGCACTGCGGTAGGACGCAAGGTTCTGCTCGATCAGCGCCGGCAGGTCGGCGGTGACCATCTCGCCGCTAACGGAGACTGTCTGCCGGCTGATGACGGCCGGGCCGGTTGATTGAGGGGTCATGGCCTGCTCATGCGTTCCAGCGGAACCGATTTCCTCGCCTGGACCGCAATATGTCGCTCCACCGCCTCCTCGACAAGTCTATGCACGATAATATGCCCTATCGGTCATAGCGCAACTTGTAGGACAAGAAGGGTCGCGCTCAGGGGCAGGGTACGCCATACCCGCTACGGGACCGGTTCGGTGCGATAGCGATTCGTGAACCGGGACATGGCTGCGCGGACCCGACTTGGCTACAAAGGCTTGCATGATGCGGCAGAAACGAACTGATGCGGCGCAGCAAAGCGGCGACGTACCTGCAACGGAGTTGCAGACACGCTTTGGCTGCAACTTCAGGACGTTGCGAAAGCGTGCAGGTCTGACACAGACGCAGGTCGCCGAGCGAGCCGGGATCCACCAGAAAGAGGTCTCTCAGGTCGAGCTCGGCAAGGTGAACCTGACCCTGGGCACGATGCAGCGCTTGGCGAGGGTGGTCGACGGCGACGTGACGCACCTTCTGGCCGACCCGGAAACACCTCCAAAAAAATAGTTGGACAGGCAACTGTTTCGGGTTGCCTGCGGCCGGATCTAAGGGATATATCCCGTGAGGTTCCGTTAACCTTCCGTCACCGGAAGCAAGGGACACGCTTAGCCGCGCCGGGGCAATCCCTCGGTTTCTAAAAACGACGCTGGACAGATCTGGAAGCGTTCCGAAATGCCCTCGGAACGGACAACCTGGAGGTGTGCCGATGATCCTAGGGATGATGCTGTTCGCACAGATCTCGGCGACCTGCGCCCCTGGAGACTCCGTTGCGACTCTCGCATCGGTTGCAAAGACTGAAAGTGGCTTCGACACGCTCGCGATTCACGACAACACGGCCGGCGTCACGTTCCAGCCGACAAACGAGGATCAGGCCCGAGCCCTGGCTCACAGCCTGATCGTCGGTCGCGGGCATTCGGTCGACCTCGGCTTGATGCAGATCAACTCCGCCAATTTCCAGCGCATCGGGCTGTCGATCGATGATGCTTTTGATGCCTGCCGCTCGCTTTCCGCCGGTGCCCGCATCCTGAAGGACGGCTATCAGCAGGCGCTGCGCGTCGCCTTCTCTCGTTACAATACCGGCGATGCCGAGCGTGGCTTCGCGAACGGCTACGTTCGCCGCGTAGAGATTGCCAGCGCGTCTTTGCCCGCGATCGGTTCCTTGCCTAGCTCTGTCGATACGAAGCCCGTCACCGCATCGCTACCAGCCGCGCCTGCCGTGGTTCTCGACATGCTGCATTCCAACCAGGTTGCTGTTGAGCCGCAGGCCGGTCCCAGCAACCTGCTCACAGGCGTCGCACCGTCACACGCTGTCGAGATGCCCTCGCAGATGACGGCTGCTGTTCAGCGCCCGGCGACCTGATCCGCCGGTAATCCCCTGGCCCCAGCTGCAGGAAATTCCATGTCCACCAAGCTCCTCACACGCGTCCATGGCTACATCCCGCGCGCAACCCGGATCGCCGCCTTCGGCGCACCGCTCGTCGCGTTCTCGACCTCGGCCCTCGCTCAGACCGTATCGGGTGCGATCGACCCGGCGACCGGTTTGAGCAACCTCGCGCCCTACTTCCTGACTCTCGTCGCCGCCGCGGCCGTGCTCATCGCCGCCTGGAAGGGCACGCACGCGGTTGCCGAAGGCCGTTCCCTTGGCCCCAGCATCGTCGGTCTGGTGGGCGGTCTCGCTCTCGCCTTTGGCGGCTACTACGTGATGTCGAAGTACGGCGTCTCGACGGCCACCTAGGACAGCCCAGAATGTCGGCGCGCCCCGAAGACGAGAAGATCCGGCAGGATCGCATTGCTCTTGCCAACACGCGACCGGTGCTGCCGTTCGGCATGCCTTGGCCGTGGATGATCCTGACCGTCTTCGGGCCGCCGATCCTGCTGATCTTCACCTTCAAGCCAGGGTGGCTGCTGCTCTGGCTTCCGCTGGCGCTGATCGGCCGAGCTGCAGTGGCGCACGACCACAACAGGCCGCGCATCTATTGGCTTTGGCTGGTGAGCGGCGCCGCCCTCGCCGATCGCAGTACGCTGCACGGCGACTCTCCGCCGGCCCTTCCCCCTCGTGACACGTGGTTCGGGAACTACCATGGATAGTTTCGCCAAGCGGTTCCTGCCGCAGATCGGCTACTGGAACGATAACACCGGCATCCTGCAGAACGGATCGCTGTTCGCGATGCTGCACCTGCGCGGCCACGCCTCCGATCTGGCATCCGCCACGATGATCGAGAGCATGTGCGCGCAGTTCAACATGACGCTGATCAACATCAGCGATCCGAACCTTGAGGTATGGCAGCACTTGGTGCGTGCCGATCGGCAGACGCCCACGCCGCTGCCGTCCTGCTCCAGCTGGTTCGCCCGCCGCTTCGATGACGCCTATCGCGGCTGTCTCGCGGACGGGTTGTTCCGCAACGACCTGTTCCTGACCTTCGTCCTCCGCCCTGAGTTCAACATCCGCAAGTCCTTCCTGAGCGTGTTCGGCAAGGGCGTGAAGGCACCACGCGGCCTGCCGTCCGCGGAAGCCAATATAGTCCAGGACTTCCAGGAGACGGTCGAGCGGGCCGCATCCAATCTGGCGCGCTACGGCGTGCAGCGGTTGGGCATCCGGCTCGGCGCCGACGGCACCGCGTTCCTCGAGATGGCGGAGGCGCAGCACCACATCCTGCACGGCTACGCGCGGCCGATCGGCGCCATCTCCGGCACCGGGCGCATGGGTCGCATCGTGCTGCCGTCGCGCCCGACGTTCGGCCATCAGGCTTACCGCCTGCAGAGCGACCTGGGGGATGTCTACGGCTCGATGCTGAGCATGATGGACTATCCGGCCGCCGTTCATCCCACGATGTTCGACGGGCTGCTGAAGGCGTCTTTCGGCTTCAGCCTCACCAACTCCTTCGCCTGCACCGGCCGCAGCAAGTCGCTGAACAAGCTGATCCTGCGGGAGAAGCAGTTCAGGTCGAGCAACGACGCGGCCAAGTCCCAGGTCGCCGATCTCAGGCGCGAGATGGATGAGCTGCAGAGCCGAGCCTACGTGATGGGCAGCCACCACTTTGCCCTGTCCGTGCGCGGCCAGTCGGTCGAGGAGCTTGACCACAACACCTCGCTGGCGACCAGTATGTTGAGCAACATCGGTATCACGGTGGCGCGCGAGAACGAGGCGATGCGGTCCGCCTTCTTCTCGCAGATCCCCGGCAACGCGCAGTGGCGCCCCCGGCCTGGCGGCATCAACAGCCGCAACTTCGCCTCGCTGGGCGCCCTCAACAACGTCCCGGTCGGCCAGCCGCGCTCCCGCTGGGGCGCGCCGGTCATGACGCTGCGCACCACGGCGAACACGGAATACGCCCTGCACTTCCAGGCGCAGGGTTCGCCGTCCATTCCCGCCGGCGATCTGGCGAACGTGCTGATCCTCGGCCGGTCCGGATCCGGCAAGACGACGCTGCTGGCGTCGACAGCGGTCCTGAGCGAGCGCCAGGGCTTGCAGCGCGTCATCATCGACAAGGACCTGGGCCTCGCGCCCTGCATCGAGGCGTGCGGCGGCGACTACCTGGTGATCCCGGCCAACGTCGACACGGGCGTCGCGCCGCTGCTGGCGGCCGAGGACACCCCCGGCTGGCGCGCCCACCTCGAGGAGCTGGTGATCGACCTCATCAAGGTCGGTTCGCCCTATGACCTGTCGAGCGAGGAAGACGCGCGCCTGCGTCGGGCGATCGAGATGCAGGTCCAGATGCCGCGCGAGCTCCGCGGCATGGAGGGCATCCAGGCCATGCTGGGCCAGCGTGACCGCCAGGGAGCCGCGGCGCGCCTTCAACGGTGGTGTCGCGGCGAACGGCTGGGCTGGGTCTTCGATGGCCGCCACGACGTGCTGAGGGGCGGCAACGCCATCACCGGTTTCGACACCACGTCGCTGCTCAAGAACCAGGACGTGGCCGGCCCGCTGCTGCGCCACCTGTTCCACCGGATGGACCAGCGCATCGACGGTCAGCCGATCATGATCGCCATCGACGAGTTCTGGCAGGCGGCCGACCGGCCGGTCTTCATCGACATGGCAAACGACAAGGCCAAGACCGGCCGGAAGCGCGAGGTGGCGCTCGTCCTGGCGACGCAATCAGCACATGACGCGCTCACCAGCCCGATGGCTCATACCCTGAAGCAGCAGTTTCCGACCAAGATCTTCTACGGCGATGAGGAAGCCTCGCACGAGGAGCTGATCGACGGGCTCGGCCTGACGCTCACCGAATACAAGACGGTGACGCAGGTTCTGCCGCTGATGAAGCACGCCTTCCTCATCAAGCGTCCCGGCGCGTCGGTGATCTGCCGCATGGACCTGAGCAAGGCGCTCGACCAGGTGGCCGTGCTGTCCGGCCGGGACTCCACCTATGCGCTGATGCGCGAGTTGCAGCGGATCCACGGCCCGCTCCCTGAACAGTGGGTGCCGGCCTTCGAGGCACAGGCGCCATCGCTTGCCCGCCAAGTCGCCTCCCAGAAGAAGGAAATCGCCGCATGAGACGCCTTCGCCACCTGCTGCTCAGCACCACGGCCGTCGGCGTGCTGGCGGCATTCTCGCTGCGGCCCGCCCATGCCCAGATGGCTGTCTTCGACAGCGCTTCCTTCGGGCAGCTCATCCAGGAAGCGCAGCACGGCACTCAGCAGATTGCCCAGCTGGAGCAGGTCATCACCATCAACAGGAACCAGCTGACGCAGCTGTTCACGCTCTATCAGTCGTTCGCGCACCTGACGGATGTGACGCAGCTGGCACCCTTGCTGCTCCAGCAGTCCACGATCCAGGCGCTTCCCGAGATGGTGCAGATCGAGAACCTGCTGCGCGGGCAGGGTTTCAGCGGAACCCTTGCCAGCCAGGCTCAGGCGCTGATGGCGTCAATCCAGGTCTACACCCCGACGGGATATGACTTCGCCGCCACGCAGATGAACACGGCTGCACGGGCATCGGCCGGGCAGATGGCCGCGGCGCAGACCCTCTACGAGAGCAGCACCCAGCGGGTGAACGGCCTGCAGCAGATGATGGGGCAGCTCGGCTTGTCGGCCGACCCGAAGCAGACCGCCGACATCCAGGCTCGCGTCGAGATCGAGAACGGCTATGCCGCCGCGCAGGGCAACCAGATCAAGGCCCTCCAGGTGATGCAGAAGGCGCAGGAGGACGTCGAGCAGCAGCAGCAGGATGAGGCTTGGCGGGCTGGGGCTGAAAGCCTCGTGTCCCAAGCCACCGCGGCCGGCGCGGGGTCGTAGGAAGCAGCCATGGCAATGCTGTCGCCGATCGGCACCTTCCTCAACCAGTTCGATACCGCGATCACCACCGCGCAGAACGGGGCGGTGTCCGGTGTCGTGTCGGCGATGCAGGCGCCGCTGGCGTCGATGGCGGTCATCTACTTCGCCATCATGGGCTGGCGCGTCGCCTCCGGGGATCTCGACCGGCTCAGCAGCTTCACCTTCGACATGGCGAAGATCGGCGCCATCTTCCTTGTTGCGGCCAACATGACGGCCTTCAATACGTGGATCGTCGGCGTCTTCGAGCACGGCTTTCCGGACGCCATCACGCGAGCGGTGACGGTCGGCGCCAGCGACAGCACTTCCAACACGGTGTCCGGCGTCGCGGATGCGATCGACAAGATCTGGGCCAATATGTGGGCTCGCGCCGGCACCGTCTGGATGAGCGCCGGGATGCTCGACGTAAGCTCGCGCGTGGTGGCCGCGGCTTCGGTGCTGGTCGGTTCCATCGGCCTGGTGCTCGATGCCGACGTCTACCTGATCGCCCGCTTCCTGTTCGCCATCATCGTGGTGCTGGGACCGGTCTGCATCGGCTGCGCCATGTTCACGACAACCCGCCCGATCTTCGAGCGGTGGATCGGCAAGGGCGTGGCCCTGATCGTGCTCCAGGTCGCCGCGATCATCACCATGCAGATCGTGCTGACCGGATCGTCCGCCTTCATCACGGCACCGGGCTCGGCCTCTGCCGATCTCCCGACTCAGCTGCAGAACATGATCTCCATGGCGATCTGGATCCTGATGGGCGCCTTCGCGATCTACTCGCTTCCCGGCCTCGCCTACTCAATCGGATCGGGCGTCGCGGTGTCCTTTGCGCCGATCGCCAGGTCAGCAATGGCCGGGGCGAACCTGGCGGCAGCCGCATTTTCCAACGGGCCGGCAATGGGTGGCCCTGCGGCCGCTCCCGCTTTGCCCGGGTCCGGCTCGGCGATGCCAGACATCAACCTCTCCATGGCGCGCGCCGAGGTCGCTGGTGGCCCTGCCACCGCCGATGCCTCGTTCTTCGGAGACGGCCTGTCCAGCTTCCTCCCTGCTCCTGAGGGACCTGGTGGGCCGACGCCCCTCATCCCGCCCTCAACCCCTCTCCTGCCCTATGAAGGCTGACCCCATGCGTCTCGCCCTGCCGATCGCCCTCCTGGCCGTCCTGGCGGGCTGTGACGGGCCTCCGGCCCTGCCGCAGCCCAACGGTCCCATGCTGGTGTGGAACACCGCCATGTGGGGCGTTGCTGCTCCGCCGCCGTCCCGCGAGGTGGTGCCCCCTGGCACGCCCCTCCTGACTGCCAGCGCGGGAGGCCGCTGATGGACATGGCGCCCACCTCCATGGAGCCGGTGCCGGAGCCGCCTGGCTTCGTGCCGCGCTCCGACCAGTACGCCGCTCTGCACCAGCACTTCCGCGACACCCATTCGCTCGAGGCCGAGCGCCGGCGTGCGGAGAAGCTGCGGGTTCTCGGCGGATGGGCCTTGGCTGCCGCGTTCGGCGTGTTCGCCCTCGTTGCCGAGGCGCAGAACATCAACCGGCCGCTTCCCAAGGACCGCTTCGAGATCGCGTTCCTGCACGATGATGGGTCCTACTCGGCGCCTGTCGAGATGAAGGACCTGACGCCGGTCCAGCAGCGCGAGGTGCTGCAGACGGCCCTGGTGAACTATATCACCTATCGCGCCGGCTACTCCTATGCGGCCTCCCAGCATGCCTACAACATCGTCTCGGTGATGACCGGCGGGCAGGAGCAGAACCGTTACCAGCGGGTCATGCTGAGCCCGAGCGATCCGGAAAGCCCGCTGGTCAAATACGGCCAGCGCGGCGAGATCGTCCCGGTGGACATCCGGCTCGATCCGGACCCGAGCGGCCCGAACAGCTGGAACTTCTCCTACACGCAACGCCTGCTGCTGGCCGACGCGCCGCCGCAGGACACGCCGATGCGCGGCTCCCTCACTTTCGTCCGCGGCCCGGTGCCGGCGAAGTATCGGGTGCCCTACGACCCGGCCAGCGTGATCGTTCTCGCCTACGAAAGTCATGAGGTGACCACGCGATGAACCGTCTCGGTCTTCCCCTCGCGCTGCTCGCCTGCACCACCCTCGCTGCGCCCGCGCTGGCGATGCAGGAGCCGGTGCCCAGCAAGCAGGATAGCCGGATCCGCACGGCGACCTACTCGCCCAGCAATGTCATCCACATCACCAGCACAGACCTGAACCCGGTCCAGATCGTGCTGCAGGATGGCGAGGAAGTGGCGGCCTTCGCCGGGCTCCAGGTCGCGACTGCCAGCAAGCCGGATGAGATGAAGAATGTCCGCGACTGGTTCATCCGCTGGTCCGGCAACTCGATCGTGCTTCAGCCCCTGAGGGCCGAGAAGCAGAGCTTGCTGTTCGTCGACACCAAGGCGCCGGACGGCACCATGCGGCACTACCGGTTCCAGATCGACACCCGCGACGATCCGCCGGGGAACGACCCGGACGAGTACGAGGCGGTCAACATGAGCTATCCCTCGGTGATCGCGGCGCAGAAGCGGGCAGCCTGGGAAGCCGCGGCGCCGGCTCGCGAGGCACGGGCTGCGGCCCTGGCCCGCAAGCGTGCGGTGGCCGACGCCGAGTGGCGGTTGAGGGAGGCGAGCCTTCCCTACGCTGGCGGCCGCAACTGGCGCTACGAGGCGCAGAACATCAACGCCAGGGACAACTCCTGCAGCGTCATCGGTCCGGAGCACGCCGCCGGCATCTCCGACGACAGGCTGCAGACGCGCCTGCTGTTCGCACCGCACGCTGCCCTGCCGGTGCCCTACGTGCTGGACCAGGATGGCAAGGAGAGCGTCGTGCAGCACTCGCAGGATGAGACGGCCGACGGGCTGGTCATGACCCTGCACGCCGTGGTCTCCAAGGTGATCCTGCGCCGAGGCGACCGGGTCTGCGCCTTCACGAACCTGGCCTACGACCCGGTCGGCCATCAGCCGGGCACCGGCACCGTCTCGGCCGACGTCATCCGCGAGGTGCGCCAGTGAGCGGTCAGACCTTCGACGCCCCGCCTCCTGGCTCTGCCGTTTCCCGAGGCCGCAGCCACTTCACGCCAGCGGCGCGGATTGGGATCGCTGCTGCGGTCGGCCTCGGTGTCGTAGGCTTTGCCGGCTACACGATGATGCCGGGTAAGCCAAAGGCGCCGTCGATCGAATTCTTCAACCATGGCGGCGGCCGGCCGTGGTCGGCACCCATGCTGCCGGCGTTGCCGGTCAAGGCTCCGCCTGTGCTGCCGGTGGCGAAGGTCGACGCTCCTGCCACGCCGCGGCAGGCCCTTCCGCCGGTCGCTGCGCCCGTGCCGGTCGCGCAGCCGATGGGCTTCTGGCAGAGCCCGTCCGTCGTTGAAGGCGCACAATCTGCCGCCCAACAGGCCGCCGCCAGCCGGACCGGTGGCGCCGGGTCCGGCTCCGGAGCGGATGCCGCAGCGCTCGCCGGCATGAGCCCGCAGGACATCGGCACGGATCCGGCCCAGCGTCACGCCGGCATCGCCCGGGCGACGGTCGGCAAGCCCTTCGACCTGCACTTCCTGCTCAAGCGGAACACGATCTTCCACTGCATTCCAGAACAGCCGCTCGACTCCGACGTGCCGGGGCCGATCGGCTGCACGGTGGCCGAGGACGTGATGAGCGCCGACGGCAGCGTGGTGCTGATCGAGAAGGGATCGAGCGTCGACGGCGAGGTGACGCGGGCACCGGGCGCCGGCAGCAACCGCATGTTTGTCGAGTTCGACGAGATCCTGACCCTGAGCGGCATCCCGATCTACCTGAGCGGAACCGGCGGTGACACGCTCGGCACGTCGGGCGTCGACGGCGCGGTGAACGAGCACCTGTGGCGCAAGATCCGGGCAGCGGTGTTGCTCTCGGCCATTGAGGTCGCCGGCCAGGTGGCGGAGAACGAGTCCCAGAAGAACAACAACCTGAACCTGAACGTCGGTGGCACCGGGGAGTCCTTGGCCGACCAGGCGCTCGCCCACGACATCAACATCCCGCCGACGCTCTACCGGAACCAGGCTGACCCGATCACGGTCACTGTGCGGCAGGACATCCCGATGGATGACGCCTATCGGCTGGTGGCGCGGGACGGCGCGCAGTGAGCGGGCACGTCGCGGCGCAGCTGAACTGGCTGCTGCGGCCGATCCAGCCGCTGCTGGACGATCCACGCGTCACCGACCTGCACATCAACGGGCCGAACCCGGATGGCGAGACGACAACCGTCTTCGTGAAGCGAGGTGCCGAGCGCGACAAGGCGGTGGTGCCGCTGACACTGCGTCACCTGGAGAACATCGGCGACAACGCCGCGGCGCTGAGCCGGCAGGACGTGGTCGAGGATGCGCCGTTCTGCTCGACCAAGCTGCCGCAGGGGCAGCGATTGCAGATCGTCCGGCCCCCTGCCCTGCCGACCGGCCGCTATGCCATGGCTATCCGTCGGCCCTCCGCCCGGTCGGCCACGCCCGACGAGTTGGTGAATGCTGGCGTGTTCTCCGAGACGCTGACGGCCGAAGCGGTGCGCCATGCGCCGCGCAGCATCGTGCTCGACCTGCTGGCCCTGCGCGACGCTGGCAAGTTCCGCGAGATGATCGAAACCGCTGTCCGCAACGGCTTCAACGTAGTTTGGGCCGGAATGGTCGGGACGGGAAAGACACATAATCTCCGCGCCTTCATCCATGCGATCCCGCTCGACTGGCGCATCGTCACCGTCGAGGACATGGAGGAGGTGATCGGCCTACAGCACGAGAACGTGGTCAACCTGCTCTATCCGAAGGGCAAGGATCAGGGGCTCTCGAAGCACACGGCCGAGGACTGCACTGAGGCGGCACTCCGGCTCGACATGGACATCCTCATCAACCAGGAGCTCCGCGACGGCGCCGCCTGGGCGTTCCTGCGCGCCCTCAACTCCGGGCATCCGGGGATGACCTCCTGCCACGCCGGGAGCGCCGAGGGCGCATACAAGTCGATCGGCCTGATGGTGCGCCAGCACGAGGCCGGGAAGACGCTGTCCAACGAGGACCTGCAGGCGGCCCTGCGCGAGCTGATCCACATCGTCGCGTATTGCGAGACGATCGACGGCCGCCGGCGTGTCACGCAGGTCTATTTCGAGCCCGAGCTGCAGAAGGGCCTTCCCAACGGGGCGGCCTACGCCCTCGCCGCGGAGTAGCGACCATGAAGCGCGTTCTTCTTCTGCTGGTCATCCTGTGGGTGGCCAGCCTCGGCATCTCCCACAACCCGGCGGTCCACGCTGGCCTTGCCGATACCAGCCATGAAGGCAGCATCGGCGGGATCCTGATAGGCCTCGCCCTCTGCGCGCCGATCATCGGAGGCTTCTATCTGGTCCGGACCCATTTCCGGTGGCAGCGCCTCCTGCACCACCGCCTGAAGTCCGAGGGGATCTCCTTCCGTCGGCCGAGTGGACGCCCATGAGGCGCGTCGGCCGCTGGATAGCCTTCTGGTCGACTGTCCTCCTCCTGGGCTTGGCGGTCCTCGCCGGCTTGGTGGTGGTGGTCGCCTCCCTGCTGTTCGTGAAGCTGCAGGGCATTGCTGGCGTCCCGATGCCGCTCTCCCTGTGGTGCTGGATCCCCTACTGGCTGCAGGACGGCGACAACCCGGCTGCACGCACGAACCTCCTGATCTCCGTCGGCGCTCCCGCTGCCTTCGCGATCCTGCTGGTGGGCATCATGCTCACGGCAGCCTTACGCACCCCGCGCCGGCTGCGTGCCGCCCGGCCTGGTGAGAAGCCGCCAGCGCCGGAACGAGCCGCCTCCGACGTGCATGGGAACGCCGAGTGGCTGACCATCAAGGCTGCTCGCGAGCTGTTCCCTGGCCCGCATCCTGAATATGGCGGCGTGGTGGTTGGCGAGGCGTACCGCGTCGACCAGGACACGGTGGCCGGCATCGGCTTCGATCCCGACAAGCGCTCCACCTGGGGCGCCGGCGGCAAGGCGCCCCTGCTCATCGACCCGTGCCGGTCAGGCTCGACCCATGGCCTCGTCTTCGCCGGCTCCGGTGGCTACAAGACCACGGCCATCGCTGTGCCGACGCTTGCATACTGGACGAGTTCGGTGGTCGTGCTCGATCCGTCCTGCCAGCTCGGCCCCATGACGGCGCCGATGCGCGAGGCGATGGGACACCGGGTCGTCCAGGTCGGACCGTGCCTCGACGGCTTCAACCCGCTGGACTGGATCGATACCAAGGACCCGCTGGCGGAGACGTACGTCCAGACCGTGATCGACTGGATCACCGGCGACCAGAACAGCCAGGTGGTCACGTCTGACGACGCCAACAGCATGTTCCGGGTCCGCGGCAAGGAGATGATGACCGCCATCCTGGCCGACCTGCTGTGGAGCGACGAGCCGCCGGAACGAAAGACGATCCGCACCTTCCGGCAGCGGATCTGCACGCCAGAGAAGAAGATGAAGGGCTTCCTGGCCGACATCCACGCCGGTTCAAAAAGCCCGCTCGCGCGCCAGCTCGCCGGAGCCTTGATGGACGTGTTCCACGAGACGTTCTCCGGCATCTACTCGGAGGCGATGAAGGCGACGCAGTGGATGTCGATCGCGGCATATGCCGACATGCTGTCCGGCAACTCCTTCCGCACGAGGGACCTGTGCGGCGGCAAGCTCTCGGTGTTCGTCCAGATCCCGATGGCGAGCCTTCGGACCACGCCAGCTCTCGCCCGAGTCGTGGTCGGCGCGCTGATGAACGCGGTCTACCAGGCCGAGGGCAAGATCAGCGGCCGGGCACTGTTCCTGCTGGACGAGGTCAACTTCCTCGGTCGCCTGAAGGTACTCGAAGACGCCCGGGACGCCGGCCGCAAGTACGGCATCACGCTGGTCCCGATGTGGCAGAGCCTCGGCCAGCTGGCGGACACCTGGGGGACCAACGGCAAGGCATCGTGGTTCAACTCGGCTTCGTGGCGCCTGTTCTCGGCGCTGGAAGACGATGCGACCTGTGCCGAGGTGTCGAAGATGTGCGGCACCTACACGATCCTGAAGCGGTCCGAGGGGATGTCATCGGGCTCGAACAGCGGTAGCAACTCCGGCTCGACCAGCCGCGGCCGCAACGAGGGTATGTCCGAGGGATCGCGCGAGCTCATTCGCCCGGAGGAGATCCGGCTCATGCGCGAGGACGATCAAATCCTGTTCCGGCGCGGCTCGCGTCCGCTTCGCTCCGGCCGCGCCATCTTCTTCCGCCGCTCTGACCTGGTTGCCCGCGTGGAAGCCGATCGCTTCCGCAAGGTAGCCGAGTAGCAGCGACCGAACCCGATCACATGAGGACCACCATGCGTCACCTTCGCCTTGCCCTCGTTCTCGTGCCATTCGCCGTCGCAGGCTGCGCTAACAGCATCCTGTCGGACGATCGGATCAGGACGAACACCGCCTCGACCCTGGGCGTGTCGCCGGATCAGATCACCATCTCCGATCGCAAGTATGACGGCATGACGAACACGTACTACACGGCCAGCGCCGCCGGCCGGAACTACGCCTGCACGATCAACGGCGGCACCGTGATGTCCATGGGGATCACGAACCCGCCCACCTGCACCCCGAAGTAGGAAAAGGCTGGGGCCACTGTTCCTGTTCAGGGGGTGCTAGCGAAACATCCCCTGAAGAACATTACGGGCTGACTACCGCCGAATCACCCAACCAAGCACGCGGAATGGCAATTTGATAAACCGCCACGCCAAACGAAACGGAAGGAGGATTAGCCACCACGACATATGATCTATTCTGGCATCTAGGGACGAATTTTCCCCCTTTCCGAAACTAACCCTACGGTCTTCGCTTTCGGCCCTCACTCCCCCAATCATCATCGGGTTTCCATACTCTCTCCTAATGAGGGCTTGCGCGTTGAAAGGGCTTGTTGCCTCGACAAACACTTCCTCAAAAATACCCGGTTCAAGCTGTATCCTCGCACTATAAAGCCGCCTCGCCATCACCCGCCCCCTACATCGTGCTCGTCTGGACCAGATTCCCAGATTCCCCATTCTCTAGTTGCGTCGGGATCTGTTCGCCATCTCCGCAGCCGTCGTGCGCGTTAGTGACGCGCCAATGCGTCGGCCGGTCTTCCTCCGCCGAAGGTGACGGGGCCAGTTTGGTGCAGTAGCCGCTCTGCTCCCACCAGTCCCGCGACAAGCCCTGGCGATAGTCGGGCTCGACCCCCTGCCCGTCCGGCTGCAGCCAATGGATGCACCAGGCGCACTGGATGACGGACGGACCGTCCCCGTCCCCGACCGCAGCACCGGCGCCGCACCGGTCTGTCGGCCTCACCAGCGGCCAGCGTGCAATCTCGTAGGTCTCGGTGGTCGTCGCCGGCGCATGGCGCTGGCAGGCGCCACGCTCGCTCGGCCGATAGACGCAGGCGGAACAGCTCGGCGGCAACGTCGGTCTGTTTCGACCGGCCGACCCTCCGGTGGCGCCCGACAAGATCTCTACAGCCGTGCTGCGCGGGCGGCCGCAAGAACCTGCTGCTGGCCCTGCTGGTTGGCTGACGCCTGGGATGGTGCGGTGGCCGCCGTCACCTGCCGGGCGGCATCCCGCTGTGCCTGCGACGGCGGCTGTGCGGCCACCTGTAGGCGGTCAAGCAGACCGTCTACCTTGGGTGTCTCGCGCACCGCACCAGTGCTGATGGCCGCCTCGACGCGGTTGCTGAGGCTCTGAGCCTCGCGCGGAGAGAGGACCTCGGCGGGCGGCGCGGGGTAAGGCAGGTTCGATCCGGACATGCGGGGCTCCTATGCTGTGGGACGATTGGACCGGCGGGCCGCTTCCTGTGCGGCTCGGGCAGCTGCCTCGGCAGCCGGGTTGCCGGCTGGGGGTGTCGTGTTGGCGCGAGCGGCGTCACGCTCGGCCTGGGTTGCCATCGGACGTGGGCCGCCTCTTGGCGCCTCGGCCGGCAGGCTTATCCCGTGGCGGCCGAGTTCGGCGCCCACCGTGGCACGAAGTGCGTCGCGCCCATGCTGCGCGGCATAGTCGTTCCAGTCGGTGCCACGGTCGGTAGGCGTGAAGTCCGGTAGCAGCAGCACGCCGCCCACCGCCTCGGCCGCCGCCGCTGCCTTCTCCAAGCCGACGTTCGGCAGCGGCGTCTCGCGCCGCGGCAGGTGGTGGTCGTTGTCGCCGGCGAAGATGATCGGCCGCGCTGGGTCTGCCTCGCGATAGGCCCTAGCCACGTCGAGTAGGTTGCCGCTGTCGAAGGCGGCAACTACCGGGAAGCCGGTAGTTTCCCGGATAGTGGCGGCGGTGGCGTAGCCCTCGGCAATGACGATGGGCACATCTGGTTCCAGCTTGCCCAGCACGGCATGGGTGCCGACCTTGCGACCGTTCTTCAGGTAGAGCTTACCGCCGTCCTGGTCGATCGTCTGCAAGCTCCATATCTTCCCGGTCGTGTCGCGCATCGCCACCACCAGGTTGCCGTATCGGTCCTGCTTCAGGCCGTGCGCCGCGACCGCCTTCCGTGCGAGGTAGGGATGCGACCGGACCGGCTTCGCCCGGTTCCACATGGCGGTCGCCTTGTGTGCGACCACCACCTCGTTGCGGCGGCGCTCGCCATCCCTGGCGTCGCGCTCACGGAGAACCTTCTCGCGGAACCGGTCGCGCTCGGCTTGCGACATTCCCGCGCTCGAGCGTGATGCCTTCCAGCGTATCTCCTCGCCGGTCTTGTGGTTGTGGATGTAGCCAGCCGGATAGTCGTCCAGGTGGCCGATATAGACGCCGGACTTCCGGCCGGATCTGTCGCCCTCGACATCGACGCGATGCCGCTTGCCGTCCATGACGGGCGTGCCCTTCACCACCAGCCCGGCACGTTGCAGCGCGTCGGCGAACTCGGTGATGGCATCGGTCTGCGACATGGGCGCCCGCCTATGCTTCTTCGGTCGAGCAGCTGGTGCTCGGGTTGATCTGCGGGCCGCCTGTAGGGCCTTCCGCGCTTCTCTCGTCTCTGGACCGGCAAGGAGGCCGGCCACCTTCCTGACTGCCACCGCTCGCGTCGTCGTCGCCTCGGCCATTGCTCCGGCTGCCGGCGTCATCGTCTTGTCGTCGCGATCCTGTTGAAACGTCTCATGCAAAGTCGACTTGGTCTTGCCGTCAGCTTCTCGCTGCTGCATCGGTTGAAAACCCGATGCGAGAGACCGCACGCTGCCGACACTCACCTTATGAGCGCGCTTCACAAGATCGGTCGCAAGTTCCTTTTCCTGCTGACGAGAGAGATTAGCAGCGATGTTCTTCCAGACCCTATCTTCATCTATCGGATCAACGTTGCCGAGCGCACGCCTTTCCATGATCTCCGTGCGCTCGCGGCCATCGGACACGACAAGCCACGTCGCCTCACGCGAGCGGGACTGCGCGACGTAGTTCTTGAAGCCAGTTACGGCCTTTGATCCATCCGGCAGCACGTTGAGATGTTCGGTCGACGTAGCGGATTGGATCGCATCGATGCTGATGGCGTCGCCGTAGGTCAGACGTACACGACGGCTGGACTCTGCATCGCCGCGCAGCGTGTCCCACTTCACGAAGCCGGTGCTGCCCTTCACGTTCCGAACCTGGATGCCGAGCTGGTTGATCGCCTCGATCTCGACTACCGAACCGTTGTTGCCGATGTTGCCGCCGCGCCCGTCGCCAAAGCTGGCGCGTGTCCAGGAGAAGAGGCGCACGCGGTCACCGATCGCCAGCGGCAGATCATATTCAACACCCATCTGGTCGGTGGCATCTACCGTGACGATGTCAGGACCAAGCGCACCAGTCGCACGTTTGCGCTCACGGATTGCGGCGCTCACGTCGCGAGCGTCCCGATTGGTCGGGGTGCTGATCGTCAAGCCGTAGTCGGCACGACCGGCGTTGGCCATCGTCCGCTCTTGCCAGAGGTCGGCAGCCGCCTCAATGGCATGTTTCCGTCCACCTTGCACGAGCACGGCATGCCCGTCTTCGCGCAGCCGCGCGATCCCCTCCTCTGCCCTTCCGTCGCGGAACATCAGGGAAGTTTCCCGGTCCCGCTCCTTCACTTGGCGGACTGTCGACCGCAGTTCCGGCACAGCCGCATCGCCCAACGCCTTGCGCAGCAGCGCGACGGAGTTGCCGGCCTCGATCGCCTGGCCCTGCTTGTCGTCCCCGATGGAAACCATCGTGAAGCCATGCCTCGCCCGCAGTTCAAGCAGCGCCAGTGCTTGCCGTGTGCCGACCTGTGACAGTTCGTCCACCACCAGCACGGTGCGGCGCGTCAGCTTGATCGCATCGCGCTTCACGGCAGACAGCAGCTTGTCGATCGCCATGGTGTTCTGCTTCGGGATCCCGGCGTCGGCCAGTAGGTCCGACTGACGGTAGGCGAGTGCCGTTCCGTAGACCTCGCGACCCGGCTTCCCGTTCGGACCCTTGGCAGTCCAGGCCTCAACCAGCGGCCGCAGAAGCGTGGTCTTCCCCGCGCCGGCGACGCCAACAGCAACGGACAGGCGGCCGGACGTGCCCAGCGTCTCCATCACGCGCCGCTGCTCGAGGCCGTGCTTGTTCGTGAAGTCGAGCCCGTCGCGCTCCGACACGATGCGGATGGCCTGGTCGATCCGGTCCAGCGTCAGCGCGCCGCTGCGATCGGCCGCGGCGGCGCTGGCGAGCGCCATGGCCCGCTCCTCCTGGTCGACGTGCAGCATTGTGGTGATCTTCACCTGCAGCCGCCGCTCCTCAAGCGGCTCGGCATCCGCCCCGCCGCCGACATTGGCCCAGATGACCGGCACCATCTGGCCGTCGTGGCGCACGCCGTGCTCCCGCATGGCCTGCGTGATGGCGCTGATGTCGTCGGCGCTCTCGACACCGGCTGCGATCAGGCCGCGCGCAGCGGCGGTGCGGGCGGCGCTGCTACTCAGAACCGCCCGCCGGCTGAGATCCTTCTCCAGGACCGGCAGGGCCGCGAGGTAGGCCCGCTGCAACCGGTCCAGCGCCGGCGCCGGCAGGCCGCTTTTGAGCTCGGGACGGATGACGGACTGGTGCTGGTAGCCGACCGACGCCGCCTGCTTCTTCCAGGCGTCTAGATCGGACATATCGTCGCCCTTGCCCTGTCGGGTCGCCCTGGTGCCGCCCTTGAGCACGCGTGCGAGTTCCAGGGCAGCCATATTCTCCCAATGTAGGCCCTGGCTGAGCACGTACTCCCGCGCTGCCGCCTCGCCGTCGCGGCTCCGCTTGCTGAACAGGTCGTTGATGGCGTCTGGGATGGCCTCCAGCTTGGCCGTGTCGGTGCTCGGATCTAGGCCGACCTCGATGCCGTGGGCGCGCAGGTTCGTCGCCAAGTGGGCCTGGTAGTAGGCGCCGACCTCATGCACCCGATCGTGCAGCGCCAGCATGTCTAGGCTGCCGACAGACCCGTCCTCGCACACCACGACGTTAGGCGTGGAGACGTGGGTGTGCAGCTGCATGTCGCCTGCCACCTTGGCGTTCCGCACGGTCTGGATGAGCGTCGTCTTTGTCCCGTCAGCCTCAGTGTGCGGGATCTCCACCGTGGGCCGCGCCGTGTAGTGGTCGAACGACACCCAGCCGATACCACCCGGCAGCGATCCAAGCCGGCCGCCCTTGCCCTTCCTGGCGCGACCGATGATGTCCTCCAGGTGCTCCATGGCGGACATCCAGGCGTCCCGATGGGCGCCCACGATCATGTGCCGCTCGGCTTCTGTGGGTGCCAGAGCCATGGCGACGGAAACCGACTTCGGGGCGCTGAAGGTGAAGTCGACGTAGGTGATCCGGTCTCGGCCATTCATCCGGACGTGGCGCTGGTTGCCCGGCAGCGCGGCGCCGTCCGCACGCTGGCCGCTGAGGAGATTGACCACCTCCTCGTGCGTCGCTGTCCTGTTCAAATCGAGCCCTAGAACAGCGGCGACCGCCGGATCCATGTCCTGCCGGGGGACAGCTGCAGTGCCCTCGGCTTCGGACCGCTTCACCCCCCGCAGATAGTAGTCGGCCATGGCGACCATCTCCTCGGGCAGCGTCTGCTCCCTCAGGTGTTCGGCCATGGCCCTGGCGGCGCTCGGCGCGGCTGCCGTACCTTTGCGGAAGGACAGCACCTGGCGCTACTGCGGCCGCCCGTCGTCGTCGCCAGTCGGCTCCCATGCGTCCTCGCCCTCGGCGTCGATCTCCTCCTCCAGCTCCCGGTCCATCTCCTCCCGGACCGTCTTGGCGAAGGCAGCTGGCAATGCGTTCAACACCTCGCTCTGCTCGTTCAGGGAGGCGACAACCTCCTTGAGCAGCTTCACGGTGGGGCTCGGTCCCGGCTCCCTGGTCGCCGCCTCAAGGATCGCGTCCAGCTTTTCCGTGTGAGCCTGCAAGGTGGTCAGGATCTCGTCGGCAACGGTCACAAACCGCTCCTGCGCCCGCTCGATGCGGCCAGCGATTGCCAGCAAATCCGCTGTCTTGTCGTCGTCAGCTGGCATGATTTCCCCTACAATCGCCGCTGCGGCGCATGCCGAGAGTAGGTGGAACCATCCTGTGTCGGCAAGCCGGATTGGCGCCATACGGGTGCAATGGTCTGTAAGAGATTGGACCCCATCTCTGGTGTGACGCATGTATGTCACTAGTGCGTCGTTAATGCGACCGCTGACGTGACGTAAATGCCACGGCTTGCGTGTCGTAAGTGCTCCCGCTCATGTGACGCTTGACGCTGGCGTTAGTGCGACGGCTATCTTGGTCGGCATGGGGCGATCCAACACCACGTCGAGCCGGGTTCTGGAGGTGGCTGACTTGGTGGCGGAACTCGCATCGGCGCCTGCGCGCGGCCGTGCGAGGAAGTCCCGCCTCTACCTCTGGCTGCTGCGGAACCACGACCACCTGGTGCGCGAGTTCGAGCAGAACCCACCCGCCTGGGGACGGCTGGCGTCCATTCTGGGATCGCGCGGCGTGTTGGATGGCGACGGCAAGCCACCCACCGCCCGGGGTGCCCGGGGTGCTTGGTACCGGGTCCGGCGCGAGGTGGCGGCATCTCGCGGTCGAGGCCCCGGGAGCGCGGAGGGCATCACGTTCCACACCCTGCCCCCAGCGGAAACCGCGGCCCGGCCCCTGCCTGTCGCGCCCCCGGTGACGATCCAGCTGGACGAGGGCACGCCCGCCCGTCCCCGGTTCAAGCTGGCTTCCCTGCGCAATGCGACCCCGGCTGACGGACCCCCGACAGCGGACCATTCACCAGCGGCGGAGAAGCCGAAGCGGGCCGGTCCGCAGCCGCAGAAGTTCGATGACGTGATGGCCGAGTTCCTTGGCCGATCTTCCACCCAATCCGAAGGAAACGAGTGATGGCTCCCAAGCCCGAAGCGAAGGTTGTTCCCCTATTCGGTCGCGGTCCCCGAATCGAGGACGAGCCGGAAGTGACAGTCCGGGGGATGCACGCCCCGGCGGCCCCTGCTGCGTCGTCAGCCGTCCGTGGATCGGCGGCAATCGACCTAACCGGCAAGCCCAAGGTCCTGTTCCTGATCGGGCCGGGCGGCACCGGCAAGACGACTCTGGCCCGCTGGGTCGGGTTTCAGATGCAGCAGGGTAACCGCCCTGCTCTCATGGCGGCGCTGGATCCGCAGAACCGGTCCCTGGCAACTTGGTTCAGCGACGTGCAGATGCCCCCGACCAGCGACGGCGCGCAGTCGACCCGGTGGCTGAAGGACCTGCTCAGCTTCGCCATGGAGAACAAGCAGAGCGCGCTGCTCGACTTCGGCGGCGGCGACACCACCCTCGCCCGCATGGCCGAGATGGCCCCCGACTTCGCGCAGGCCATGACGGCAGCCGGTGTCGAGCCGGTGGCGATCTACACCCTCGCGCCACGCCAAGACGACCTGGCCGTGCTGGAGGCGTTGGAAGCCCTCGGCTTCAAGCCTCCTGCCACCGCCCTTATCCTGAACGAGGGTCGCGTCGACTCCACCCTGTCGCGGGAGGAAGCGTTCGCCCGCATCCTGCGGCACAGCGCATTCCGGAGTGCGGTTAGCCGTGGCGCGGTGCCGATCTGGATGCCGCGCCTCGAAGCCGAGGTCGCGCAGGAGATCGAAGGCAAGCGGCTGCAGTTCGGAGCGGCACGGGACGGTCAGGTTCCCATCGGCGCCAAGTTCGCCCCCATCGGCGGCTTCGAGCGCAGCATGGTCCGGCGCTGGCTGGAGCGGATGGACCAGGAGTTCGCCCCGATCAGGACGTGGCTCCCGTGAGCGAAGCCCCGGCCCCCGCATCGTCGCTGGTGGCCGGGGGCGATGCGTTCTCGGCTGCGGTCAAGGCGGCGCAGGAGGACATTGCACAGGGCGTGGAGAAGGCGGGCCTGCGGAATGATCCGATCCGCTATCCCTTGGCTGCGATCTCGACCGTCCTGGGCCTGTTTCCCGACTTCCTGCGCTACATGCACGACACGGCCGAGGAAGCTCGCCAGCCGCTCGATGCGGCGGCCCTGGCGCGCATGGAGAAGGCGGCGGCGGAAGGCGCCTCCCGCGCATCCAGCGCCCTCGTGCGGGCTCACAACCGGCGCTCCGTCGTTGTCGGCTCGCTGGTTGTCGTGCTGTTCGTCGCGGCCGGCCTGGGTGGCGGCTACTGGTGGGGCCGCAGCGATGCCATCACCCGTTTCCGGCTGTCAGAGTCCGGGTTCGCCGCCATGATGCACGACAGCCCGGCCGTCGCGAGCGGTTGGCTCGCTCTGGCGCGGATGAACGATTACGACACGCTGATGGGCGCCTGTCATGGCTCGCGCGGGTTCATGACGGACGAAGGCCGGCACGCCTGCCTCGCCCCGCTGTGGCTGGATGACGAGAAGGCGGCCCCGCCACCAGCAAAGGCGGCGAAGCCTTGATAAGCGGCTAGGCCGCCCGCTGCCGCCAGTCGTCGGGCGGCGGGTTCGCCTCATGCGCGACGGCCAGGGCTTCCAGCCAGCTTGCGATGCCGGCAGGGATCGCCACGGCCCCGGCCGTCCAGCGACGGACTAGGCGCTCGTCGCAATCGAGAAGCGAGGCAAGCCCCCGGCCGCTCCAATTGAGCAGCTGGAGAACGTCGCGGAGCCGGTCAGGTGACATGGAGCAGCTTGGCGAGAACGCCGATCCCGGCTGCGATCAGCGCCGCTACCGTGCCCGAAATCAGGATGATCGGCGCCAAGCGGCGGTCGCGTTCCAGCTTAGCCGCTTCCGCGATCAGCTTGTGCTGTTCGGCCACAAACTTGCGTGTCTCTTCCTGCGACCGCTCGATCCGCGCCACCTGCTCAAGGATGTCGAGCGGGTTTGCTGTGGTTGCACTCATCCGGGTCTCTCCCTTGATCGGCGCGGGTCGGTCCCTGTCGCCATGTCCGCATTATGCGGCGTAATGTGTGGCTGGTCAAGCGTCATGTGGGGATGCGGGGCGATCGAAACCGCCCCGCCCTGCCCTACTCGGCGGCTTCGGCCAACGTCGCAGCCTGGGGCAGCCGCAGCAGGCCCGGAAGCCAATCCTTCCCGTCCAGGTGCCGCGTCGCAGCGGCCGCCATCGGCGCCTTCTTGAGGCCCGAAAGCTCGGCCGCCGCCGCAACCCCTGCCCCTTCGCGCACCGCGTCCAGGATCATGCTTTTCGGCACTCGCCCGAAGTAGCTGTCGGCGTCCGCCTTCCACCACAGCCGCATGTCCAGCAGGGTGATCCGGGCGAGCTGCGCGGCGTCGCTGGCGGCTCCCCGCTCGGCGATCCAATCCTGATGCCCGGCGTCGATGCCGCGCGCCACCAGCGGCGCCAGGATAGCGAGCAGCGTGTCGGTGTCCTGCTCGATCAGCCACGGCAGCAAGGCGTCCTCGCTCGGCACCCGGCTCCCGATCGCCTCTGGATCGGTCGCCATCCTGGCCTCCGTCTCGTTGATGCCTGGGCAGACCGCCTCTAGCGCGGGCTCCACCACCCGGACGCTGCAAGCCGAGTTGTGCGGCTCGATCAGCGATTGGATCAGGACGCACAAGGCCAGGTGGGGGCGTCCCGCTACCTCGGCCTGCACGCCGGCGGTGCGGTGTGCGGCGAGCTCGGCCGCGAACGCCGCCGGCAGGCCACCCTCCCCCTTCTCCTTCGGTGCGCGCTCGCCGAGAGGCCGGAAGGAACCAGCCCGGGCGTCCTGGCCGTCGTCGGCCTCGTTCTCGTTGGCCGCCTCCGGGCGCAGGATGCCGCGCTCAATTCGCAAGCCGTGGTTCTCCAAGGTGACGAGGGCGCCGCTGCGTGCCTTGTCCTCGGGCGCAAAGGCGTCCTGCTTCGCTCGGATCGCCTCGGCCTCGGCCTCGACACGGTCAAGCTCGGCAGCCTGTTCCTCCGTCATCTCGTCGCCTGCCTCGGCCTCGATTTGCCCGGACCGGGCCTGTAGCACTTCCAGTGTGGCGGCGTCCGCCTCGGACAGGTCCAGCGTGACCGGCTGCACCCGGCGCAGCGACCAGAACAGCGACGGCAGCTGCGGCAGCACTTCCACCCAGCCCCAGCCCTCGGCGCGGACCGTCTCGGCGGTGCTGGTCAGGCGCTCCGTCACCAACCGGTCAAGCAAGAGCGGGTCCGTCATCCATCCGCCCCCATCTTCGGTGAACAGGTCGCGGCGCACGGTGCCGCCCGCTGCCTCGTATGCCTCGATCCCGACGAACCGGACGCGGCGATCGGAAGCCGGGACCTCGCCCTGGGTCAGCTGCTGGCGAATGTAGTGGGTGCCGCTGGTCGGCCAGACAGCGAAGACCCGCTCCTGTGCCGCGTGGTCGTCGGTCAGCGCGTAGGCCATCACCTGGTCGAGCGTCAGGCGGCTGTCGCGGAACGCCTCCATGAGAACCGGGCTCACGCTGGCAAGGCGGAGGCGCTGGCGCACCGTCTGGGCGCTCACCCCGAACCGCAGGCCGATCTGGTCGACCGTCAGCCCGGAGCCCCCGTCGTGCAGCCCAGCGAAGGCGTTGAACTGGTCGGCCGGGTGCATCGCCAGTCGGCCGGAGTTCTCGGCAAGGCTGATCTCGGCGGCTCGCTCGTCATCGACAAGGCAGCAGTCGATCGGCGCGGCTTTCGCCAGTTCCTTGCGTGATGCCAGCAGGCGCAGCGCGGCGAGCCGACGGCCTCCCGCTATCACACCATAGCGGCCGGTCTGCTTCCCGCTTTTCCAGGTGGCGGTCACCTGCAGCGGGTTGAGCAATCCCTGGCTGGCAATCAAGGCGGCCAGTTCCGCTATGCCCTGGTCCCGGCCGGACTGCCGAATGTTGACGGCGGAAACGTCCAACTTGCTGAGCGGGACGGAAACGATCTGCATGACAGTCATCGGGGACAACCCTCGATTACGCGCGCGGAGAGCATCCCCGCGCTGCTGGTGAATGGGATCAGGCGAGGCAGTGGACGATGTATTCAACCGGTCCGAAAAACCAGCTTTCCACGATGGAAGGCAGCACGCTGCCGGCGAGGGTGTTCTCGTCCAGTTCGGCGCCAGCGTGGGCGGCGATGGCGCCGCGCGCGGCGGCAATGCTGTCGAAGCGGCCAACCGTAAGCACAGGGTTGCCGTCGCGGTCGTAGGTGTTGACCTCGAAGCCGGGCAAGGCGGTGGAGATGTTGGCAGAGGCAGAAAGAGCCTCGGAAGCGGCCAAACTGTTCATTGGGAGCGTTCCACAATGCTGGCCGGGATCATCCCCGGCACCGACCATCATAGGGCCAGAGTAATGTACGTCAATAAGTATTATCGCGCATAAATTGCTTGCATGAAGGGTCTGTCCTGCTAAGATGTCCTCAGCCGCGAAACACTTCCGGCTGATAGAGCAAAGGGCTCGCAGAATGTCGTTTATCAATTCCTTCGGCCGGTTCTTCAACGTTCGTGGCGAGCGCGGTCCGCTCACCAACGAGCAGATTGCAAACGTGGCTCCGTCCGCCTTCGCAACCGAGGCACATGAAAGCCGGTCCAGCCGCTACGCCTACATCCCGACCTCCAGCGTGATCGACGGGCTCCGGGCGCAGGGCTTCCTGCCTGTGTCGGCTAAGCAAGGTGGCAGCCGCATCCCTGGCAAGGCCGACTTCACCAAGCACATGCTGCGGTTCCGCTACCAGGGCCAGGTGCCTGAGCTGCGGTCGGTCGGCGAAACCTTCCCAGAGATCGTGCTGGTCAACTCGCACGATGGCACCAGCGCCTATCACATCATGGCCGGCGTGTTCCGGCTGGTCTGCCTGAACGGCATGGTGGTGGCAGACCGCACCGACGGCGCCCGCAGCGTCCAGCACAAGGGCAACGTGGTGGACAACGTGATCGATGCCAGCTTCGAGGTGCTGGGCGAAAGCCGGAAGGCGCTGGGCGCGGCGGCGGAGTGGTCGGGCCTCGCCCTGAGCCGGGACGAGCGGCAGGTCTTCGCGGAGTCCGCCCACCTCCTCCGCTTCGGTGACAGCGAAGGCGAGACGGACACTGCGATCCGCCCGGAGCAGATGCTCCAGGTGAGGCGGAGCGAGGACCGCGGCACCAACCTCTGGTCTACCTTCAACGTGGCGCAGGAGAACGCCATCCGGGGCGGCCTGACCGCGATGGGCCGGGATGCAAACGGCCGGCGGCGCCTGACCCGCACCCGTGAGGTCAAGGCGATCGACCAGGACGTGAAGCTCAACAAGGCGCTGTGGCACCTCTCGGAGCGCATGGCGGCGCTCAAGTCAGGCAGTTGAGCCGAGGAGGGGAGGGCACCGCGCCCTCCCCACCATCGCCTGCACCCGCAACCCGCTGGGGCGGTCCAGGCAGGCAGCCTGACTGGCTCCCGGCCGTCCTGGACGCTGCACCCATGCGCCCGCTCCGCTCGCCCCTGGCCTGCACTCTTCTCGCGCTCGCCCTTTGTGCCTCAGCACTGCCCCGACACCCTTCTTCGCCGGTTCCTGGCCGCGCAGCGGACAGGCTCATGCCTGCAAAGACGCCTTACCCTCCAGCTTCGCACGTGACGATGCCGATCGGCGCAGAGGTCGTGTTCGGCCTCTACCTGTCGCAGCCCCATGCAATGCACTGATGGAGGACGTGATGAGCCGCACGCGACCCGCCAGGCGCCACGGCCACCGGGATCAGCTGTGGCGCTGCAGCAGTCGTCACCAGCGCCGGCGCTGCGCTATACCGTGCCTGATGACGATGAGCCCGGCCCGCTTCCGCGAGTGCATCGCCCTGTTCGGGTGGTCGCAGCGGGAGTTCTCGCGCCGGCTTAACCTGGGCGATCGGGCCGGCGGCGCCATGAGCAGCGGCAAGTACGAGATCAAGGCCGAGCTCGAGGAGTGGCTAGAAGCGGCGGCAGCCGTCTGGGAGCTCCTGAGTCCGGACCTGCGGGAAGCCGCTTGGCGCATGGAGTGCGACCGCGGCAAGTTCGTCCGTCATACCCGGAGCTTCCGGCCGCTTACCGACAGCGAGGCTGCGCAGCTGAAAATGGTGGCGGCATTCCATAACGCGCGGCCATGGCCGGACGGATGGAAGGTCCGGGGCAAGGCACCAATGCAGGAAACTTCTCGTCGGGCTCAATCCGAGCCGGACGGATAACGTGCAGCCTATGCAATTCACCGTCGTAGCTGGATATGCTACTGTAGCGTGAGGTCTACCGATTGTGGATCAGCAGGCTCTTTGAGCTCTCATTAATTTCCAAGGTTGAATCCGTCTGTAGATGCTTAATTATCTGATCAGATTGCCTAAGACGGCTTTTTGCCGGGGTCAGTTTTGGGCGTCGATGGAGATTAATATTCGCAGCCGATCCTCAGCCTGATAACCCCACTGACGCGACAGTGTCGCGCCCATACGCCTTGCCGGAAGTTTGCGACAGAGTCCAATACCCCATTATCTTTATGAGATCGCTAGTCAGGTCTGGGGCTGCCACTATGGCGACTTTTTACACGTGTGCACGGATTACATGGAAGGCTGTGCGTGCGGAGCGGATCATCAAGCTGCGGCTGCTGGTCGCGGGCCTCACAGGTTTCGTGTTCCTGTTATTCTTTGAGGCCGCTTCGAGCCTGCATGCTGACATCACGCAGCGAGTCATTACCCGCGCTGTTGCGACCGTGATCAGGTGGTTGGGTGAACTCGCGCCGATCGTTGGCGAGCAGAAGGTTAAGGCTGCCGCAGGGCGCTCCCCTGGACTGGCCGTGCTCGTAGTTGGCCTTATAGCCGGTTGGTTGCGCAGCCGCACCGCGGCCATTCGACTGCACGACGTACTATTCGCGACCTTCAACTACGACGTGTTGAGGCCTGTGAGCTGGCCACAGGCGCTTGATCCGCTCTGGGGCGGCGCGGCAGCAGGGTGCACCCCTGCGATGCTGTGGCTAAACCCGCTGAATGGACCGCGTCGTGAGGCCTGGGAACGCCTGAACAACTTCATTGACCACGATGCGGGAGATGGACGCATTCCTTTGCTATGGTGGCGACATCGCTCCTCCTTCGAACCAGTGATTTGGGCAGTGCTGACTGGGCAAGCTGGGGCAGGCAAAACGCGCATGGCCGTGGAGCTGGCCCGCGCTCGGGGGCGTCGCGAACTCCTCGGGAACGGCACGACTTATAATGATCCGCCGCAGCGCCGTCGGAACCAGCGGAACCTCCAAATGGGCGCGTGGGTACGTCGGATCTGGCCGACCGCAGCGCGACTGAGTAGCGATCCCTGGGATGCCGGATGGTTATCGTTTAATGACCCGGCAGGCAGGGTGCCGGCATGGGAGAAGCGGCACAATGTGGACGATGTTTGGCTCCAAGGGCTGGCAGAGTGGCGCCCGGCACGGCCGACCGTTCTGCTGCTCGACGATCCGCTACCGGGTGACACTAGCGCTGTAGTCAGGGCGCTGCGCGCACAAGGTGAGCGCTACCTCCATCCTGTGCGGCTGCTGATCGTCAGCCAAACTGTGCCTTCGGATCTGAAGCTGCAGCCGGAGGTGATGAGTGGCGGAGTGGTTACCTGGACTTCCGCACAAGCAGGTTTTACGGGTGAAGTAGTGGCGCTCACCAGCCAAGAAGCGCTGACGGAACATGATATCCGCGCCTTGGCCGCAGGTGCACGGCTACCCTTGGCCGTGTGGCGGGGGCGCGATGTCGAGGTATGCCGCTTCCACCGCGCGACGAGGGGCAACGCGCTCCTGACAGAGCTGGGCTTCGCCTGGCTGCGCGAGGGCAAGCCGCTCGACATGTTGACGAGATCGACGCTGATCGAGGACCGGGCGCGGCGTATCGTTGCAGCACTTACGGCCGCGGGTCTCGGCAGCGACAATCACCTGCACGCACTGGCCGTAGCTACATTGGCCGGCGGTTGCGCCGGGATCGCCGGGCAGGCGGAGCGCGAGACCGTGTTGGCCGCCTTGGACAAGCCGGATTTCCCGCGCGAGGCGCTACGGCGCGTGTTTAGCCTGGAGCAAACCGACGTCAGTCACCTGCCACCGGTGCGACCGGAGCTGATCGGAGATGGTTTCGTGCGCTACGTGCTGCGGCAGGCGCCGGATGATCCGGAGCTAAGCCGCCGAATCTCAGCACAGGCGTGGCGCGCTGGGCCTTGAGCGACGTTGCGGGCGGCCCGACGGCTACTGCGGGCTGGCGACGCGGGCGACGACGCACTCGCCGCGGCGCTGGGCCAGGGACCGCCGGCCGAGGCCGGGCTCGACGCGACTGAAGTGGCGGCTATGTTCGTCGACGCGGCGGTATTGGTGCCGCGCGACGAGTGGGACGCAGGAGAAGCCGGCGACGGTGCCGTGGCCTTGTCGAGCGCTTTGGCCGCCATTGCTGCGCTTGCGCCGGAGCTCGCAGCTGCAGCGCTCGGACGTTTCTCAGCTGTCATGGATATGCCCAACGCGGTGGCGGTGGCACGGGGTGGTGCGGGACTTACGTGTTTCTGTGCCGTCGTGGCGCAGGGATTGAAGGACCCGGCAGCCTGGATTGGAACGGAGCAAGCGGACGAAATTGCTGATGCGCTGACGCGCGCCCTCACGCAGACGATCCGGTGGGGGACAGGCGAGGCGCAGTTGGAGGCAAGGATGCGAGACGGACCAGCGGCGCTCGTACGCAGACTGGGTGCAGCGGGTGAGATTGATCTCCAGGCTGCATGTTGGAAGTGGCTGAATCAGGAGCTGTTTAACCAAGCCATCGGTATACGACAGGTTGTCAGCGGCTTCCTGGCCGAGCTGTCTGAGGCAGGCAGTCAATATGCTGTCGAGGACCGGGACGAGGCCGCAGCGATGAGGGCGCTCTGCTTGCGCTTGGCGGCGGAGGCGGCCATTGTAACGCCCGATACGGCCGTAGCCGCGGCAACAAGGCTGGATGTCGAGGCGAGGTTCATCGTCTATCGCAACCCAGCGGTCGAGTTGGAGCGCGCTCGAACTTGGCGAGTAGTAGCCGAGGCGCACGCGAGCGCGGGCGACGCGGCAAGCTGCCTTGTTGCGGCGGAGCGGGTCGAGACGGTCGTGGACGCGGACTTCACTGGGATATGCGACTTTGAGCTGGAGCGCGCCCGGGCTTGGCGAGCCATTGCCAGCGCGCGCGTGCACGCGCGCGACGCGGCAGGCTGCTTTGCTGCGGCGGAGCGGATCGGGACGATTGCGGATGCAGGTTTCGCCGGCCTGCATGATTTTGAACTGGAGCGCGCCCGAGGTTGGGGAGCCGTGACCTACGTGAGCGGGAAGGTGGTCGACGTAGGGGACTGCCTCTCCGCGGCGGAGCGAGTTGATACGGTCGTGGACACTGGCTTCGTCGGCGCTCACCGATTTGAGTTAGTGCGCGCCGAGGCCTGGCAAAACGTAGCCTATGTGGGCGCGATCGCGGGCGACGCGGCAGGCTGCCGTGCTGCTGTGGAGCGGGTCGAGGCAGTCGTGAATGGGGGCTTTGCCGGTGCTTGCAGTTTTGAGCTTCTGCGCGCAGAGGCCTGACAAGCCATGGCCGGCGTATGCGCGAACGCAGGAGACGCAGCGGTGTCAAACGGCGTCCAAAATTGGCTCTGACGCACTTTTGGTGCAGCTCGGCTCGGAGATCGAACAGTAACCCACTGTCGGAGCTAAAGATTATGGGCGGACCGCGAGCCCGTCTCGAATACGGATTGGCTGAGAGCCCCACGGTCAAGAAAACTCATCATTCTCAGCAAGTTATCGGCGCTTGGGCAGCTACCGCTGCACCAAAAGTGCGTCAGAACCAGTATTCAACGCCGATCCACATCGACCACGATGCCCTCAACGTGCTGCGAGCAGTCGTGCGCCACGGCGTAGACCAGGGTGTCGGTCAGGCTGCTGCCGGTCGGCGGCACCTTGCAGCGGCGTTGCTTGGCAGGGGGCAGCCGGGAGAAGGCGGTGTGGAGACTGGCGATGGTGCGCTCGCGCTCGACCGCCGCCTCCAGCGCAGCCGGGTGATCCAGCTGCGCCTCGTCGTCGGTCAGCTCGCGCAGCTTGGCCAGGAACAGGGCGGCCGCCAGCTTGGGCGGCCAGGGTTCCCAGGGCTGCAGACCCTCCAGCCGCGGCAACGGATCGACCATCACCGGGACGAGGTTGATGTGCAGCGTCTCGTGGATCTCGCCACGCGACCAGCCGGCGACGTGCAGCGCTTCCGAGGCCGCTGCCAGTCGGTCGACGCGCTTGTGCATCACGTGGTCGTCGCCGGTCCACGCCGGCAGCTGGTAGCGCTGCTCGATCACCGCCTGCAGCCGGCCGGCGAGGTCCTCGAACTCCCGCCCCAGGTGCGGCTTCAGGGGCGAGATCGGGTCGAAGGACAGGAAGCCCTCGTGTCCGTCGTGCAGCAGCTCGCGCAGCGCCTCGCCGCGGCCGAGCGGGGCATGCGGCTGCATCTGCTGGCGCAGCACCAACACCAGCAGGCTGTGCTGGGCCACCGACATCGGCAGGTCCCAGCGCGAGTGCCCGCCCCAGCGGTAGGCCCGCGACAGGCCGATGGCGAGGTCGCGGTCCTGCCAGTCGTCCGGGCCGGGGTCGTGCAGGTCGAGGCGCTTGCCCGACTTCAGCAGCACCCAGGCGCGATCGGGCTTCATGCACCCTTCTCCTTCCTGACGACATCGTTCCAGTCCTGCTCCTCCACTGGGGGTCGCAGGCGCTCGAACCGCACGCCGGCGGCTTCGGCCATCGCCTCCAGTCGGGCGGCGTAGCCGTCACCGGCGCGATCGGCGTCCGTGGCCGCCACCAGCACCGCACCCGAAAGCGGGCATTTACCCGCATCTGCAGGTCCAGGGCCTTGAGCGTTTCCGGGCCTATGCCGCCGGTGACGGCCACGTAGAGGGTGTCGGCGCGCAGGCGCTCGATCGCGGCCACGCTCATGGCGTCGATCGGCGCCTCGGCCACTACCAGGCGGCTCACCGCAACCGAGCTCGTCCCAACCGGCCGGGCAGGCGGAACAAGGTCTTGTCCCCGCCCGTGCTGAAGCCGCGGTAGTCCGGCCCGCGCATCTCGAACCCGGTCAGCCGGCCGTCGTGGTCGTGGTGGGCGAACCAGGCACTGGCGTACGGGCCCTCCCGCATCACCCCGGCCCGGACCGCCGCGATCACCACCGGCTCGGGCAGGCGACGCTGCTCGGTCAGGTAGCGCCAGGTGGGCGAGCCCCGGCTCGGCACCCTGCGCCGCTCCCAGCGCACGTCGAAAGGCACGACCGGCTTCTCGCGCGCCGTCTTGCGGAGGTGCTCCGGGAAGTCCGGGCTCAGCCCTGCCAGGGGACGCAGCACCTTGCGCACCTGCCCAGGTTCAGGCCCGGCTCGAGGTGCTGCACCAGGGAGAACACGTCGCCCTTGGCGGTGCTGCCCGGGTCCCACCAGCCCCGACCCTCGTGGGTCACAAGGATGATCTCGCCCTCGCCGCGCCGATACTTCAGGCAGCGCCTGGTGCTCTCCCGCTTGTCCAGCTGCCAGGGCGGCGGGTGCCGTTCCAGCAGCACCGCGCAGCTCCACCCCTGCCCTCAGCTCGTCCAGCTCCGTATCGTGGCTCATCGTCCCGCACTCCCATCCTCGGAATGCGTCCCGGCGACCGCGCGCGGGGCGCGGGACAAGGGCGCCTGCCCGGCAGGCGGGAGCGCAGCGACGCACCCTTGTGGCGCGCCCAGCAGCAGCGGTACCGCCATCACGACCTCCGGTCCTGGCTTCCTCCTGTCCAGGCTCCCCGCCCGCGGCGCGAACGGGCACCCGTCGCGCCGAAGTTTTTCTGGGTCCAGTTCTCGTTCGCACCGGGGCGTGCAGCCTGGGAGGATCGAAATCAGCGTGGGAGGCGGCCGTGCTGCGGCTGACACGTCGAGGCGAAGTGACTGATCTCAAGGAGCTGACAGCCGACGAGGACCTGGCGCTGCGTCGCGCCTTCGGGCGCTACGGCAAGCTTGAGGACCGAGCGGTCGGGGCCACCGTCGTCCGTCGCCATCAGCATTCAGGGGCCGGACGCTGGTTCCTGTGCGACTGCCTGGGCGACGTCGCGCGGCCTCCCGCCCTGATCCCGGTCACGGAGGACCACGTCCGACGCCATACGGATCCGCCCTGGCCGGCGCACGATCCGGCCTGCGACTTCTACCGGGATCAGGCCGAGCAGCGCCTGGTCTGCAACAGCTACACCCGCCCGGCCCCGCGGAAGCCGATCCCGCTCGTCACTCGCTACAAGGGCCCCGAGCACACGAAGGCGGCCGTCACTGGTCGCAGCCGCGATCGCCATCGCGGCCGGCTGGCGACGCTGCTGATGATGCTGCTGGAGAAGGCCGGGCTGATCGGATCGGTCCGGGACAGCCACTACTCTCGATCGCCGACCAGTACCGGGCCTTGCGGACGGCTGCCCGCAAGATCGAGCTCGAGGAGGACGTCATCCTGGCGAGCTTCCTTTGCACCTACCTCCCTGCCCTGCCCGAACTCATGGCGAAGATCGCGCGCACGTCGCCAGAGCGCTTCCGGCGCAGCCACCGCCCGCACGGCTTGCTGGTGACGATGGCGGCCGAGGGCCGGATCCGGCCGCTCCGCGGCGACCCGATCCCGGTGCGCGGCGAGATCGCGATCTTCGGCGAGCGGGATGGGCAGGAAGCGGAGTCGTCCGGAGACCGTCGCGCCCGGTCGCCCTACCTCGCCGCTTGCGTCGTCGGGCGAGCGTCACCGGATGAGCCGGTCGAGGTGCTGAAGGCCTACCTGCATCCCTCCGCCTCGCCAGGGCATCTCATGCCGGTCGACAGCAACCTGGAGCGCCAGACCCTGGCGCTGCTGCTCAGCCTGCAGGACTGGCTGGGCAAGCGTCGGGAGGTCAGGGTGACGATCGACAAGCCGGTGTTCGACCTCGGCTGGTCCTCAGCTCCTGCATTCGATCAGGACGCTGTACGAGCTCTTTTCGATGCGGAGGCTCTCCTGGCCAGGATCGGGGACGCGCACCGCGCCAGCCTGACCTCGCTTCGCGAACTGGGCATCAAGCACCGCCCTGATGGCGACGAGGAAGCCCGTGATCCCTGCCTGCCCGACTTCGTCCTCTGGGCCGATGCGGATCACGGTGTCCGGCATGAAGCGGTGATCGTGGAGACGATGGGCTTCGCCGACGGAGTGTACCGGGACCGGAAGCACCGCACCCACGGGCTGATGTCCCGGATCCTGGGCGGCGCCCCTGTGGTGGAACATGATTTCTGGTCACCAGGCGGTATCGTCCAGGGTCAACGTGACCGCCAGTTCTGGCTCAAGGCGCGGTGGACGGTAACCGGCCAGGAGCCTCTTCAAGGTGGACGGTCAGGTTAGAACGAGCGGTCAAAGGGGGGCATTTACCCGAACGGGTCAGCCCAACAAGGGTGCGAGTTCACTAACAGGCTGATTGCTTCCATGTTGCAACTTGGCTGACCCGAGTCCCCAGATTGAGGTTGTTTTGGGGGTGCTTCGGTGCCGACGACGTTGGAGACGTGCTGGGCGGGCTGAGCCGCATTTTGCTCCCGCAAATGATTGAGACGCTCGTCAAGGTGCTCGACGTGCGCCACAGATTTCCTCTCAACACTGAGCCGTGGCCATGGAAGGTTGCCACCGATTTCGTCTACCCGGAACGTCAACCGTCGTCGACGCCTTGGACCGCGGTGCAGAGATCGGCTGGACGTCCGTCGGCGAGGTCCTGGTGTCCGAGGTCGGCGAGCCGAAGTCGATCCGCAGGATGGAGTCGGAAGCATCGTTTCGATGCACGCGGTCCACGATAGGATCCTGATGCTTGGCGGTAGGCGCGTCTGGACGATGAGGCCCATGCTGATGAAGCAGTGGCCGCGTCTGGCAGTGTCCTCCGGGCAACTGTCGGACGCCTCGACCGCATGAGCCACGATGTGCCGGAGCAGGATCAGCCGTCCGGCGGAAGCCCTCCCCTCGCCCGCCGCACTCGGTCGGATCGTCCTCGATATCGGGTTTAGGTTCCGGCTTAGCCTGCCCAGGCTATCCCGCCAGGGTTTAATTGCTGGCAAGCTGGCTGTCTGGCAAGCAGTCCGTGTGTTTGACCAGAAGGCAGGATGGGGGTATGCGCTGCCTCCCGATCATTTGGGTGTGCGGGTTGCCGGAGGGCTTACATGCAGGTCATCGTTCTGGCCAGCCGGAAGGGCGGAGCCGGGAAAACCACGCTCAGCAGCCACCTCGCAGTGGAAGCCGAACGCGCCAGCGCCGGGCGAGTGGCTCTTGCGGATACCGACCCGCAGGGAGGGCTGGCAGCATGGTATAACGCGCGCGCTGCCGAGACCCCGCTGTTCGTCGACATCTCGAGGGGACTTGGGGCGGCCATTGAAGCCTGCCGCGCGGGCGGCGTAGACCTGCTGTTTATCGACACTCCGCCTAGTGTCACCGACACAATCGCATCCGTCATCGCCTACGCTGACCTCGTCGTGATTCCTGTCCGTCCGTCGCCGAATGACCTGCGTGCCGTCGGCGGAACCGTGGAGATCGTGCGGAAGGCCGGGAAGCCAATGGTGTTCGTCGTCAACCAGGTCACGGCGCGCGCGAAGATCACGGCCGAGGCGGCAATCGCCCTATCGCAGCACGGGACGGTGGCGCCATCCATGCTCGTGAGCCGGGTCGACTTCGCGACATCGATGACCGATGGGAGGACCGCCGTCGAGCTGGATCCGTCGTCAAAATCCGCTGCCGAAATCTCTGTGCTGTGGTCCTATCTCGATCACCGCATGAAGGGAGCCGTCGACCATGGCTAAGTCGCCTGCCGCTCCGTTGGATGCGGGACTCCTCGGGGTTCCCAAAGGTGCTGCCGCCCCGGCGGCGGACGTAATGCTGCGGCAGGAACCCGCAACGGCGGAGGTGACGCCTCCAGGACGGAGGCCGCCTCCTATTGTCGCACCGCCGCCCTTGGAGGAGCCAAGGACGGCGTTAACAGTCCGTCTTCCAGTCTCGACCCAGGAGCGCCTGCGCGAAGCGGCTCACCGGACACGCATTGAGAAGCAGGAGATCGTCAACGAGGCGATCCTGGCGTGGCTAGACGAACGCGGCTTCTGATCCGCAGCTCAGCCATCGGCTTTCTAGCGAGCTTGCCAGCTGGCAAGCCGTCTGGACGGCAGTATGAATGGCGATCAGCGCGACTTACCGTAGGTGGTAAGCGGGGGTTGCGACGCCGCTGTCATATCGGGATGGTCGAAGCTGCTTCATCCTGAGGGTATGGAGCAGGAACTCACATAAACCTCTCGAACACCCACCAGCCCCGTTTGCTTACTCCAGACGATATTGCCTGGGTGGTCCACCTCTTTCGAGGTAGATCATTATCGGCACCCGCTGAGCCGTCTCGGGCGTTCGGGTTCGAGGACATCGACTGCCCTTCAAGCCGCCGCTACTCCCGACCAGCGGGGGGTGAGGGCGTAATTGAAGGCTTTCAAACCGAACCACCTCGTGCTCGACGCGTAGCTTGTCGGCAGCCGCAGCTTGTTGGCGACAATGATCAAGGTAGATTGCGAGAGCCGTCCGCTGCGGGCCTTTCAGAGCTGCCGAAGAGGGCCTAGGAGGCGGTCACGCGGATCCTCGATTTTATTCGCGACTGCATGGACATCGTGGACGCGGCGCCGCCATCAGAACTGCTGGAATACAAAGATCAACTCGGGGAGATGGCACCGCCGCTGAGGAAGGCTGGGTTTTGCCTCGGCGTCGCAACCCGCAGCACGCGCATCACCAAGCCGAGATGGACGTTCGCCACGTCGATGTCGGTCGTCTCTTTCAAGGCTGCTCCGGTCACCGAACTGCCAGCGATGGTTCCCGTGATTAGAAAGACTTGGATTCGGCCGAACGTAGGGCTATCCAGCTTGCTGGCAGGCCAGCCATCCTGCAAGCAGTACAGTCGCTCTTGAACTAGTTCTTGAAGGCAGTTTGGACGTGTTGCAACTGGAACACTACGAGATCCAGGTGGGGCGGTCGACAACCGGATCGACGCCCACAAGCTCGCGATCTAAGAAGAAGAGACAGGGGAGAGGCTTCAGCCTGCCGATCCGTCCCTGGTTTCCTGGACTATCCGATGTACGAGTTTCGTACGAGTTTTGCAGTGACCCCGCCGAACCGCTCGGCATTGTTTGGGGTCACGGCGACCTCCGACTTCTTTTTAACGTCGTTGCGAGTTTTGCGACGCTCAATTAAGGCCTCGTCATCGCTTAGGGCAAGCTTTTTGGCCGCCGCTTCGATCCTAATTGACGAGGCTCTTCTAATATCCAACGCAGGCGCTAATGATGAAGCCACGGCAGCTGCCGCCAGCGACGCTGCCGTCACCACCATGTTGAGCTTGAAATCGTACCTCTTGTCGGCGATCTCGACCGGGAATGACGGAACCGCGCCTTCCACCGTCGCCAACCCTCTCTCAGGCTCTCCCACCTCGATTTTGACGGATGTCAAGTGGTCGGCCATGCACCGCAGCGGTGGCCGTAGCATCCAGATGGTTAGCGCAGCAACGGGGGGCAACTCAGAAAGGGCGAGAACTCGAGGACGTCCAGGTTAACCCTCCCAGGCCAAGGCGATTCCGTGTGGACTCCAGCGAGCCCGACGACGTGTGGAATCTAGCGAGCCCGCCGGGAAAAGGACCTTGGGATCCGCGAGAAAATCAGCGGATAGCGTGGACCTTCGGCGTCACCGGTGGGCGGCTTGGGTGCAGCACGACGCCTTGTTCCGTAACGTCGAGCCTAGCGCCCGGATAGACGGCCTGCGCGAGAGCCAGCGCCCCGGAGAACCGCGGCTTGAAGTGGTACATCTCCTTAAAGCCGGTCCCGAACTGCCCCTTCAACGCCTTCCATGTCACCAGACGCTGCGAGGGCAGGGAGTGCAGCCGGTAAGCCAGCCACAGGTAGACGTCGAGGGCAGGGGCGTTGTTGTTCAGTGCCTTGATGGCGGCCTCCTCCACGGGGACCGGATGCTTCTGGAGCTGCTCAAAGAAGCCCTCCGAGAGCTTAGCCGTCTCCAGGTTGAGCCGTCCCTGGCTTCCATCGCCCTCCTCGATAAAGAGCGCGCGGTCGACGATGGACTGGTTCACCAGGCCTACTGCCCTGTGCCCGGCTGTTGCGATCTGGAAGGTTAACCGGCACCGGGAAATCCGCTCGGCTTGGTCCCTGACTGAGCGCCCTGTCATGCCGCCGACGGAGACGCCAATTCTCCCGAGCCACTGCCGGAGGGATCTTCCCAGTTCTATTTCGCGGGATCCCGTTCGGAGGGCTTCCGTCTGCAGGAACAGCAGGATGAGCCGGGCGTGAGCACCGAACGGAACTCCGATGAACTCGTAGTCCTGGCTGTCCCCGACCATCCGTCGTCCGGGTTCCACCATCAGGCGGACCTTTTCGGACGTGATCGACCAGGGCGCGTCGGGGGCAAGGCGCTTATGGGGCAGAGCGCATTGGGCCCAGCCGGAGTAGGCAAAGGAGAGGGCGCTGTCCTCGTCACTTAGATACTGTGCCGCGGCTTCGACGACCGGACGGTCGATGCCTGCGTCGATCGCCGCTTGCTTGCCTCTCGCGACCAGGAGGTCGTGGATGGTCCCCATGGTCATTCACCGCGCTTCAAGAGCAACTGCTCGAAATATGCACGAGGGTTGTGTCCCCGTCGCTGTGGAAAGCGGCGAGGGAGCTAGTAGAAGAAGATATTAGCTTCCTACTATTAGCTTGCTCGCTCGTTTCCTCGGGACAACTCGCGCAAGCCGTTGATTTTGGTAAAGTGCGCCTCGCTGGAATCCACAGCGGCCTCGCTGCTTTCCACACCGGGTTGTGGACATGCTGTACAGCAGGGCTCGCTGGATTCCACACCATGCCGCAGCGACTCGGGTTGGCTCAGGGGCGTTGCGAGGCCTTCCCATTTCTGTTGCGTTCTCCAGTCCAGGGTGGGGCAGAAACCGTGGACCACAACGTCAAGAACGCGACCCGTCGGGCGAGTGTTGTGGCTTATTCCTGGGCGATCTCACGGAGTGGACCCTTGACGCGGGATGCCCTCCGCATCGCTCGTTGGCGCGAGATCCTGATGGGCCGGACGAGCTTGACGAACTTGACAAATAACTCTATCTCGAAGCTAGGAGGTCGCGATGGCTCAAGCTCATGAACAGGATCGGTCAGCACCCGCGAAGCAGCCCCTTAGCAACAAGCAGAGGACGGCGCGCTTACCCGCTCTGAGCCGGACGGTGCGGATCCATGCTGGCGAGGAAACCACCGAGGTAACCGTCTCGAAGGTCCGCTACAAGCGGATCGCCACCAACGGTCGGGTGCTTGGCAAGGTGATCACCGGCTACGCCGATACCGCAGCCAAGGCCAAGCGGACCGGCAGGACCTGCTCCTTCACCTTCACAGTGACGCCTGACGGCGAAGCGAAAGTCGTGGCCGAGGAAACGGATGATGATCCGCTGGGCGCCGCCCTGGCGCGCGCCAGGGCTCGTGGCACCTCCAAGGTAGCCACCATCCTGAACAGTGCGGACATGCTGACCGCGCGCGACTTCGGCTCGCTGATCGGCGCTTCTCACGAGACGGTCAACGTGAAGCGCAGGCGTCATGAGCTGTTGGGGCTGGAAGGGGCAACCCGGGGCGTGCGGTATCCGCGCTGGCAGATCACCGACGCGGGTCTGCCCCTGCCCGGCTTGCCGAAGCTGTTCGAGGCGCTGGGCGAGCAGCCTTGGACCGTCTATCGCTTCCTGCGCACCGCCCATCCCGAACTTGGCGGCGGCACCGCGCTCGACGCCCTGAGGGCGGGACAGGTCGATGCCGTGGTTGAGGTGGCCAGGAACCAAGCTGCCAGCACCTTCACCTGAGTGACCTCGGTATCGCCGAGCGCCGACTTCGCCGGCCGTAGGCTGGTGATGGCGGAAGTGCCGGTCGGTCAGGTGTGGCGGCGGCTGTATGCGTCGCGCTATCCAGACGCTCTCGGCTTCGGATCGGGTCTCAGCCGCTTCAGCGACCCGACCGGCAAGGCTTTCGGCCTGATCTACCTGGGCTCCAGTGCTAAGATAGCGTTCGTTGAGACCATCCTGCGCGATCGTGCTGACGGACGCGGCGCAGACTGTGTCATCGAGATGGCCGAGATCGAGCGGTGCTCGCTCGCCAGCATCCGGCCGATCGAGGTGCTGCGCCTGGTTGACCTGACCGGCGACGGCCCGTTGCGCATGGGCGTGCCGTCCGATGTCATAGGTGCACGTGATCAGAGCCAGGCCCGGCAGTGGTCGGCAGCGTTCCATGTTCATCCCGACCATCCTGACGGGGTGTTCTACCCGTCACGGCTGAACGAGGAGCGCTGCGTAGCGCTCTACGACCGAGCCATCGGCAAGCTTGAGGTCACCACCGCGCCACGCCTTTCGCACTGTCAAGCGGAGCTGGCGGTGATCCTGGATGACCTGGAGATCGCCATCCGTTGAAGTGGCAGGTCAGCATTAGCGCCTCCTCCATCCTCTAATGCTCCCATAGGACATCCGCCTATAGGGAATGACGTCAAACCTCCAAATAGCTGAAACGAGAGACATCCGGCCACAAGCCTGTCAGCTCCACTTTATGGGTATGAGCCTCTTCTACAACACGCCCATCAATGGATGGCTTTCGAACGGGTCTCCCCTCTCCAGGTATTCGTCGAGCACGGCGTAGCTCTTGTGCCGGCCGTGCTGCTTGAGCCGGGTGGGGTGGACGCCGCGCTCCATGCCCTCGGTCAGCGCGCCGCGCTTGAGGCTGTGCCCACCCAGCACGCCCGCCTCGTAGCCCGCCGCCTCGGCCCGGGCCTGGATGACGCGCGCCACCGTGCGCGGATCGATTGGCTGGTGGCCCACGACCTGGGCGCGGACACTGCTGTTGTCGTGGCCGCCGCCCGCTGGCGGCTGCCAGATGCGGCGGAACACCGCACCGTCACGGATGCCGGCGGCCTCGAGCCACCGGTACAGCGCTTTGACCGGGCAGGCGGCCGTGCTGCCGGCGGGGATGGCGATGACGACGCTGCCGCCGCTCCGCGCCCCTTTGCTGGATGGCAGGGTGAGCTGCAGCCCGCGGGCGCGGAGCTCGAGGTGCTCGACCCGGACCGCCGCCAGCTCCGAGCGCCTGAGCGCCCCGGCGAAGCCCAGCAGCAGCAGCGCCCGGTCGCGCAGGCCGACGAGGTCGTCCGGAACCGGCTCGAGGATGCGGGTGAGCACGGCGAGCGTGGCGGCGGCCTTCTTGCGCGGCCGCTCGCCGGCGTGGGCGGCGGCGCGGCGGATGCCGGCCACGGTCTCGGTGACCTGGGCGTGCGCGGTCGGCAGGGCGACGCCTGCCAGGTGGTGCAGGTAGCGGATCGACGCCCGGCGCAGGTCGACGGTGGTGACCGAGCAGCCGCGGCCGCGTTCGGCGGCCAGGAAGGCGACTACGTCCCCCGGCCGCCCCGGCAGGCAGGGCAAGGCGTGGCGGTCGCACCAGCGGCACCAGGCGCGGACGCCGGCGCGGTAGGCGCGGCGGGTGTTGGCGGCCTTGGCCTGGCGGGCATAGGCATCGGCGGCGCGTCGCGCGGTGGCCAGCGTGCCGTCGTGCACCGGCACCACCGCGTCGGCCGCGTCGTCGAACCAGGCGCGGATCAGCGCCGGCGGGTGGTCGAGCGGGGCTGGGCGGATGTCAACCCCCGCTTCCGGCTCCAGGTCCGGGAGCCTCGACCGGTCGGCTTCGTCCGGGTGCAGGTCCAGGGTTGCCTCGGGCACCGGTCTCTCCTCGCGTCCCTGCGCCGTGGCCGGGTTCCCGCTGCCGATCCTGCCTCGTTTCCCTACGCCCGACAATCGCAATTATCGGGCATATGGAGGGACGGCGGGAAAGTGGTGGGTGGGGGGCGTAGGGAGCGGAAAAGACAGGCAAAGACAATGCTTTAGGCTGATAACCAGAAGACAGCCCGCGTTTGTAAACCCAAAGAACAGGTTATATACTCGCTATTAGCAGTTGCCGCGTTGTTGCATGCTCGCCAGACGCCGGATGGCGCCCAGGCGTCGTCGGCTCGGCGCCGGCTGGATCCCGTAGGAGCTCCACCTGCCACCCTCGCTCATGACCCGCAGCAAGCACGAACCGGGTCCGGCAGACGGTCATGCTGCTGGATCCGGCTTGGCGGGAGGCAGGCTCAGCCTGGAGACGCGACGGATCTATGCCGGGGCCTGGCAAGGCTTCCTCGCTTGGTGCGCCAGCCATGGCGGGCCTGTGATCCTGCCTGTGCCGCCGGAGCGAGTGGTCGCCTTTATCGAGAGCCTGCCGCCATCGCTTGGATCGAACGGCGTGAAGCTGCGTATGGCGGCGATCGCGGACCATCATGCGCAACGGCATGTGGCGTCCCCGACCGCCTACGCCGCCGTGCGGGCGGCGCTGCGCCGGCGATCGGCGGCAGGAGCGGGCGCGTAGCAGGCGGTGCTGTAGCTGGCGCCGGGACGACCTGCCATCGCCCCGGGATACGGCGCTGACGGAAGCGAGCTGCTCACCGAGGTTCCCAGCGCTGGGCGTGGAAGCGTTCAGACGGGAGCTGCCCGAGCGGTGCGGGATCGCGCTCGGTGCGTTCATGGTGTTCCAGGATATTGCTTTCGGGGCCGCCGGTCCGCTGCTCGGCCCGCTGGCGGCAACCCGATAAGGTCTGGCGTTGGCCTTCCGACGGTAACCGCGGCGGCGGTTGCCGGCAGCCTGCTATCGCTCGGACTGGGACAGCCTCGCGCCGGCGGCACCCTGGCGGGTGACGCTCCGTGAGCTGGTCACGGAAGCGAACGACCCGTGCGTCCATCCCATACCAGATGGATGCGAGCCCCGTATCGCCTGGAACGCCGGCAGCGTAGAGCGTGGGGTCGAAGGCAGTCCTCATCCAGTCTAATCGATCGCCGACGTCATTGCACTAAAATAACGGAGTTTGGTTGCGGATTGGATGATGCCGGGGAACAAGTCACGGTATAGTCTGCATCGTTATAGTCATAATCGTCACTCTTGTAACCACCCATGTCATTCCACGAGTATGACAGCGGATTGTTGTACAACTGCAGGCAGGTTTGGGTTGCGGTGGTCGGACTGGAGCATGCTCCTGCCACGAGCAGGTTGTTCTGGAGCACCGTGTTGCCGCTCATCTCGGTGCAAGGATGAGGATAGCAGCTGGTACTCCCGGTGGAAGCATAGCTGTTCACCGTGGAGCTGATTCTCGTGATGTCACAGACCGTATTGCCATTGTGGTCGGTATTGGTCTGGCCGGTGTAGAAGCTTCCTTGCGAAGAGTACGCCGAAGCGGATGGTACGACTGCACTCGAGTAGAAGTAGTGGATTGAGCCCTGCTTGCCTCCATAGGCATTCACTGAGTAGCTCGAGATGCCGCCCGTTTTGTTGACCAGGGCAAACCCAACCTCGTCGTTGGCTCCCACCCGGACCACCTTCGCCGCCGCGTTGTCGGCTTGATAGTTCGGATCGACGTTCGGATCGTTCGTAAACAGGAGGATCATCGAGCTGGTCGAGGCCGGCAGCGTGCCGTTGCTGGACACGGTGTAGAAGTACACGCTGTTGCTATCGGAGGCCGAGGACGAGAAGCCGCCCGTCTTCGTGACCTGGAGCTGATAAGCCGGCCCTTCCGCGGACGCTGTGGTGGACACGGTCCACCCGCTGCCGACGAGGCCCATTAGGCTGTACTGCAGCGTTGCCGAGGCAGTGACCGTCACCTCGATGGTGCTGGGTAACGTCACGATCGGCTTGCCGACTACGGCGGTGGTCGCGAGCGTCGCCATGCCCTTGTTGAAGTAGTCCGTGGCGACGGTCGTCGCGTCCGTCGAACCGTTCGAAAGACATAGGGCGCTGGCACCGGCAAGCGCTGCTCCATCAGCCACCGACTGCAGCGAGGTCTTCAAGATCTCCAGCCGCGTGAAGTCTACCGCCGCCCCGCTGGCGAGCAGCAGCGGCACAAGCGTGATTGCGAACAACGTCGCGACTCCCGCGCGGCGCGCAGCGCGGAAGCGCTCGAACCAGCCAAGCCCGGCCGCCTTCCCGCTCAGATCAAGCATTGTCTTCCCATTCTCAGCAGCTCCCGGTCGGACCAGTGGAGGTCGCGGGAGCGGATATGCTCGAAACGTTGCGAGGACGGCCGAACGTGGTCTCCGTCAGGGCGTAAGTCTTGTTAAGGACGTAGGAAAGGACCGGCACGTAGCCGTACGTTTCACTAACGATGATGACGCTGTCGCCGCCTAGGCTCATCTGCGCGGCAAGCGCGCAGGCAGTGGCTGTCGTCATGCCGGTCGCGCCACCTTCGACGACCTGCCAGGTAACAGAGTTTGCGTTGCCGGAGGAGTCGAATGACACGCTGGCGATCGCCACGGTCAGTGCCGTCCCAGAGAACGGCGTCATCACCAGCTGTCCACCCGCGAATGCGGTGGCAAGCGAACTCGCGGTTGCTGAATCCTGTCCGGTGACCATGTCCTGGATCGCCTGCCCGGCCAGCGCCATCTTGGTCTTGACCCTGACTAGCTGCGTCACCTCGACGACGCCCAAGAACAGCAGCACAAGGAACGGTGCCAGCAACGCCATCTCCACCGCCGCGACGCCGCGGCGGTCCCGGCGGAAGGCAGCGACATGGAGCCTGATTGCAGCGTTGGTCACGAGAACGGCTCGTTCTGGAAGGCCTGCGTCGACAACAGCACCCAGCCGTTGCCGTCCAGCCTGATCAGCCAGGGCGACACGTAGGTGCGATCGTAGGCGGCTTCCACCAGCACGTAGGCGCCGCCGACGCCCGTCGAGCCACCCGGCGCGGCGAAGGTACCGCTGACGGAGGGCATCACCACCGCCGGGAAGCCGCTCGATCCGTTCGCGACGTAGACCTGCAGCCTGCTGCAGTCGAGCAGGGACGAGATGTTGGCGCAGATCGCGGTCTGGAAGTCGGTGCTGGTCCTGATAGTGCCGATCTGCACTTGGCGGGCCGCAGCGATAGTCGCGTAGTCAAGAACGGCCTGGGCGAACAGCATTAGGCCGTTCTCGATGATCGCGAGGATCAGCAGCAGCATCAGCGGACTGACCAGCGCGAATTCGAGTGCCGTGGCGCCCCGGCGGCACCGCAGCAGACCGGCCCGGGATGAGGGCGCGTGATCGGCGCGGGACTGGTCAGTGCCCGGCTCAGGACCCATCGTTGCTCGCCACTCGGGTCGGATGGACGGTCGCGCGCAACGCCTCGTAGCCGGCGATCGCCGCACGAGCTTGGTTCTGGTCCATCTGGGACAGCAGCAGATGCGCCGCCTCGTCGGCGTGATCGTCCAGGGTCAGGGCCATTGCCAAGTCCTGGCGCACCCGCGGGCTGGCATCCGGGGACCCGGCAATGGGGCGCAGGATGCGGACGGCCTCGCTGGGCTGGCCGCTGATCGCCAGCGACACGGCGAGATCGACCTGCGTCGCCGCGAGGTCGCCGTTCCCGTCCTCTCCGGGATCACGAGTGGGCTGCGCCTCGGCGAGGGCGATGGCCCGTCGGTAATCTACCTGCGCCTCGGTGTGCAGTCCCGCCAGATCGTCGGCGATGCCGCGATCGGACAGAGCGGCTTGGTTGCCGGGCTCCATCGCCAGCACCTCGCTGAACCGGGCGCCGGCTTCCGCCGGATCGGTCGCTAGCGCGACCCGGCCCAGCCCCATGAACGGCGCCACGTCCCGGGGCTGCAGCACCTGAGCCTGGCGATAGCTGGCTGCCGCCCGCGCGTAGTCGCCCAGCTGGTAGTAGGCGTCGCCGCGCCTAAGTAGGGCGGGAACATTCGACGGATCCCGCGCCAGGACCGCCCGCGAAACCTGCAGGGCAAGGGCCGGGGCTCCGCCGGCTAAGGCGCTGTCGGCGAGTCCGAGCCCGATGCGGCCTGCACTGGGCTGCAGGCCGTCTGCGACGCATCCAGAGAGGGCCAGTAAATTCGTCAGCAGGAGGAAGCCGGTTCTCGACAGGTTGGCGCGGCGAATGGACATGGGGACTACCGATTAATGGGTCATCGTCTTCAGCACGTGCACCAGGATTGGTCCGGTAACGACGAGGAAGACGCAGGGAAGGATGAAGACGATCATGGGTATGGTGAGCAGCACCGGCAGGCGGGCCGCTCGCTCCTCGAAGCGGGTCAGGGTTTCCTGCCGCAGCTCGATCGCAAGCGTCCGCAGCGCCGAGCTCAGAGGCGTGCCGTACTGCAGCGACTGGATCATGGTCGCTCCGAGCCGCTTGAGGCTCGCAAGACCGGTCCGGGCTCCCATGCCGGCAAGTACGCCGCGGGAGTCGGCGACCATGCTGAGCTCATTGGAGGTGCGGACCAGCTCGGCGGCGAGCCGCGGATGCGCGGGCTCGACCTCGATGCTAACGCGCTGCAGCGTCGCCTCGAGTGATAGCCCGGCCTCGGCGCAGATGACCATCATGTCCAAGCCGTCCGAGAGGCCCCGATCGACGGCCGATAGGTAGGTCTTGCGACGCTGGCCGATGATCATATTCGGGAGCATCAGCCCAGCCACCCCGGCCGCCGCCACGAAGGAGAACAGCATGAAGGATCGCAAGCCCGCGTGACGCAGGAGCATGAACGCACTCAGCGGCAGCACGACTGCCAGGACGATCTTGGAGCCGACGAAGAGTTCCAGGCTGTAGGAGGTGATCAATCCGCCGGCGCGGAGCGTCTGCTCAAGCTCTGTCCGTGTCCGGGCGGAAACCAGCCGACTCGCCGTGATCGCCCTGCCGAGCGCCTCGACCGAGGTCGCGATCATACTCTTCCGCTGCCTCGGCGCCTCGATCGGCAGTCCAAGCGCGCGGGAGCGCGCGTTGCCGATGCGCGACCGCATCCGCCGCGCCTCGGAGAAACGGTCGATGGCTATCGCGCCTGCTGCGATCGGCAGCCCGCAAGCCAGCACGCAAGCGGCAACGGTGGCGCTCACGGCGAGCCGCCTACGGTTCGACCGTTCACGACAGGCTCCGCCGGATCAGCATGCGCATCGACAGGGTGCCCAAGCCGAGCAGGACGCTGGTTGTGCCCAAGATCATGTGCCCGGCGGGATCGAACACCAGCTGCCCGATATAGCCCGGGTTCATGAACCACAGCACTCCTAGCAGCAGCACCGGAAGCGCTGTCAGCACGTTGGCGCTGGTACGGGCCTCGGCGGCCAGAGCGTAGCCGCGGGCCCGAGCGGCGACGCGCTTGCGGATGGTGTCGGCGAGTCCTTCCAGGGTCTCGCTGAGGTTGCCGCCGGTCTGGCTCTGCAGGCTTAGCGCGGTGGCAAAAAACCGGTACTCGGGCAGGCCGTTGCGTTCGGCCATGGAACGCAGGGCTTCCGGCAGCGGTGTGCCGATGATCGTCTGGGCAACGACGAGGCCGAACTCCGTCGCCGTCGGCCCCGCGCCGTCACGCGCGACGATGCCGATCGCTTCGCCGACCGGGATGCCGACCCTGACACCGCGCACGACCATGGCGAGCGCGTCCGGGAACTGCTCGAACAGCACCATAGCGTGTTTTCGCTCCCACCTGCGGAACAGAAGCCGGGTGACAGCCGGCCAGAGCGGCACGACGGACAGCAAGGCGGCCTCGCCGGCGACCAGGCTCACCAGGCAGGCCACCGCCGTGGCCAGCGCCAGCGCCACGCCAGCGACGCCCGGCGGACGCCACGGGTAGAGGTCAAGGCGATGGGAGTTGTAGCCGAAGATCCTGCTGCCCAGCGGTCCTCGGTAGTCCGGTTGCGGTTTAGCGGTGAAATCGCCTGGATCCAGCAGGTCTACGAAGCTGACGCGCTCGTGCCGGTCGAGCGCTGAACGGAATCGTTCGCGCCGGCGCTTTGCCACGTCGCGGGATCGCACGATCAGCTGCAGGCACAGGCAGCTGACGAATAGCAGGAGGAACGCCGCCGGCGGCAGCAGGACGGCGGCAGTCATCCGGCCACTCCGTTCACCAGCTCGCCTCGTCGAGCGCCGCCATCCAGCTGCGCTCGAGACCGAAATACGACAGGCGTTCCTGGCACTTCGGCCGCGACCGGCTCGTCTTGTAACGCCCGACCAGCCGTCCATTCGCGTCCTCGCCCATGATCTCCAGCCGAAAAACGTCGTTGAGGGTGAAGACGTCGCCCTCCATGCCGATGATCTCGGTGACCTGTGTCACCCGCCGCCCACCGTCACGCTGGCGCTCGACCTGAACAACCAGGTCGAGGGCGCCAGTGATCTGCTGACGGATCGCTCGCGAAGGCAGGCCGCTGTTGCCCATCTGCACCATGTTCTCGATCCGGACCATGGCATCGCGCGCGGTGTTGGCGTGGATTGTTGACATTGAGCCGTCGTGGCCGGTGTTCATGGCTTGCAGCATGTCGAATGCTTCCGCACCCCGCACCTCGCCGATAATTACCCGATCCGGCCGCATGCGCAGCGCGTTTCGCACCAAGTCGCGCTGGGTGATCTCGCCGCGCCCTTCAAGGCTCGGCGGACGGGTTTCCAGGCGCACAACGTGCGGCTGCTGCAACTGAAGCTCGGCAGCGTCCTCGATCGTCACGACGCGTTCGCCGTGGTCGATCATGCGCGAGATCGCGTTCATCATTGTCGTCTTGCCGGATCCCGTGCCGCCGGAGATGACGATGTTCAGCCGCGCCCGGCCGGCGATCTCTAGGATCCTGGCCACGGGCGGCGTGAGCGCCCCGAACCCGATCAGCCGCTCGAAATCGATCGGCTTCTTGCCGAACTTCCGGATCGACACGCAGGGACCATCCAGCGCCAGTGGCGGCAGCACGACGTTGACGCGCGAGCCATCCTTGAGCCGGGCGTCCACCATCGGACTCGATTCGTCGACCCGACGTCCCACACCGGCGGCGATGCGCTGGCAGATCGACGTCAGGTGCAGAGCGTCGCGGAACCGCACGTTGGTCTTCGCCACCTTGCCGCCCCGCTCGACGAACACGCAGTCTGGTCCGTTGACCATGATGTCAGCAATGCTCTCGTCGTCGAGGAGGGGCTGCAGTGGCCCCATACCCAACATATCGTCGACCAGTTCCTCCGCCAGCCGACGTTGCTCGCGGCCGTTGAGTTGGATGCGGTTCGAGGTCGCGATTTCTGAAACAAGGCGCTCGAGGTCGAAGCGTAGCCGTTCAGGAGGAACGTTCGCGACAGTGGCGGGGTCGATCCGGGTGAGGCACAGGCGGCGGACCTCGCGCAGAGACTCGTTGGTGGCTTCCGACGGCACACGTGGCGGAGAACCACCGCCCGGCGACGATTCGAACACCGCTGCGGAGGTTAGCGAGGGAACCGGTACGGGAAGCGGGCTAGGGGCTTCCGCGGGCGCTTGCGACGCGACCGGACGTTGCGGAAGTGCTCTTGTGTCCAAGTCCGGCCACGCCGCGGCGTCCCTCGGCTCTTCCACGGCCGTGCGGCGTCCGAACACGCGAGAGGACGTCATCGGTCTTGTCCCGGACGGGGCTTCGCGCGCAGCCATCGCGTCGCGACCGGTCGCACGTCCTGCGGCAGGTCCGCATTCCGCCGTTGCATCTTGTTCTTCAGCAGTGTCGGGCTGTCCAGCAGGCGTTCGAAGGCGGCATAGCCCGCGAGCTCGAGGATCCCTTCCCGGAACTTGCCCTTGAGGGCGGCCTGCGGCAGTCCCAGAGTCGCCGCCAAGCCGAGCTGCTTCGGCATCGCGGGAATGGTCACGTCGGGAAGGATACCGAGGCCTTCCGCCACCTGCGAACGCGTAAGGCCGCCCGGCTGGTCGGCACGGTTCAGCACTATGATCGGCCGCTGGCCCTGTTCTTGCGACTGGAATGACAGCCTGGGCATCGTCAGCACGCGCAGGGTATCCCGAATGGAAACCAGGCTCGGTTCCATCACCAGGATATGGCGATGCGCTGCGCGGGCGAGGTCGAGTATATGCGGATCCTGTCGCAGCGGCACGTCGCCGACGATGACGGCGTAGCGGCGCTGCATCAGCTGCATCAGCTGCGCAGCGGCACCTCGCTCGTAGAACAGAGGCTCGGACAGGCGCTCCTCGCTAGCCAGTACCGAGAGGCGATCCGCCGCCGGGTTACTATCGAGGATCTGGGCGCTGCGCTCGATAAACAGTTCGTCGACGCGCGCCGGAGCTTCCATTGCCGTGCGCAGGCCGCCCGTGACCCGCACGCCCAGCAGCATGGCGGTGTTGCCGTGGTGAAGGTCAGCATCGAGCAGGGCCGTGTGCTGACGCCGGTCCACGGCGAAATGCCACGCCAGATAGGCGGCTACCGTCGTGGCGCCCACTCCGCCGCGGACCCCGGTGACTGATAGGAAGTGGCCGCCGCGCGTCGCACCATGGGCGGCGCCCTGCCCGGTGACCAGCGGCGCGAAGTGGCGCAGCACCATGTCGCGTGACAGCGGTTTGGGAAGGTAGTCGACGCAGCCGAGGCCGCGGGTGATCTGACGGTAGAAGTCGAGGTCGTTGCGGTCGCCAATGACGAGGACCTGGACGTCCGGTTCGAGGACCTCGGCCAGGCTCGACAGGGCCGACAGCGGCTGCGCCTCGTTACCGATGTCGATGATAAAGGTGCGCGGCGTGACGCTCTTGCGCATGGCGGCCGCGGCGGCGCGGATGCCGCCGCGGCGGATGTCGAGCGTGCCGGCCACGGCTTCCGCAAGGCCTTCGCGCAGCGCGGTTTCCGTGCCGGCATCGATCGCGTAGCTGACGAGGACCGGCCTGTCGTGACGGGCCGGCTTGGTCGTGCCGTCCGAGTTCCGTTTGGTCTCGGCCGACGTGGACAAGCTGTCGATTGATGCCTCCTCGCCGCTCACTGTCCCCCGCCTCCGCCGGTGGTGGACTCATTTCTGAGTGGCTTGGTCTTGTCTTCATACAGCCGTTCCACGGCCGCCGTATCGAGCACGGCGTCGGAACCGGGAAGGCCGTGACCCGCGACGGTGTCCGCCTTGTCCACCGCCTCGGCATCGAGGTTCGCGCGGTTGACGCCGGTCGCGTGCCAGGTTCCGGTTCGGTTGAACGGTTCGCTGCAGCCCCCGGCGAGCAGGAGCGGCAGGAACCAGAGCCGCGGGAGGACGGTCATCGTATGGAACCGTGAATGCGCACTCATCGCACGATGAATCCCGCATCGCCCGGGATCGGCAGTGGCCTGCCGTGGCCGAACTGGCGCAGCAGCAGGACGCGCTCCAGATCGTTCGGCGGCACGTAGCCGGCCCCGGAATCCCGGACCGCGTCGGGATCGCTGGGGGAGCCAACGATGTAGGGCGTGACGATGATCACCAGCTCGGTCTGGTTGTGCTGGTAGCTGTCCGACCGGAACAGGGCACCCAGGATGGGGATCTCGCCTAGGCCCGGGGTGAAGTTGTTGGCCTGACTGGTGGTGTCCTGCAGCAGGCCGGCCATGGCGAAGCTCTGCCCGGATCCCAGTTCGATCGTCGTCTCGGCGCGACGCACCGTGAGCGCTGGGATCGACAACGTGCTGCCACTTTCCGACAGAGTGATCGCGCCGGCTGAGCTGGTGGTGGCCAGCTCGCTCACCTCCGGGCGGACGTGCAGGCTGATCCGGCCCGAGCTCAGCACCGTTGGCACGAAAGACAGCGATACCCCGTAGTCCTTGTACTCGATCGAGATGGCGCCGCTGGTCGCACCGGTCTGCTCGACCGGAATGGGATATTCTCCCCCGACCAGGAAGCTGGCACTCTCGCCGCTGCGCGCCGTCAGGTTGGGTTCGGCCAACACATGCACGAGATTGTCAGTGGCCAGCGCTTCGAGTACGGTGTCGACGCTGAGGTTGTGGCCGGAATAGACGTTGCGGAGCGTCGACGTAACACCGTTCCCAGTGGCGAAGTTGAGCGCATACTTGCCGATCGTTCCGATTGCGGTCCAGTCGACCCCGAGATCGCGTGTCACTTGGCGTGTCATCTCGGTAATGCGGACCTTCAGCCCGACGGTCGCGCCACTGCCCACCGACATCGCGTTGTCGATCTTCTGACCGCTGGGAATCGCCAGGGCTGCCGACGCCGCGGCCTGTGCCGCGTGAGCGGGATCGGGGGCCGTGCCGCCCAGGACGATGCCCTGAGCTTCCTGGTGGACGGCCGGCAACGGGATCGCACCATTTCCGTACGATGCGGCAACTGAGCTCGCGGCGGCGGACGCATCGCTCGTGTTGGCGCCGACGACCACGTCATATTGGGCGACCGGATGTCCGCCGGCATCGACGGCGGCCACCGTGGTGTGTCCCTGCTTGAGGCCGAACACGAAGAGGGTGCGGCTGCTCGCGGGCCGCACCTCGACCACCTTCGGGTCGGCGACGAAGATGTTGGCGGTTGGTCGCCCGAGGGTGACGATCGAGCCGGTTCCGGCCTCGAGCTGAAGCGAGAGCGATCCCCAGTCCCTGAGCGGGGAGGGAAGCCGCTGATCGACCTGCTTTGCATGCGCCGCCATGGTCGAGGCGGCGAGTATCAGCGCGATCGTTATGATCGGCGTGGCGCGCATCAGAATTTGTACTCTTTGTCCCCGTCGCCGCTGAACACGTGCATGGAGGTGGTGGCAGCGGGAGGCTGTATCTTGGTGAGCGCGTGCATCACGCCTCCTGCCCAGACCGTAGTTGACTTGGATGGCTTTTCCATTCCCGCATTTTGCACACTAAATTCTTGCGATGGTGCTAACGCGGACGGCGAACTCGCACAGAGCGCAAGTGCCACCTTGCCCAGTCGCAACGCCACGGCGAGCCGTTCGGCATCCATAGTCGACACTTCCACCGTGACCGCGGGCGCGGCCGGGCTCGTCTCGCCGCTGCCCGGGGACCGCTCGCCGGCTGGTTCCGAGACCACAAGCTGACGGTCGATTGCGAGGACGCGCAGATTGCTCAGGATGATCTCCGCCGCGAACTCCCTCGCCAGGGGCATGCCCGAGGGCATCTGCTGCGTCAGGATCAGGTCGAGGTGATCGCCAGGCCAGATTAAGCCCGCATTGGACACGATCTGATCGGGGGAGATGGTGAAGGCGCGCATGCCAGGCTGCAGGACCGCGGCCAGGAAGCCGTGATCGCCTGCTAGCAGCAGGTCGGTGGGATCGAGCGGTGTCTCGTGCAGGATCGGCCGGCGGACGAGGGCTCCCACAAGCCGCGAGCGGACCGTCACCATATCGATCTCGGCGCGGGACGGCACGACCTCCGCCGCCATCGTCACCGTGGAAAGATCCTCAGGACGTAGGAAGGTCCCGGGAGACAAGTCGCGTCCGGCGACGAGCAGCCTGACCATGACCGGCGGCGGCTTCGCTACGGCGACCGCTCGCGGCACGGGCGGCAGAGACGGATGCGGTGGCTGATGCATCGCTCGCCAGCTGAAAACGCCGAAACCGACAAGCCCGACTGCCGCCAGACCAGATAGAAGCACGCGAGAAATCACGGCATGAGTTCCCCACCCAAGACGTAAATCGTGCCGCCGGAGATCGCGATCGCATACGGCACGGAGAAGTGGCGGCGGATGCGGTGGCGCTCGATGCGGAGGACGCGTCGGACCAAGCCTTTCGGTCGGTCAGGGGTTTCGGTTGTGACCAAACGTGCTAGTACCCAATACGCCACGCCAAGTAAGCCACCGGTCGTCGCGACCGCTAGCACCAGTCCCGGCACGGCGGCCGGTTGCACCAGGAGAGTCGCGGCGCCGAGGAGCTTGACGTCGCCGCCGCCCATGACACCGTGCCGCCAGCAGATCATCGCCGGAACGAACACAGCAAGTCCGGCGAGGAACGAGGCGGCTAAGGTATGCGGGCCGGCATGCGCACCCAGCCGAAGCACGATCCCAACCGCGCCAAGCGCCAAGCAGAGCCGGTTCGGAACCACGCGAGCCGCGAGATCTGTAGCCGCCGCCAGCAGCAGCAATGTGACCGCCGCCGCCGAACAGGATGCGAGGATCATGTCGTTCCGGTCTCCATAGACAAGCGCCTCCCGTCCGGCCGGCATCGGGTCCGATGCCTGCCGGACACAGATGGTCAGGCGCTGCTGACGTCACTGCCGATCTTGTTGAAGATTGTGGTCAGGTTCGTGCCGAGTGTGGTGATCGCACCAACGATGACGACGCCGACTAGACCGGCGATCAGCGCGTACTCCAGGGCCGTCACGGCGCGACGATCCTGCTTCAGGCTCAGGTAGGTCATCAAGTAAGTTATCATGATACTCTGCCCCAATCAGCGATCGGAATGACCGGTAGTTTATCCAGATCTTATTAGGAACGCCCCACTATTAAAGTCAATAAAAACATTTCCGCGAGTAGACTAAGAATCTGACAGATCTTAACCTTGTATTAAGAAATTAACTACTTGTTATTGACTCGAGGCCTTTATCACTTCTGCTTAATCTTATGCTTATCTTTTCTCGATCATCATGATGCCGCTTCGCAGCGAGACGGATTGACGGAACACATGACTCCAAAGGCATATGTCGGCATCATGCCGCCGACGAACCGTATTGATAGCTGGGTAGCGTCGGGGAAGGCATCTAGAGCCATCTTCATCGTGTTCTCGGCAATGTTCGCATTGCTGTCGGCTTTCATGCTCGTTGGCTACGTCGAACATCCCCATCCCGCGAATGACTTCTTCGCCTTTCACTCGTTCTCACAGTTCGTTCGCTGGCACCGGCCCGTACTGATCTACGACCAGCGTCTACTCGAACAGTTCCAAAACCTGCCCGGCCACAAGCTGTTTGCTTTTATGTACCACCCGGGCATGCTGCTGCTGCTGTGGCCGCTGGCATATCTGCCCTACGTCGTAGGCTACGTTGCCTGGGTGAGCGTGGGCGTGGCTGCCTGCTGCGTTGCCGTGGCGGGATCGGGACGGGGTTGGCCGCTCGCGCTGCTGGTCGTCGTCGCGCCGTCGACCCTGTGGACGATCCTGTGCGGACAGAGCAGCCTGCTAGTGGCGGCCTTGCTCGTCGGAGGCCTGAGGCTGGCGCCGCACCGCCCGGTCCTTGCCGGCATGCTGATCGGACTTGCTACCTACAAGCCGCAGCTCGGTCTTCTGGTTCCGGTGGCACTGGTCGCGGCCGGACAATGGCGCAGCATCCTGTCGGCCGGGGCGACGACGCTGTGCATCGTCGGAGTGAGCACCGCGGCGTTTGGGAATGACGTCTGGCCGGGCTGGGTCCGGCACCTGCCGTCGATCATGGCAGTCCGTTTGGGCCACATGGCTGATTGGGCGACCCTCCTGGCGACCGTTTCAGCTAATTTCACCTGCCTCGGTCTCGGCAAACACGTGGCCGATGCGATCCAGACGGTGAGCCTGCTCGGTTGCATAGCTCTCACGTGGTGGTGCTTCCGACCGGGACCGGTCGTAAGAGAAGACCGACACCTGCTGTCGGTTTCTGTGCTCGGTATCGCGACCTTCCTCGCGACGCCTTTTGCCTTCATCTATGACCTGCCGCTGTTCACCGCCGCGGTGCTGCTGTTCGTGGAGGAACGGCGCCGATCGAACGGCGCGTTCACCTTTAGTGAGATCATGGTCGTGATCGTCGCCCTGCTGCTGCCATGGCTGCTGCTGATCCGGGCATTCCAAGGCTGCAGCAGCCTCTTTGTCCTCCTCGCCTTGGGCACCGTCCTCCGCCGTGTCCGCCGTCTCGACGGTGCCGAACGCCCGGACGCTGTATGACCGCGGGTTACTGCGCGCCCTGGCCGACGACGCGAGCTATCCCGCATCCGCTGCATGCAACCACGGCATTGCGCGACCGGAGCCGGCACTATCGATTCCTTAATTCTGTCAATGCTAGCGGAAGCAGCAGGCTTCCTCCTTTATGGACTAGTCGATGAGCAGCGTCCTCAGCTTCAAAAGCCAGACTGCCGTGCGGTTGAGGTCGAACAGTGCGTTGCTCTTCATCGACGCTATCGACGAGGAGAATGCGGTCGCCTTCTGCCGCTTGTTCGGCGACAGCGGTCCTAAAGGAGAAGCGCAGCCCTATCCTCTCGACGCGCTCCGCGAGAACATGCTCCGGACTTCCCAGCGCGCTGATACGCAGCAGGATAAGGCGTCTCTGGCCAGACTCCTGTGTCACGTCGGCCTGCACCGGTGGCAGGCGAGGGTCTTCCGCAACCGGCCGCCGCTTGGCGACATCGACGCCCTGGCCTGTACCTGCTGCGGAAACTTCCGCATCCCAGGCTGACCGATGTCGGAGCTCCGCCACCTGGATCGAGACCTGCGCAACGATCGGTTCTGGTCGGTGCCGCTCCTCGTCCTGGCGATCGCCACCGCGGTGTTCGGCGTTCCGCTAGTGCTCCGCACCCGGCTGGACCGACAGATCGACTACAACGAGGGCTGGAACGCGTTTCGGCAGCAGGCGGCCTCGGTGTGGCAGCCGCTCTACGGGGCATCGCCGGACATGGCTGTGACGAACTACCCGCCGCTCTCGTTCCACCTCCTTGGCCTGATCGGCCGACTCGGCGGCGGAGTCGTACTGATGGGACGATCCGCCTCGATCCTGGCGATCGTCCTGATCGGCCTCGTCGCCATGCTGATCGGCTACCGGCAGTCAAAATCACGCGCGGTCGCGGCATGCTGCTGCCTGGGCTGGATCGCCGGACTCGAATTCTGGACGCCGACCCGGATCGGGGCGAACGATCCACAGCTGCTGGCGATGGCGTTCCAGTCTGCGTCGCTGCTCGCTTTCCTGTCCGGCCCCGGGAAGACGGTGCACACCGCGTCGTCCGCCGTCCTGGTGACCCTTGGCCTGTTCAGCAAGCACAACCTGCTGGCGCTGCCCTGCGGACTGGCCGTTCATCTCCTGCTGAAACGGGATTGGCGGGCGCTGGCGGTCTGGGCATCGACCGGGCTCGTCACTGGCGCGGTACTGCTTGCCGCCAGCATCCTCCTGGACGGACGCTTCTTCCTGACTCATCTCCTCGCCCCGCGCCTGTTCCTGTTTCACCAGGCCCTGGCGATGCCGACGTTGTACGCGACGCTGAGCGCGCCGGCGTTGGCGCCGATCGGCATCTGGATTCGGCGGGGCGGCATCGAACGTGTCTCCTCGCCGCTGGTCCTCATCTGGGTTGCGTCGTTGATCGAGATCATCGCATTTTCCGGCGGTGACGGGGTGGCGAACAACATTTTCCAGGATGCGATCCTGTTGACCTCGCTGCTGCTACCCCTGGCACTCCAGGCGGCCGCGACGCGCCATGCGCACAGAAATGACCGCACCAGGGCCGTGCTCGCGCTGGTGCCGATGCTCGTCCTGCCGCTGCTACTCAGCATCATGGCACCGCCGAATTGGGGCGCGTGGCAGCAGGCGACGCGGCAGCAGCCGGAGCTGCGTCGAGCGGTGGCATTCCTCGGCGCCCTGCCAGGACCGGTGGCCTGCGAAGCCCTGCTGCTCTGCTTCCAGGCCGGGAAGCTCTCAGCGTTCGACACCTACTATGTCCTCGACCAGATTCGGCTGGGCCGGCTTCCGTCGCGGCGCATCGACGACCTCATCGCTCGGCAGCAACTCGCCGCAGTCGAGGTCGGCGCGCCGGATGATCCGGATACCGGCGATCCGGCGAGTCAGCCGCGGCGTCTGTCGAACTCCTTCATGCGGGCGTTGTGGGCGCAGTACCGGCCGGTGATGACCACGGACGGCATGACGATCTTCGTTCCGATCATCCGTCGGAGCATGTCCGGAAACCGCTGATCCGGTCGAGCCGGCAGGATGGTAACCAGACCTCAGGCTCCGGCCGGTCAAAGGCGCGCGCACGACGGATTGGATCGGTGTGGAAGCGCGGATAGGCTCAGGACCAGGACTGCCAGCAGCGCCGGCGACACGAATGGAACTCGAAGCGCCAGGGCGACGATCGGCACCATCTGAGCCGCCAGTGCCGCCAGCTGTTGGAGGGTCGTCGCCCGGTCGCGGTCCACAAAGAGCAGGAGTGCCCCGCACAGCGCCGGCATGTCGTAGATAAAGCCGTGTGGCGTCGCCAGGAGGGATGCGGCGCACACCAGCGGGATCGCGGCTCCGTGCAGACCGGCGCGGCAGCCCCGCCACACCAACCACGAGGCCAGCAAGGCCGACGCCGCCTGTGCGAGGCGGATGATAGGCCATGGCAGGTGCGTGGCCGCCAAGCTGGCCGTCAGAGTTGGGGAAAAGGGCAGGAGCGTTCCGGCATCGGTGTGCCACTGGTCGGCGGCATTTGGCAGCGCGTGCAGCCACGTAGGCCAGGATCCGAAGCCGAACGTCAGGCCGCCGACGACCGCCAGTGCTACGGCGGTAACAGTTGCAGCGGCGATCGCCCGCCATTGCTTAGATGCGACCAGCGCCACGGGCACCAGCACGCCCATCTGCGGCTTGATCGTCAGCAGACCCAGCAGCACGCCTCCAAGCACCGGCCGCGACGGCGTCAGACGCAGGCCACCCAGCAAGAGAGCGCCGGTGATCAGTCCGGTCTGTCCGAAGGCGGCGCTGACCACGATCGCGGGTAGCAGCAGGAGCAGGATGGCGTGACCGGGACGGCGACGATCCGGCAGAACCGCGAACAGCAGCGCCGCGAGCCCGCACGTCGTCCAAAGCATCCACGCCGCCACCGGCCCCATCAGCCCTAAGGGTGCCATCAGGAGCAGCATGGTCGGCGGGTAGAAGAACGGCAACGCCCCAGGCAACATCGGGAACAGCGTGTGCTGGTAAGAGGTCAGTGCGACGACGTCGTAGAGCGTCCGCAGATCGCCTCGCGCGGCGAGTCGTCCGTAGCTCCAGACGCCAAGGAAGTCGCCGAAGCGCAGCACGCGGTCCAGGTGACACCACGACCACAGGTACTTCGCGTCGAAGCAGACGGCGAGTAGCACGAACAGGAACAGCTCCCGCCACCGTTCCGGACCGCGCCTGCTGGTCAAGCCCACCACCAGGAACACAAAGGTACCGGTGCGGATGAGGCCGCTCGCCGATCCGCGGCTACCGTCACGGCGTCACTACCATAGGCAGCCCAGACCGGCCGGTCGCGCCCTCCCCAGGGCCGAATACCCGCATCCCGAATGCGACAATCCGCACGTCGGAATAGGTTGGAGGATCGGCGGCGGGCAGGCCGCGCCAGCGGTTGAGCACGCGGATGGCGTAGGAAGCCCCTTCCGCGGCCAGGGACGAGTGATAGCGCGCGATCGCAGTGCTCCAGGATCCGGCCGCGCCGCCTAGTTCGGCCAGGAAGCGCGCCGCGACCCGGGCGTTGGCAAGCGGATCGAAGGCCGCGGACGGGTCGGCGAAGGCGTCCGGATGCCAGCGGAGATCGACTTGGAAGCAGCCGACGTCGATGAACCGCGCGCCTCGCGCCGCCGCCGATCGTACGGCCTCGACTGCGGCGGGAAGATCGGCCGGGACCGAGGCTTTGCCATCGATGTCGATCGCGAGGGCGTGGTTGCGACTCTCCACAACGCCGATCGCGCCGAGGATGCCGACCGGGAGCTGCTGCTCGCGCTCGGCGAACGCCGCCGCCGCCGCACAGTCGGGCGGAACCGCCGCGGCCGGGAGGCTCGCCAATGGCAGAACCACAGCCGAAAGGATGGCGACCACGAGGGTGCTCCTCGCCGCCGGTGAGAGGAGTGACGGCATGGCCTCAGTCTGGTTCCGGACGGCTTAAAGGTCGGTTAAGCCTTCCACGATCCGCCGAACCATCCAACTGATCGCCGGGATCGTTAGCAAAGCACGCCCCAGGCTCATCCGCCTCGGCAACGATCCTGACCTTGTCGGCGATGCTCCAGCGCCGGCGGCGATCCCGCCCCGTGATGATCTCGATCCGGCGGTCCAGCATCGTCCTTACGAGCGCTCCTACGATCACTCGTAAGATCACCTCGCCAGATCACGTCGAAGGCGTGATGCACCCGCCGCCTACGGCCCGCACAAGACGCTCTACAACCGGTTCATCCGCCGGAGCCGGCTCGGCGTGTTCAACCGCATCTTTGCCGCCTTGGCTGGGCAGGCCGGCGAACCCGATCGGCTGATGATCGACGCGACCCACCTGAAGGCTCATCGCACCGCGGCGAGCCTGCTCAAAAAGGGGATGTTCCCCGCCGTATCGGGCGCACCAAGAGCGGCCTGAACTCCGAGCTGCACGCCGTTTGCGATGGCCAGGGCCGACCCGTCGTGCTGCTGCTGTCGGAAGGCCAGATGAGCGACCACAAGGGTGCCGCCCTGATGTTGGATGCGCTGCCCGGGGCAGGCGAGTTGATCGGGGATCGCGGCTACGACAGCAACGGCTTGCGCAACGCCCTGCTTGCCCGCCGCATCGAGCCCTGCATCCTACCGCGCAAGAACCGCCGGGTCCAGCACCCCTACTGCCGCACGCTCTACCGCTAGCGCCACAAGATCGAGAACATGTTCAGCCGTCTCAAGGACTGGCGCCGGATCGCGATGCGCTACGACCGCTGCGCGCACACCTACATGTCAGCCATCTGCCTAGCCGCTACCATCCTGTTCTGGCTCAGTTGATGGGTCCTGAGCGTAGACTATCGTCGCACTAATACCGTGGCGCGTCGCAAGCACCCTTACGCTCTTTTGGCTGCGCTGGATCGCTAGACGCACCGCCTCCGTTGTGCGGGCGCAGCCGTGTAGAACCTATCCATGGCTTATCTCGTGCCGCCTGATGATCCCTATCACCACAGGCAGAGATTAAATACCTAGCCTCTTACCCCGTGAAGCACTGTGGTTTATCTGGCTGCCATCAGCCAACCGAGGGTAATACACCGATACCTACAGTAGCAGAATGCGGATTTGCAGATCATACCAATTGCGCATGTTGTTCAAATACCGATAGGGTGTTGTCACCCTGACCAGTGAGCGTTAGTGAGAGATTGGCGGCGCCTCCGAAGTAGTGCGTGGCAATTTGCAAGTCGTTGCCGCCGTTCGTGGTCGTCGCGGAGAGATAGGAACCAAGATCTGTAGTCTGGCCGTCCCAACCCACGCTGTTTAGCGCCTCTCTCAAGTCGAAGACATCTCCATTAGCCAATGTGTTTCCTGAGATCGTGACAGCGCCGGAAGACGCCAGGACATACGTATTGTCACTCCCAAGATCGGTGATCGTCGCCCCAGGTTGGGTGGAGATGGTGTTGTTGCTGGAGATAAAGGTCATCTTTCCGCTGGCTAAGAACACACTCGGAATGCTGGCTGTTCCTTCAAAAGAGGCCGAACTTTGTGCATCGACGGTGAGGCTCTGGGCGGCGGAGGCGGCGGAGGTGGTCCCGGCGGCATCGGTTTGGGTGGCGGTGAGCTGGTAGGTACCGCTGCTGAGCGCCTTGGTAGGCGTCAGGCTCCAGGTGCCGCCAGCGGTAGCGGTGGTGGTGGCGAGCACGCTCTGGCTGCCGCCGAGGCTGGCGTCCACGGTGACCAGCGCGCCGGCTTCCGCCGTGCCTTGCAGAACGGGCTTGGCCAGGTTCGTCACAACGGCGCCGGTCGCAGAGTCTGCAGCCTGGCTGGACAAGGGCGCCAGGGAGAACCCGACTGGCCCAGCGTAGGCGAGCTCCGTGCCGTTCTCGGAGGTCGTCACGCCGTCGAGCGAGATCGAGTTGACATACAGGTTGGTGTCCTTGGCTGCGCTGCCGCCGTAGACGTCGTTGAGGAAGTCGACGGTGACCACATGCGCACCGCTTCCGAAGCTTCCGTCCAGTGTGAAGATCTGCGACTGCCCAAGGTTGTGGATGGCGTTGGTCGTGTAGACGCCGCCCACCTGGACGCCATCGACGGCCACGGTGAACTGGGCGTTCACGATCCACATGTCCTCGGAGATGCCGAGCACGAGCGTGTCGGCTGCCACCTCCAGGCCGGGAGCGGCTGGGGTATGGGTGTCGACGGTGAGGCTCTGGGCGGCGGAGGCGGCGG
>CAXUEL010000001.1:0-86838 GCA_964249915.1 uncultured Acetobacteraceae bacterium | reverse complement strand
GCACCGAGGCGCTGCTGCGCGCGGCCCCCGCGGCGCCTGGGCGGCGGCGCGTGTTCGTGGGGCAGGGCGGCGACCGCGATGCCGCCCGCTCCCTGCGACAAGGCGGCCATGCCACGGTGGCCGCCCTCGGCCTGGTCGACGACGAGGCGGCCGAAGCCCGCCGCCTCGGCTGCACCCACCTGCTGCGCGGCACCGACGCCGTGCCCCTGGACGCCTGACCCCCCCGCCGACCGACGCCCTTCCGGAGCCAGCACCCATGTCCAACGTCACCGTGATCGGCGCCCAGTGGGGCGACGAGGGAAAGGGCAAGATCGTCGACTGGCTCGCCAGCCGGGCCGAGATCGTGGTGCGGTTCCAGGGCGGCCACAACGCCGGGCACACACTGGTTGTCGGCAACCAGACCTACAAGCTGAGTCTGCTGCCGAGCGGGCTGGTGCGCGGCAAGCTGGGCATTATCGGCAACGGCGTGGTGGTCGACCCCGAGGCGCTGCTGGGCGAGATCGACCGGGTGCGCGGGCAGGGGCTCGCCGTTGGCCCCGACACCCTGCGCATCTCCGAGGCCGCCACCCTGATCCTGCCGGTGCACGGCGCCCTCGACCGCGCCCGCGAGGCCGCCCGCGGCGAGCGCCGCATCGGCACCACCGGACGCGGCATCGGCCCTGCCTACGAGGACAAGGTGGCGCGCCGGGCGATCCGCCTGTGCGACCTGGCCGAGCCGGACACCCTGGACTGGAAGCTCGACGAGATCCTGCTGCACCACAACACCCTGCTGGCCGGCCTCGGCGCCGACACCTTCTCCAAGGACGCGCTGCTGGCCTACCTCCTCGACCTGGCGCCCCGCCTGCTGCCCTATGTCGAGCCGGTCTGGGAACGGCTGGACGAGGCCAGGCGCGCCGGCACCCGCGTCCTGTTCGAGGGCGCGCAGGCAGTGATGCTCGACGTCGACCACGGCACCTACCCGTTCGTGACCAGCTCCAACACGGTCGCCGCCAACGCCGCCACCGGCAGCGGGGTGGGGCCGAACGCCGTCGGCTTCGTGCTCGGCATCGCCAAGGCCTACGCCACCCGCGTCGGCGCCGGCCCGTTCCCCAGCGAGCTGCACGACGAGACCGGCCAGCTGCTCGGCGCCCGCGGCCACGAGTTCGGCACCGTCACCGGGCGGCCGCGCCGCTGCGGCTGGTTCGACGCGGTGCTGGTGCGCCGCGCGGTGCGGGTCGGCGGCATCACCGGCCTGGCGCTCACCAAGCTCGACGTGCTGGACGGGCTGGCCGCCATCCGGATCTGCACCGGCTACCGGCTGGACGGGCAGGAGGTGCGCCACCTGCCGGCCGCTCCGGCGGCGCAGGCGCGGGTCGAGCCGGTCTACGAGACCTTGGACGGCTGGCAGGACAGCACGCGCGGCGCCCGCTCCTGGGGCGCGCTGCCGGCGGCTGCGATCAAGTATGTCCGACGGATCGAGGAGCTGGTCGAGGCGCCGGTGACGCTGCTGTCCACCAGCCCGGAGCGCGACGACACCATCCTGATGCGTGACCCGTTCGAGAGCTGAGCCGAGGTTCCGCCCTTAAGCCCGGCTTAACCCTCCGCCCGCCATGATGCCGGCCTGGCAGGTCGTGCGGGGCGATGAAAGGCGATGCGGGGACGGGAGGATCCGGTCGAGGGCGGCGCGATCATCGTCGATCGCCGCTACCAGGTGTTTCCCGGGACCCCGTGCGGCGAGTTCGCCGGACTGCCCGCCTATGCGGTGGACCAGCGTACCCAGGGGGCCGACCCCGGCACGCGCGGCGCCGACCAGGCGGCGCCGTCGCTGGTCGCGGTCAAGACGCGACGCGACGCGCCGCCGCCGGCGAACCTGCCGCTGTTCCTCAACGCCTACAACACCGCGCTGCTGATGCCGGTCGCGCACGGCACCGGAGGCGGCGAGTACTGGATCGTCTGCGACGCCCCGCCCGGCCCGTCGCTGCGCGACAGCCTGACCGAATCCGCCACCCCGCCGTCGGAAGCCGAGCTCGCAGCGATCTACCTGCGGCCGCTGGCGCTGGCGCTGGGCCGCCTGCATGCGCTCGGTCTAGTGCATCGCGGGGTCAGGCCGGCGAACCTGTACCGTTCGCTGGAAAGCGGCCGGATCCTGCTCGCACCCGGCTGCGTGACGCCGCCCGCCTTTGGGCAGCCCGCGATCTACGAGCCGGCCTCGACCGGCATCTGCGCGCCTTCGGCACGTGGCGCCGGGCTGCCGGCGGACGACGTCTACGCGCTGGGAGCGGTGCTGCTGGAGCTGATGCTGGGCCATCCGCTGCTGCCCGATCTCGACGACGAGCGGATCGTGCACCGCAAGCTCGAGCTCGGCAGCTTCCAGGCCCTGGCCGGCAACGAGCGGCTGCCGCCGGTGCTGGTGTCGCTGCTCCGCTCCATGCTGTCGGACGACCCGACCGCGCGGCCTAGCCTGGCGGCGCTCGCCGAGCACGGCATCGGCGCGGAACGTCCCAAGGCGCCGCGCCCCGAGCCGCGGGCGCCGCGGCCGTTGATGGTGGGCAAGATCCCGGTGTCGACCGCGCGCTCGCTGGCGCTGGCCTTCGCCCGCCAGCCGATGGAGGCGCAGGTCCTGCTCCGCAGCGGCACGGTGGAGCAGTGGCTGCGCCGCGCGCTCGACCTCCCGCTGCTGGCCGCCCGCATCACCGAGGCGCTCAGGGGTGCCACCGACCGCAATGCCGACGGCGCCGAGCAGATGGTGCTGATGCAGACCGTGGCGCTGCTCGATCCGCTGGCGCCGATGTTCTGGAGCGGCCGCTGGTTCTGGCCCGACGCCATCCCGGCGATGCTGGCGATGCAGCTCATCACCGGGACCGCCGACAACTTCATCGGCGAGGTGATCCGGCACGCCGCCCTGCGCCGCTGGGCGCTGCTGACCGGGCGCAGCGGGCTGCAGGTGTCCGAGGAGCTGGAGCGACGCAACGCCCGCGCGTCCCGGCTTCCGGTTCCGGCCCTGCGCATGCCGATGCTGGCCTACAGCCTGAACCCGTTCCTGGCCTGCACCTCGGCAGCGCTCGGCGGGGCCTGCGTGCTGCGCTCGGACCAGCTGGTGACGGCGCTGGAGGCGATGGCCAAGGGCAAGGCGCCGGCCGCGCGCCTGCTCGACACCCAGATGCTGGCGCTGCTGGCGGCGCGCTCGGACACGCCGAACGGCGGCAGCGAGCTGACGGTACCGTCCGATGCGGACGAGCGCCTGCTCGACCTGCAGGGGCTGGCGCAGGCGCAGATGCAGAGCCGGAACCGGATCCCGGGCGAGCCGCCTTCGGAGCCGCTGGCCCTGCCCAGGCTGGCGGCGAGCCTGCTTGCCGTGGCCCGCGAGCGGCTGAACAACTGGCCGGGCAAGGGCCGACGGATGCGCCGGCTGGAACGGCTGGAGAAGGCGGCCGAGGCGGGCGACCTGGTCGAGATGCTGGAGCTGAGCTGCCGCGACGCCGACTGGGCGGAGGACGAGGCGGCGTTGAACGCGGCGCGCACGGAGGCGGACGGCCTCAGGGCAGCGCACCAGGACTCACTCGACGACGCGCCGCAGCGCGCCCGCCAGGCCCGGACCGCCGGGCGGGAGATCGGCGTCATGGCCGGCGTGGTCGGCCTGCTCGGCGCTGTGCTGGTCGGGGTGCTGTCCTGATGGCGGGCAGCGCCGCAGGGAGAAAGGCGAGGCCGCAGCCGCCGGTGGTGGCGCGGCAGAACGCCCTGCTCTGGTGGGGCGGGCTCGGTTGCGGCGCGATCGTGGTACTGTCGCCGGGGACGGCGGTGCTGCTGTCGTCGTTGCTGGTGCCGGTCCTGCTCCTGGCCCTGCTGCCCGAGGAGGGGCGGGGCGGGCGGATCGTTCGCGCCGGGCTGCTGTTCGGGCTGGCCGGCGGCGTCCACCCCTTGCGCGCCCTGTGGGAGGGCGGCGGCTCGATCAACGTGGCGGTGGAGCTGATCCGCCAGCCGGCCGTGCTGTTCACCGCCTGGACCGCGGTTGCGGCAAGCTGGTTCGTCAGCGAGGTCGCCTGCATGGCGCTGCGTCTCGCCGCGGACCTGTCGGCAGCGTCGAAAAGGCGGTCCCTGGTGGCCGCAGTCACCAAGCTGGAAGAGGAATGGGGACCGTTGGCGCCGCCGCCACGGGCGAAGCGGCCCTGACGGCGGCTCGGGGAACCGGACGGCGCGCCGTCGCGGTTCCCTCGTCGCGTCAGGCTGCCTGATCGGCCAGGCGACGGGTGGTCACCTGGGTCTTCATCGCCTTCTGCACCTTCTCGAAGGCACGGACCTCGATCTGGCGCACCCGCTCGCGCGAGATGCCGTAGTGCTGGGACAGGTCCTCCAGCGTCGACGGCTCCTCGTTCAGGCGGCGCTCGACGAAGATGTGCCGCTCGCGGTCGTTCAGCGTGCGCAGCGCGTCGCCCAGCAGCGCCTTGCGGCCGCTGTACTCCTCGCTTTCCGCCAGGGTCTGCTCCTGGCTCTCGGCGTCGTCGACCAGCCAGTCCTGCCACTCGCCCTCGCTGTCGGCGCGGACCGGAGCGTTCAGACTATGGTCAGGCGCCGCCAACCGGCGGTTCATGTTGATCACGTCCTGGCCCGACACGCCGAGCGTGGTGGCGATGTGGTCCACCTGCTCCGGCTGCAGGTCGCCATCCTCGATCGCCTGCATCTGCCCCTTGAGGCGGCGCAGGTTGAAGAACAGCTTCTTCTGCGCGGCGGTGGTGCCCATCTTCACCAGCGACCAGCTGTGCAGGATGTACTCCTGGATCGCCGCACGGATCCACCACATCGCATAGGTCGCCAGCCGGAAGCCGCGGTCCGGGTCGAACCGCTTCACCGCCTGCATCATGCCGACGTTGCCCTCGCTGATCAGCTCGCTGATCGGCAGGCCGTAGCCGCGGTAGCCCATGGCGATCTTAGCGACCAGACGCAGGTGCGAAGTGACCAGCTTGTGCGCGGCGGCGGAGTCCTCGGTGTCGCGCCAGCGCTTGGACAGCGCCAGCTCTTCCTCGGGTGCCAGCATCGGGAACTTGCGGATGTCCTGAAGGTAGCGCGAAAGGTTGCCTTCGGGACTGACATTGATAATAGCGGATACCATCGAACGGCTCCTTTCGCCTGATCGGCTGCGGGATCTCGACTGTCCATACGGCACAGCCGGAACACGGTTTCGCAGGCCGTCAGCATGGGCGCGGGTAAGGACTTCACGTCCCTGAGACCCTCCCCGTTGGAACCGGCGGAGCAGTCTCAGGACGTCCAGGCCGGCGGGCGCGCCCGCTCGTCGGAATGACGCCGAAGTAACAGGACCGGCCAGGTCCTGTCAAGGAAACGCCCGCCTTGGGCGGCTGAACTCTTCTCCATGTTCGTCGTGGCTTAGCCGACGAACAGGGCGTCCCGCAGCGCCTGGAAGTCGACCGGCGGGGCGGTCTCGAAACGCATCGCCTGGCCGGTCGCAGGGTGGCGGAAACCCAGCACGGCGGCGTGCAGCGCCTGCCTCGGGAAGTCCAGCGCCGCGCGTCGGGACGGGTCGGGCAGCAGGCGCGCGGCGGCCGGGATGCGGCGCAGGTAGACCGGATCGCCGAGCAGCGGGTGGCCGGCCTGGGCGAAGTGCACCCGGATCTGGTGGGTGCGGCCGGTCGCCAGCCGGCACTCCACCAGGCTGACGGCGCCGCCGGCGGTCTGCAGCGTCCGGTAGTGGGTCAGGGCGGTCTTGCCGCCGCGTGCCACCACCGCCATGCGCTTGCGGTCGCGCGGGTCGCGGCCGATCGCGCCTTCCAGCATACCCTGCGCCGGGTTCGGCAGGCCCCAGCACAGGGCCAGGTAGCTGCGCTCGATGTCCCGCTCGGCGAAGGCCGCCGACAGGGCGGCGAGGGCCTGCTCGGTCTTCGCCACCACCATCACGCCGGACGTGTCCTTGTCGAGCCGGTGCACGATCCCGGGGCGCCGCTCGCCGCCGATCCCGGGCAGGTCGTCGCCGCAATGCGCGAGCAGGGCGTTGACCAGGGTGCCGTCCTCGTTGCCCGGCGCCGGATGCACCACCAGCCCGGCCGGCTTGTCGAGCACCAGCAGGCTGTCGTCCTCGTGCAGGATGCGGAACGGGATCGGCTGCGGGGCCGGGCGGGCCGCGACCGGCGCCGGCGGGAGCAGCTCGAAGCGCATGCCCGACCGCACCGGCTCGGCCGGCGCACGCACGGCCACCCCGTCGCGCCGGACATGGCCGGCCTCCATCAGCCCCTTGACCCGCGAGCGCGACAGGCTAGGGGAAGCGTCGGCGAGGAACCGGTCGGTGCGCAGCCCGTCATGCACGGGCCCCGCGACCAGCAGCAGCGTCCCGTCCGCCGGCGGGGTGGACGGCTCCGTCATGGCGCCGGTGTAGACGCAAACCGAGGGGGCGGGAAATGGGTGCTGGCCAGACGCGGGCGCTGCTGGCGCTGGTGGTCGCCATGGGAGTGCTGATCCTCGGCGGCACCGCCGGCCTGGTCGCCGTGGTGGTGCACCGGCTGTCGCAGCCGCGGGCCGGCGTGACCGCAGCCGCGCCGGCGGCGCCCTCGCAGGAGCCGGCGGGCACCCGGATCACCGCGCTGGCGCGTCAGTCCGACACGGTGCTGGCGATCGCGCTGTCCGGCGGCGGACCGGACCGGGTGCTCCTGTGGGACCTCGCCGCCGGGCGCGCCGTGGCCGAGATCCGCGTCGGGCGCTGAGCTCAGCTGCCGCTGAACCAGTTGTAGCCCTGGTCTTCCCAGTAGCCGCCCGGATAGGTGTTGGTGACGAACACCGCGGCGATGAACTTCGGGTTCTTGAAGCCGAGCTTGGTCGGGATGCGCAGCCGCAAGGGATAGCCGAACTCGGTCGGCAGCGGCTTGTTCTCGAAGTCGAGCGCCATGATGGTCTGCGGATGCAGCGCGGTCTGCATGTCGATCGAGGAGTAGTAGCGGTCGGCGCACTTGAAGCCGACATAGCGCGCGGTGGTGTCGGCGCCGATCCGGTGCAGGAACTCGCCGAACGGGGCGCCGCTCCACTGGCCGATGGCGCTCCACCCCTCGACGCAGATCAGCCGGGTGATCTGGCTCCGCTGCGGCAGCGCGCGCAGGCGCTGTACCGTCCACGGTGTCTTGTCGGACACCAGCCCGGACACCTCGAGCTTCCAGTCGTCCTCGTCGAGGTCGGGCGCGTTGTCGATCGGATAGAAGGCGTTGAACGGGAACGGGCGGGTGATCCGGCTGGCGGCGTAGGTGGGGGCGAGGCGGGTGCGGTCGAACAGCAGCGCCTGCACCCGGTCGTTGAAGCGCGACATCGCCAGCAGCACCCGGTCGACCGCGTCGCCGTCGGCCAGGTTGCATCCCGAAAGCATGGTGAGCGCCCCGAGCGACAGGCCCTGGCGCAGCAGCATGCGACGGCCGATCCCGTCCAGACGCGGCTGCAGCGCCTGCAGCAGGGCACGGCGCTCGGCGCGCGCGTCAGGCGTGCGGTGGTCGGTCACGGCTGCAGCTCCTGCGGCTCGACGTCGGTCGTGGCGCGGCCGGTGATCATCGCCGGCAGGGTCCTGGGCACCACCGCCACCAGCGCCAAGTGGACCACCACGAACAGCACGATGCCGCTCATGGCGCCGAAGTGGATCCAGCGCACGGTGGGGTAGCCGCCGAGCAGGTCGTCGACCAGCTGCAGCTGCACCGGCTTCCACAGAGCCAGGCCGGACAGCAGCGCCGCCACGCCGAGCAGGAGCACCACGACGTAGAGCAGGCGCTGCACCGCGTTGTAGGTGCCGAGCTTGTGCTGCAGCCGGAAGCTCAGCGCCTCGCGCAGGTCGCGCCACACCGTGCGCGGCGTCAGCGGCAGGAAGGAGCGCATGAAGTGCCGGCCGCCGAGCCCGTAGGCGAAGTAGATCGCGGCGTTGCCGACCAGCAGCCACATCGCCGCCAGGTGCCAGGCGATGCCGCCGCCGAGCCAGCCGCCGAGGGTGGCCCAGGCCGGGAACTCGAACGGCAGCAGGGGCGAGGCGTTGTAGATCTGCCATCCGCTCGACACCATCATCACGAGGGCGACGGCGTTCACCCAGTGGGTCAGGCGGACCACGAGCGGGTGTATGATGACGACCCGCCTGGTCCGCGCTGGACCAGCCGTCGTGTCGGACATGATGGCGTCTCCCGGGCCGGACGGACGCGCATGCTCACGCGCCGGCCCGGCTCCATATGGGGAGAGACTACATCGGCGGCACGGTCCCGTCTTCGCCGACGATGATGCGCTTGGCGTCCACGCTGCCGTCGGCGCCCCTGGGTCCGAACGCGACCACGTGCGCGCCGGGCTTCAGCAGCGACTTGGAGCCGGGCTCCAGGTCCACCACCGGCACGTCGTCGGGCACCAGCAGCTTCTTCTGGCCACCCTTGTAGTCGACGGTCATGGTGCGGCCGCTGGTGCCGACCACCGAGCCGATGGTGCCGTTGGTCATCGACGAGTTCTTGCCCAGGTCCCAGCCGTAGTTGCCCTCGCCGGCGCCGCGCATGCTTTCGGGGAACACCGTGACCTCCAGCGCCTTCAGCGTGCCGTCCGGCTGCGGCACCGCTGCTGTGCCGATGAACCGGCCGCTCTGCACCGCGGTCAGGCTGGCCTTGGTGGCGCCGACATAGCCGGTATCGGCGGTGGTCTTCAGCGTGACGGTGCCGGCGTGGCTGCGCAGGGTGACGCTGTCGCCGTCGACGGCGGTGATCACGCCGCGCGTGCGTGGCGGCACCTGGGCCAAGGCGGTGCCGGCGGTCAGCGCGAGGAGCAGGCTGGCGGCGGTAAGGGATCTCATGATCGGGGTCCTGTTCTGCCGTCGGTCGGCGGGCAACGGCTCCGCGTCGCGGCGGGCGGTCTACGTTCGATGGGCCGCCGGGTTGCCCCGCGTCCCAAGCCACATTCCAGACAAAGTTGCTTGTCGGTTAATCACAGGCTGCACAGAAGATATGCATATGCGTGCGTCGACCCGGCTCCGGGGCGACACTAGATGTCCGCTCCCTTGCGGGACGGTATGGCCGTTCCGCGCGAAACCGGACCTTGCTCTCATGTCGACTCCCATCAAGACCCCGATGCTCCGCACCCACGGCGTCGGCTCGATCGTGTCCAGCTGCGCCGCCCTGGCGGTGTCGGTGTTCTTCGCCGGCGGCATGTGGCTGGTGATGCGCTGACCAACGGCAACCGGTCCGGCCAGGACGTGCAGGTGCGCCGCCCGCGCATCCGCGCTATCCTGGCAGCCCAAGGCTCATGCGGGAGACGCGGATGAAGGCGGTGTGGAACGACCAGGTCGTCGCCGAAAGCGACGACATCGTCACGGTGGAGGGCAACGCGTATTTCCCCGTCGCCTCGGTGCGGCCGGGCGTGCTGGCGCCGAGCAGCCATACCAGCCGGTGCCCATGGAAGGGTACTGCGCACTACCACTCGCTGTCCGTCGGCGGCGCTGTGAACGAGAACGCGGTGTGGTTCTATCCCGATCCCAAGCCGGCGGCGGCAGAGATCAGGGACCGGGTGGCGTTCTGGAAGGGCGTCAAGGTGTCCGCCTGACCGACCGGCGGCCGTCGCCAGCCGGCCGCTAGCCGTCGGGCGGGTCGAACGCGGACACGTTCTCCCGGCGGCGCCAGCCCTGTCCCTTCACGCCCAGCCGGTCGAGCAGGTCGCCGAGCCGCCAGAACGTGCCGGCCCGCCTGGCACCGAGCGCCTGCAGGCGCCACGGATCGACCGGCGCCGGGAAGAACGGGTTGCGCCGGCCATAGGCCCACACCTCGACCCGCAGGCCGGGACCGGCGCTCGGGCCGCGGGCATGGAAGCCGGAGGTGTCAGCGACGATCAGGGTGTTGGCGGGAGTGGCGAAGGCGCGCGGCGCCGCGTATCCCAACGCTGCCAGTTCGTCCCGGTCGATGCGGAACGAGCCGCGCCCGCTCAAGCGGTTCGGCGCCTCGCGCGCGGCGACGCTCATCCGCCATTCCCAGTCCCGGCGCCGGGGCGTGATCCGGTGCGAGCCCGGCACGTAGACGAACGGGCCGCCATCGGGCGCGACGTCGGTCAGGGTGAGCCACGCCTTGACGGTGGGCTGGAAGGTGTCGGCGTGCAGCGCGGTCTGCGGGTCCGGCTCGCCCGCCACCGCGCCGGACAGGATCGACTGCAGGTAGCAGACCGGCTCGGAGTCGTGGCTGCCGACGTAGCGCAGCAGCCCGCGCCAGGTGGGGTGCGACAGCAGCCGGCGCAGCGCCGGCATCCGGTCGAGGGCGGCCGGATCGAGGGCGAGGCGGCGGGTGATGGTGTCGCCCTGGACGGTCTCGCGCGCCGGGCCGCGGAAGCCCTGGGCCTGACGCAGCAGCTGGTCGAACTCGGCCTGCGGCAGGAAGTCCCGGACCGTGACGAAGCCGTCGCGCCCGAAGGCGGCCACGTGCCCGGGCGCGACCAGCCGCGACAGGCGGCGGCGGCGTAGCGCTGCCAGGCGGTGCGCCAGGCCCTGGCGGGCGACGTGCAGGCCCAGACGGTTCAGCCGGGGGCTGCCGATCACCGGGTTGTCGCGGAACGACTTGGCCCCGGTCAGCAGCTGGGCGGTCCAGAACGGCAGCAATGCGGCCCGCTTCGCCTGCCGGACCGCGCCGCCAGCCGCGGACAGGACGCGCATCACGCGCGACGCTCGCCGCCGGACCGCGCCGGGGATGTCGGATCTGCACGTTCGGTCATCGGCGTGAAGCCTTCGCTGCTCGTCGCGTGCGTCTGCCGCCCGGTCCGGGGTCGGCGGCAGCCGGCGCGTCGGCCGGCGGGACGCGTGGCCGGAACATGGCACGGGGACCGGCCGCGCGGCAAAACGGCAGCCCGCGCACCGCCTTATGACCGGCCCGGCGGTTTTTCCGCTTCCGACGAACCGCCGCCGCTGGCAGCGTGCGCCCGACACAGGACAGCAGACCCGTCATGGACCAGGCCGCCCTCCTCGACCGAACCGGAGCACGCGATGCACCGCCCGCAACCGGGCGACGGCCGATGTCCGGCTGGCGGCGCCTGCTGCTGCCGTTCCAGGCGATGGCGGTGCTGACCGCGTCCAAGGCATTCAACGCCAACCCGGTGATCGGCAGCGAGGCGCTGAACCGGCGCGGGCTGCACGTCGCCCGCCGGCGGCTGGCGGCGCGGATCGGCGAGTCGAGACGCCGCCGCCTGACGAAGCTGCTGTCGGAAACCGACCGGGTCGCCTTCGAGCGCGACGGCTTCATTGTCAAGCCGGACTTCCTCGACCCGGCCACTTTCGCGGCGTTCCGCGACGAGATCCTGTCGCTCGACGTGCCGGCGCGGGAGGCGGTGATCGGCGACACCCTGACCCGGCTGATCGCGCTGGACGGCCCGACCCTGAAGCGGCTTCCGGTGGTGCGCAAGGTGCTCGAAGGGCCGGCCTATCGCGGCCTGATCAACTATGTCGGCTCGTTCCGCCGCCGCCCGTCGCTCTACGTGCAGACCGTGTTCAGCCAGTTCGCGCCGGACGCCGAGCCGGACATCCAGTCCTTCTTCCACACCGACACGTTCCACCCGACGGTCAAGGCGTGGTTCTTCCTGCAGGACGTGGAGCAGGACGCGGCCCCGTTCGCCTACGTGCCCGGTTCGCACCGCGCCGGTCGGCGCAAGCTCGCGTGGGAGAGGCGGGTGTCGATGACCGCGCGCGACGCCGGCGACCGGCTGACGGCGGAAGGCTCGTTCCGGATCACCGAGGCTGAGATCCGACGGCTCGGCTACGGCGAGCCGCGCCGCATGCCGGTCGCGGCCAACACGCTGGTGGTCGCGGACACCAGCGGCATCCACCGCCGCAGCACCACGGATAAGCCGTCGGTGCGGGTGTCGATCTGGGCCTACAGCCGCTCCAACCCGTTCCTGCCCTGGGTCGGCGGCGATCCTGTCGCGCTGCCGCTGGTCAAGGACCACGCGCAGCGACTGTACTGGTGGGTTAGTGACCGGCTCAAGGACAGGCGCCGCAAGCCACGTCTGTGGCGTTGGGTGGGGAACCGGATGCCGTTGTCGCCGCCGGCGGGATTGCATATGATCGAGAACAAGTAAATAAGCCTCAACAGGCACGTTAGGTCGCCGATGCAATTCGTCAATATTTAGGCGAGGAGGCTTGTTGTAGTATTTGAAGTGACCCCACCCATTTGGGTCCTAATTCACCAAATGTGTTGCGCCTGTTACGCTGGAACCCATCCGTCAGAAACGCCTGAAATAGAACGTCCGATGTCTCGCCCAGATGTGCTGCTAGGATATACCCATGTAGGACAAACTCAAGTTGCGCCATTATGTGCAGCACAAAACTGTACCTGATTAATGCCGACCGTCGACTTACCGTAATACCAGCAAAAGTCAGTATGTCGATTGAAGTGAAATGCGTCTGTGTAAGATAATGTTCCAAGCACTAGCACAACAATCTTACCTGCATCAAAGTCCCTCTTATCAGCATCACTGGTATCCAATACTTCTTCGGTCTGAACGTCTTTATCTTTCTGCGGAAAAATCGAACCGTAATCAGAAAATGGGGACGGTAGGAGAAGAGTTTGATAATCTAAATGCTTTAGGGAGGCTACAGGAGCGAGTGCAATCCGCAGTTGTACAATAAGGTCGTTAGCTGGAGTGCTTCCATTATTATGCACCATAGCTGATCCAATCAAAGACAACGGTGGAATTATTAACGGCTCCGAAACAGGTTCTACCGACAGATAAGCTCTCAATTGCTGTCGTTCTTGATCGCGGATCACGAAGATCTGCCAGCCTTGAATTCCTGCCGTGACAATCACGACGAAGAGCGTGAGACGAGCAAGGGGTGGCGCAGACTTTTTTGCGGTTCGCAGAAAAAGGCGCCAAAATCCGTTCCGCGGCACGCCCATGTTGAATGCAGCACGGTAGGCGGCCTCAAGACTGTCGCCAGGATGTGACTCAATAGGTTGAGCCGCGTCTTCGTCCCTCACTAAACCCCCACCCCTACCTTTAAAGTGCCACCCGATTGGCGCCACATAGACCCCACATAATTTTTTCATCCGCGCCATTACGTCTTAGCAAAGACACTTCGACGCCGGACACTAAGCAGCAATACCTTAACGCTGTGGCCCGCATAGTTGGTGGAAGGGGCTACCTGCACGCCGCTGCCGCCGCACACTGTCGAGACACGGCGCTGCTTCTTCCGCCGGGCTTGCGCCCGGGCCGGAAAGCTTCATCTCGGCCACCTGAATCGCTCGACGCCGACATGATGCGCGCACTGCCAAAGCACGGCCAGATGCCCATCGGCCTGCGCAACCGGCACCCGGCTGCGAACGCGCACCCGCAACAACCGAAAGATGATCCGATGCAACACCTAGATCCTGGGACGCCGCCAGCTGCCCTCACGGCGGGCAAGGCTGCCTGCTCCACCTGCGCGAGATAAGTCCCCATGTCCGAGAACATTGAAGTCTACAAGATCGCCATTGACCTGGTGGTGGATCAGCAGGCCACGAAAGGCCCGCTTGACCAGATCATCGCCGTGCTACAGGCGACACAGCGCGAGGTGAACACTACCAAGGGCGCCATGGAGGCAATGGCCGGCGCGCTTCGGGACACGGGAAGCGCCACCAAAAAGCTGCTGGGCTATATGGAGTCGGTAGCTGCGGTGTCCGAGCGTGCCGCCGCTGCCGCCGGCCGCATCCAGCCGGGTGCCGGTGTAGCGAACAGCCTATTTGGGCGGTCCCGCCGTTCAGGCATCCAGCCCCACCGCGACCGGACGGGATATGGTGGTAGCTGGTCCCCTCACGGATGCTGGCAGCAACTCCACATCTCCCCTGCGCGGCATCCCGCAGCGGCTCCTAACCTTTGATCCGATCCGTTCGGACTCGCGGGATCTGGTGCCCCTTGGTCCGCTCATGGATGGCGGCACTAATTCAGATCACCAACTCTGTGGCCGACCGCAGCGCCTCTTGACCTATGATCCGGTAGAGGAGGGCGGCTCCGCGCCTCTCACTAATCAATGTCACCTGAAGCAACAGGGTTATTAAGATACTCAATTTGATCGGGCGGGATATCGCCTTCAGCTGGTCTCATGTGACGCCATCCAAGCGACCTCATGAAATCGGTTCTATCAAGTTCATAGATATACGGCGTGTGATGAAATGCACGGCTCCCCGGATACCGATATTCTATACACCCTATGAGGTATGTTACGATTTCGCCGACCTGCTTTTCCTGAATAACCAAAGTAGCTTCTTTTTGCAGGTCTGCCGCTTTGATGTTCGGGTAGATTTGCTCCCAGATAGGTGGTTGATCTTCAAATAGAGAAAAGCCTTGTCCCGTTTCAAATCCTGGCGGGCGCGATCGAGCGGCACAAACGCGCCGTTCAAGATCTATAAATTTGATCTTTGGGTCGAAAGGGAAGATTTGGCCGTATACCCATATGCGGGTCGCTGGAACTTTCCCTGAGACACGAAAGCCTATTCTGACTGAGAGATGCATGCCCGTTTGGTCAAAATGGACTGGACCAACAAAGGTCGGACCTACAACTTCTAACCAAGCCCTATCCTGACTCCGCATCTCCGCGAACTGCTGTTGAGCATAAATAGCTTGGTATATTGTTGCGGCAGCAGCAGCCGAAGAAAGCATAACTGCCAAGAACGTCAGGTTTCGATTACACTTTCCACTACTCTCATCTTCGTCATGATGGCGTTGTTGTTGATTTATCAGCGCCCCAATTTGTCTTGAGATATCGTTTTCGGGTTCGTTCTTCATCGTCCGTCTTTTACCTGCAGCCCTCTTGTCGAGAGCCTCGGCTGTCACCCTCATCAGGATCGCTAGAACGTTCGCAACAATCTGATTGTATGACACCCAACCGGCCCCTCCCGAGGCAAACCCACAGCGTCCACCAGACGGGGTCGGCGAGCAGATTGATCTAACGGGTAAGCAAGATCCCGCACCACCTGGGCTTTATCAACCGCGTTATAGCGGGGAGACACAAGCCAGCGAGTTCGTCCCACAACGCTCCATGCCGTCCGGCCTCGTCATGCCGTATAAACGCTGTATAGCGCCGATAACCGGCGCACCACCTATTTAAGTCATTGATTATGCTGGCGTCCCGTAGGGGATTCGAACCCCTGTTACCGCCGTGAGAGGGCGGTCGGGGTCGAGAGCAGGACTGCGTCATTTCGCTAAGCCGCTGTTTTGGTTGGCAGAGTTCATCACGCGATATCACCACGCATCACCGGTCATCTCGGGCTGATTGGACCAAAATTGGACCATGGAACGCTGGTGCTGGCCGGGAGCGGTGACTTGCTCTGTGTCCCTGAACGCTGGCCCAAATCGGCGTGTCTTGCCACCGGAACGAAAGCAGAACATCATCCACCCGGGTGCAAGCCGGGGGATGGGCTGTTGTGGCGTCGAACAACGGGTACGCCAAGTCGAAAGGATGGGCAACCGGCAGACAAGAAGCCTACCGCGATTGGGAGAAGAGTTGCATCCTGAATCGGAAGACCAGCGGCGAAACCGCTAGTTAAGCCACAAGCCATCTGGAGACGACGTCATGACGAAAGGTCTGCAGAGCGACGCAGAACACGAGTTCCTGTACCGCGACAACCAATACTACCGCCGCCGCAAGGGTCCGGGTAAAGCGATCGACGACGTGCTGGGCAGCGACGGACGATGGAAGCCCTACAAGGGTGGCCATGACCGCGCGTTCGATCACGGCATGGATGGAGTGCTTTGCGATGACCCTCTGGCTGGCAAGGCATAGGCAGCGCTCGGACAGGAGACGGAGAGGTAGCAGCTCGACGGCGACTACAACGACGACGCGCCTGTCCATGGAAGGCTACCTGATAACGGGCCGCCTCCGCTTTTTCAGAGGCCCGTTCGCTAGTGCAATCCTTCGGCGTCGAGGTCGTCTGGCCTAACCGTGAACCGGGCATATGCCCCGTGGGCCGCTGGGAGTGGGGTAGAGCCGCCGGAGGCCAACCACAAGAGCGAGTATCCGGATGCCGCGTGCCGGGCGGCGACCATCAGCGTCTGCGTTGCAAGGTGCGATGGAGAGCCTCGTAAATCGGCCTCATAAATCGAGAAGGTTTTGTGCGGACGTTCTGACGATCAGAGATCAGCATCCCGTATACGAGTAGCCGTCGGAGGAACCGGTCCCTGGGGCGGCCAGGGCCTCGGTCAATCGACGGCGAGCTGACAGGCTTGTCGAGGCGGTCGTCGGCCACGATGAGGTCCTCGGCCTTGTCGGGCGCTTCTAGCATGGGGCAGCCTCAATGCTGGAGGCGGCCCTGACGAGAAGGCGGCCCGGACGGGAGGGTCGCCTGGCGCGGAGAGGATGCCCTCTCCGCTATTTTCCATCCAGATCTGTTTTTCAAGCGTCAGGCAGGCTGACGAGCCGACGTCGGCCTCTGCCCACGCCTCGAAGACCGCGACTCACGGTATCCACACGGTGCATTTACGGTATGTACACCGGGTAGCTGCACCGTAAACGGCTATTCCTAGTGCCTTGAAACCTTTGTTGCACGAGCAGACGATTTGTGTTTCACACGCTCTCTGCAATCTCTTGCATCTCTTTGCCGCATCATAGGCTTTCCTGGAAAAAGGATGCCTTGTCATGCGACCGGATGCCCAGGACCTCCTCCAGCGAGCCGCCGTCGTGCTGGAGCACGCCCGGTTCGGCACGATTGCACGCAGCACCGCGGACGAATACCGCACCGTCGCCGACCGCCTGGTGGCCGAGCGCGCGGAAGCCGGTGTTGCTTGGCATGGGCCGACCGCGGGCATCGAGAGCAGGAACTCGGCTGCTGTTCGCAGGGCTGCCTGGGCCAGGAAATCTATCGTGGAAGTGGCCACCGCGCTGCGGGATATCCGAGAACACCGGATTTCTGCCGAGCAGTGCGCGGACCGGCTAGCAACCTGGGTGCCCGAGGCCGAACGCACGCCGCCGCTGCCGCGCGGCGATGTCGACACCCTACACCGGACTCCTGGCCCGAAGCCGCGGACGGTGAAGTCCAAGCGGGCTGGGCTGCGCGAACTGCCCGCCGACTGGCTGCAGCAGCTCTGGAGGGCCGCCGTCGACGACGACCACCGGCACCTCCACGGACTCGCTATCCTCCTCGTCACGGGATGCCGACCCGCCGAAGCGACCTATGGAGTCGCGGTGCGCCGGGCGGATGCGGGGCTCGAAGTGTCCGTGGTCGGCGCGAAGGTGAGGGCGGGCGCCGGTCAGGTGTGGCGGCGGCTGGTGGTGGCGGACGACGGCGACGGACCGGGGGGACACCTGATGAAGCTTGCGGACGCGACACCGGACGGGGTGGCGCGGGTTGGGGCAGCTTGCTCACCGGCGGCCTTATCGATGGCAGTGGCTTCCCTGGGCCGGGGTATCAGCTTGCCGCGAGCAATCTCCGCGTATGACATCCGGCATCAGCGGTGTGCCGATGCCAGGGTGGCATTCGGTTGCGACATCGAACGGGTCGCGGCGTGGCTGGGGCACGCGGGAACCGAGACGGCGCGCCACTACGGACGTATGCCCGGCGGAGGGTGCCGGGGTGCGCGGCCGCTGGCTGTTGTTACGGCGGCGCCGGTCATCAGGCGGGAACGAGCAGTGGCTGCGGCTCAGCCTGCCCAGGCGGCTGGACCGGCGTAGAGCCGGATGCCGACAAGGAAGAGGCCGAGGCCCGTTGAGAGGATGCTGGTCAGAATGGCTGCGGCCCGCTTCCTCGGGTAGCCGACGAGGGCTCCGGACCAGAGGAGGACCTGGGTCCCTGCCGCCATCGCAGCGCATCCCACGACATCCAAGGGCATCGAGTTCCCGGACATCCCCGCGAAGAAGAAGACGATGCCCGCGACGAGCACCGTGTAGGCCGGAATCCTGGTCGTCCGCGAGATTGCCGCCGTCATGACATCGCCCGCCGTTTCGCTTCGATCTGATAGCGCCGCCACATCTCCGTGTCATGCGCCGCGTCGGACGCGGATGGCCCCGAGAAGGCGTTGGCGACAGCCGATCCACCTGCGGCGAGTCCAGTCCCGAGGGCGAGCTTCGCGACGGCCTTAGTAACGCCTGCGGTCAGCTCCTTCCCCGCCACCCGAGAAGCCGCCAACGCGACCGCCCCGCCGACCAGTTCCTCGGGCAACGCCGAAGCGACCGCGACCCCGAGCAGGACCGGACCGACGGTCTTCACGACGTCGCGGGCAAGAGCGCCCCAGTAGCCGGGCGGTTGGTAGGTGGTCTGCGTGACCAAGCCCCGAAAATGACTGCGCTGGGCATCTGGCCAGTACTGCGGTGACAAGCAGAACGGGTAGTAATCCGGGTCGCCAAGCATAGCGTCTCTGGTCTGAGCGATCGCTTTTGCATGGCTGCTGATGTCCACTCGAACCAGGGCACCACGGATGGCAGCGTCGATGGTGGGCCGAGCCGCTGGAGTCCACTGATAAAAAGTGAGCGCTGACCATAGCCCTTTCAGGACGTCTGGCGCCGCCGAAGCGTTCACGGTGCCAATAGTCGGCCGGTTGACCAGCTCGCTCAGCAGGAAGCCGAGGTTCGCGTCGCTCAGGATCGGCATCGGGGGCCCCGGTTGTTCGCGCCGATAACGCAACAACGTCGGTACCGTTTCCGCCAGCGGAATCCCCTTCGTCGCGTGCAGCCACCCGATCCAGAATCGAGGATGCCAAAGCCTCCACCGACTCCCACCACCGCCTGGGCCCTCGTCAACGAACGCGACATCCCGCTAAGGCAGGCCGCCGTCCAGCTCAGCATCGACATCCCCGAACTCCTCACCCTGCTCGCCGCCTACGAACCTCCCGCGCCGGAACCACCGGCGCCCCCCGCCAACGAAGCCGCTGCCCCACCAGGGCCCCGACCGCGACGCATCGACATCCTCGAGGCTTGGCGGCTCGCCGAGCAGGGCGCCTCACCGGAACAGATCGCAGCGAGGATGGGGTTCTCGGCGGATGGCATCAAGAACGCACTGGCTCGCGAAGCCCGCAGAAGAGGCTGTCCCCCGCCGACAGAGACCGCTCCCCGTTTGCCGACGGCCGCCGAAATCGCGTGGGACATGGTGCATGGCGACGGCCTCGACGTCCGGACGGTCGGGCGCCGCCTCGCGCTTCGGCCGCCCGATGTCCTGGCGCTCCTTGCGACCCAGGCGCCCACCGTTCGAGAGCGGGAGTGGCAGGACCTGCAGCTCGCCGGGGCCGCACCCGAGGGCAAGGCTGACTGGGCCGCAAGGCGTGACGCACACCTACGGTCGAGGGTATCCGCGTTCGTCGCCGAGGGGCTGACGCACGAGGTAATCCGCGAGCGACTCGGGCTGACCGCGTCAGCGCTCACCCGGCTCATAGACGAGGTCCGCCACAGGCCCTGACGGCCTAGACCGGGAAGATATCCGTTTCGACTTCGTAGGTATCTACAACGTAATATGATAACATAACCGTGATGCGCACTTGAAATGCGCCACGGAGACCCCCGCAATGCCTAAGGCACGCAGCAAGAGGGGGTCAGCAGGCGGCCCCGATACCCGACTCATCGATATCACCAGCGCGCCCGCCGAACGATGGGCGCACGGCGCGGATTACGATGTCGGACCGGTCGATGCCGAGGATGTCGTCGCGCGCCGGGTGCAGCGGGTGTCGGGTCCTGTGGACGGACTCAGGCGGTCCGGCAGAATCCTGGATGGCGAAGTAGCGGCCGCGGGAAGGTGGGTCAGCGATTACGAGAGGTCGCTGCGGTCCTCTTACGTGGACCCCGCGACAGCCTCCATTCGCGGTTCCGGCGGTTCGAACTGCGGCCCCGAGATGCGGTGGCTGTCAGGTATCGTTGCCGCGACCAGGCTCGCCCAGGTTCGAGCAGCGCTCGGCCGCGACGCGGAGGCGCTCCTGGTCAAGCACGTGCACCTGTCTACATCGCTGCGCGCCTCAGTGGCCGCGGCGACCGGCAGCGTAGGCGGCGCCGCTATCACGAGGGCGGCCGACCGGCTGGCGGGTGTGCTCCGGGACCTCAGCGCGCACTACGCCGAAGCGGACCGCCATAGCCTGGACGGCGTGCTGCGGCCGCGCGTTGTGCACGTCGACCAGGGGATGGCGGCATGATGTCGAGTCACGGTTGGGTCCGGCCGAACGCGGACGGCAGCCGAGCACGGTGCGGCGGCCCAAGCATCTGTGCGGCCTGCGCGCTTGAGGCGGGCGGGGAGCTGGAGCGTCTGCGGAGGGTCGTCGAGAGCCTGGGACGCGAAGTCGGGCGCTGCGTGGTGTCGGAAACTGGGCGTCGGTGTCCGGGATGCACGTGTCCGCATGAGGGACGTTTCGGATGAGAGAGTCCGAGGACGTCCCCGGCGCCATGGAAGCCTGAAATGCGGTAAATCTCGGCACCGATGGCATCGGCTCGGTGCACCAGGTGTCGGCGGGTTTTCGCAGGCTGCCTCCGCGCCTGGTGCCCGGGTTCCGGTCGCGGCCGATATGGCGCGTGCAGGCCGGGCGGAGCGAGGTGACATAAACCGTCGTTCAATAAATCTCACACGTGGGATGTACCACACGCAGCAATCCGATCTATAATCGCGTCGAAACAGGAGGCTGCCGTGAGCAACATCAGGCGTCAACTTCTCGACGGTATCTCTGGATTTTGCGAAAGCACCGGCATCAGCGAGCGCCGCTTGGGTGTCGAGTCCGTGGGAGACAGCCACCTCGTGCGCCGACTTCGCCTCGGTCATGGCACTCAACTGTCAACACTCGAGCGCCTAGAGGCGTGGATGTGCGCCGAGATGCAGCGGCGATCCGATTCGGCTGAGGTGGCCTGAACCGCACGTTGTCAACATTGGTTCTGTTGGCGTCAATGTTGACAAAAGAGCATTCGAAAAAAGTTCGCACGAAGTCCTAGGTGAATCGCGGTTGCGCGTGGGAGTATTCCCACAGAGACACACGAGCCCCGGAGGCCACCGTGAGCGCAATCAAGAATGATACCCAAACGAACCATGGCGTAGAACTGCTCGGCGGCATGTCGGAGAACGTGTTCGCCGCTTCCGGCCCCGCGATGGCCGCGCTCGGATGGTCGGTGTTCCCTCAGGAGACCTCGGGCGAGCGTCGCATGCCAGGCAAGATCCACGGCCGCGTAATCAAGTGGAGCGAGGAATTCGACCTCGCTAACACGCCGCCGACCGCGACGTTCCTCCGGGACTGCGCTCTGCAGTGCGCCTCGCACAACGTGGCCGCCGTGTTCGGCCCGGCCAGCGGATACACGTTTGCGGTCGATATCGACGTCATGGACGCTGCGATGTCGGACGCCATCGTCTGCATCGCCGAGGACATCCTTGGGGCGACCCCGTTCATGCGCGTCGGCCGCGCGCCGAAAATAGCGCTTATCTATAGGCATGCTGCGGGCGATACAGTGCGCTCGGTGTCGAAGCGACTGGCGGACGCGGACGGCACGGCGGGCGAGCACGGCCTGGAAATCCTCGGGTCCGGCAAGCTCATCACGATGCACGGCCGCCATCACAAGACTGGCCAGTATTTCAAGTGGGTCGGGTCCGCGACACCGATGTTCGATGGACCCCAGCTCGCCCCGGAAGTCACCTCGGCCGAGGTGGATCGCTTCCTGAGCGCCGTGGACGCCCGCTTCCCGTTCGCTAGGTCGCCGGTGCTCCCGTTCGGCGGGTTTTCGCTGCCCGCGCTGTCAGCGCGCAAGCCGGGCGAGGCGGCGGTCAGCGACGGACGCGAGAAGCTGCTGTCTGACCTAGTCTGGGCGAGGGTCCGCGCGTCGGGAGAGGCAATCCTGGCGGCCGAGGGTGCTGAACTGGAGGGCGTGCTCGGCGACCTGTGCTCCTCGATCGCCAAGGAGTTCGCCGGAGCTGCGGTGTGCGATGGCAGGTGGGCTCCAGCAGGTCTAGCACGCGAGGTCGGCGGCCGGGTCCAGCGTCTTGCGGCGCGCATCCAGGCGGGCGAGGTCAAGCCGGATAGAAGGTCGGTGTCGAAGGCCAAGGTGGCCCAAGCCGAGTCCGCCGCGTCCGGCCTGCCGGTCATCATGCTCGCTTCCGGCGAGATCGAGAGCGTCGTCAACGCCGCCGAAAAGGCCCTGGTCTCCTCCAGACGCGGTGTCTACCAGCGCGGTGGCCAAATCGTGGCTATTGGCGAAACACCGGTGGTCACGGCGACCGGCCGCGAAATCAGCGCCCAGCGCATCTACGGAGTCCAGGACCATGCCTTGCTCGAGCACCTGGCTGCAGCCGCCGTGTGGGAGCGGCACGATGCCCGCAAGGATGACGTCGTCCGATGCATGCCGCCGATGTGGGCGGCGCGTACGCTATCCGAGCGTGCTGGGCGTCTTAAGCTGCCCGTTCTGGCCGGTGTCATCGGTGCACCGACCCTGCGGCCGGACGGCAGCATCCTGGACCAGCCGGGCTACGACCAGGCCACCGGCCTCCTCTTCGACCCGCAGGGCGCCGTTTTCCCGAAGGTGCCGCAATCCCCAACCCGGGAGGACGCGGCCGTCGCCTTGAAGAAGTTGGTCGACCTGGTGGCCACGTTCCCGTTCGTGTCCGTGGCCGACCGTGCCGTCGCGCTGTCCGGGCTATTGACCGCCGTGGTGCGCCAGGCATTGCCGACCGCACCGATGCATGCCTTCTCGGCACCGACCGCCGGTTCCGGCAAGTCCTTGTGCGTGGACCTCTGCGCAATCCTGGCGACTGGCCGTGAGTGCGGTGTGCTTGCCCAGGGGCGCACGGAAGAGGAGACAGAGAAGCGCCTGGGTGCTGCGCTTCTTGGCGGTAGCCCGGTGATTTCGTTGGACAACTGCCGTTTACCCGTAGGCGGCGACCTTCTCTGCCAGCTTCTCACGCAGACCACAGTGCGCCCTCGCATCCTGGGACGGTCCGAAGCACCCGAGGTGCCGACTGCGGCGCTGGTCGCGGCGACCGGGAACAACCTCGTAATCGAAGGGGATATGACCAGGCGCACGCTGCTGTGCCGAATCGACCCGCAGGTCGAGCGTCCGGAAGAGCGAAAGTTCGATTTCCACCCGGTGGCAAAGATGAAGGCTGCCCGCGGTGAGTATGTGGTCGCTGCGCTGACCGTGCTCCGAGCCTACCATGTCGCCGGGAGACCGCAGCAGGCGACACCGCTGGGGTCATTCGCGGAGTGGAGCCGCACGGTCCGTGACGCGCTGCTCTGGCTCGGCGAAGCCGATGCGACCGAGACGATGTCCATCACCCGCGAGATGGATCCGCAACTCGACGCGCTGACTTCGTTGCTGGTGCAGTGGAGGGACACGCTGGGGCAGGGTTCCTACACGTCTCGGGAAATCGTCGCGGCTGCATATGAGACCCGCCCGACCGAAGACGGCGGAACCGCGCTGCTTCGTGCAGACCTGCGGGAAGCACTGATGGTGGTGGCAGGCGATGGCCGCGTAGTCACGACCCGCCGCCTGGGCCGCTGGCTGACGTCGAGCAGCGGCCGGATCGTCGGAGGGATGCAGATATCGAAGGGTCCGCTGAGGGATGGCATCGGAACCTGGCAGCTCACCGGGCCGGGGGCGGGGCCTGCCTGGTAAAACAATCCTCATCAGTGACCTGTTCAGGGGCCGCAGGCATCAGACCTGCGGCCCTTTCTCATTTTTAGAGGCCACCCCGGGGTCCGAGGGTCCATTCAGTGGTTCAAGTGGTTCAAGTGGATTGGTTTCCAGCTACGCGAGAAAAGTGTCAGAAAGACACAGTGCATCTTTATGGGAACAGTCAGAAAGTAATCCACTTGAGCCACTTGAACCACTGACCCGCACGGGCGTCACCGAAGCGGGCGGAGAGGGTGCCAAGCCTCGCCCTGCGGCATTCTGAGAAGCGCTTCTCAGAACCGGCACTGGAGCCCAACATGTCCATCACCCTCACGACCGGCGCCGACCTCAGCGTCTGGCGCCACCGCCTCGGCTGGTCCGTCGCCGGGGCCGCCGCCGAGCTCCGGGTCCAGCCCGCGAGCCTCAGGAACCTGGAGTCCAAGCGCAAACGGGCATCCGATACCCTTCTACGCCTCGCCGAGCTCCTCGAGGAACGGCACGCCGTCCCAACCCCGGCGCCCGCACCGCCTGCACGCCCGGCCCGCAGGCGGAAGCCGAAGCCGTTGCCCATGACGGTCGAAGAATCATACGCGGCGGCCCTGGCCAAAGCCCGCCTCGGCTCGCTGTCGCCGGAAGCCGCCAGCATGCTGCGTGCGGAGGTCGACCGGCAGCGGCGGGTCGGCACATGGGACCCGGAGCCCTACAGGGCCCGACAGGCTAGGGAGGCGGCGTGGCAGGCGGTGACGGAGCACGCGGGTTCGCTGTGGCTGTCAGCATCCGTGATCTCGCTCTCGATGCCCCGGTAGTCCGAAATGACGAGGGCCGCCCCGTCGCCGGAAGCGGCCCTACATCATTGCAGGCATCGGAGGTTAGGCATTCCGGATCCGGACCCGGTGCGCCGGGACGACGTGCTCCACAGGGTGTGTCCAGCCGAGCGCGAAATCCCGCGCCGGACCCGGAGGATACTTGTGGCGGACTCCGGCATCGTCATCTCGGTAGAAATCGACGTCGACGACCTCGTCGGGGTCTACCGCGACCAGGTCAATTCGGCGGCGGAGCCCGATGGCGGCCGTCGTTCGGTGGCTGCCTTCGAGCAGGATCCAGCGGCCATCTTCGTGCTGGACCGCGCGTAACGTGGGGCTGCCCGATCTCTGCATCTCACTGATGACGTCCAGGTAGTGTCGCGGTCGGACCGGGTTGGGGATGACCAGGATGACCTTTTCCATCAGCCGGTCGTAGAGCGCCGACGCCGCGAAGTAGGCGGGTCCTAGGGCGGCGAACATCAGCGGGGCGAGCATGTCCGACCTCCTCAGGCTACGGCGAGGCGGATGCCCCGACCGACGAGGCGTACCAAGGCGGCGGCGCCATCCCAGATCCAGTCGCACACAACGTCGTCGATGCGGGCTTGCGGCTTGGGGGATGCCTCGGGTTCGATGGCCTCCGGAACCGGAGGCGGTAGCTCCGGTAGGCTGCGACGGATGCGGAGGGTTTCGTGGTTGGGGACCAGGCCGAGTTGGATTTGGTGGTCAGCCAGCGCACCGGACCAGATGTGCTCGAAGATGCCTTCGGGAGTCATGATCACGGCGCCACGGTGCGGCATCCCCTCGACCCGAGCAGACGACCACTTCTCGAACATGCGCGCGACCCGCTCCTCGGTGTTGCCGAAGTAGTTGCCGGGCCAGTCCGCGCCGTCGTCGACCGCCTCCTTTAGAACCGCCTGCGCGGCGTCGGACAACCGATGCCACATGAAGTGCATCAGCTCGTGGCAGAGCGTAGTCGTCACTGCTGTCGGTCCGGCCGAGTTCAAGAGAATCAACTGCTCATCGTAACAAGCGAGTCCGCCGACGGCGGAGTAGTGCACGCTGTCGACGTCATAATGACCAGCATGCCGCCCGTAGTCGTCGTCGCCGTTTCGCCGCGACAGGATGCGGGGCACGAGGTGCACCGCGACCCACGGCGCGATGCGGTCCGCAAGCGCCGCGAGTTCCGGTAGCCTCGCTTGCGTGTCCGCATCGCCAGAGTCCGGCACGACTAGCGTATGCGCTCGCAGGCTCTTCGGCAGACGATACCGAGCCAGTGGCGCCGTGCCGACACGGCCGCCCATCAGCGCATAGACTACGTCGTGATGAGGCGGCCGCTGATACGTCGGGCGCTCTAGCAGAACACCGGTCTCCTGGATCCGCAGGGCCGCCGCAGTCGGCCCCGGCATCGCTACGACATTGCTTACCTCACTCATGATGCGCCTCCGTTCAGAAATGTTGACTTCACGCTCGCCTCACGCCGCCGTGAGCATCTTCAAACCGCGTTCCTCGACCAATCTGTTGACCGCCTCATCGACATAGCGACCCGCGCCCGGACCGCCGCCCGCCCGCACCACGGCCACCCGCCACCTGGCCTCGACCGACCAGTGCAGTCGGGCCGCCTCGAGCACGCCGAAGCGCGCCGCCACCGCACCGAGCGCCCGTCCGCGCTTGCCGCCCTCCGCGATGGATGCCTTCGTGCGCTGGACGGCAGCCTCCAGAGCGCGGATATCGGCGTCGATCGGTCGTCGGAACGGGCTGAAAGGTGATGTCCACGTGGGCATGGCGCGCTCCTTCTCGACGGTGACCGGTTACGAAGCGCGCCGCAGCCAGGCGGCGGCCTCTTCGCATGGGCCGCCAAAGCTCATGCGATCCACCGGGTCCTCGTAGTCGGAGAGATGTTCGCCCAGGCCATTGACTGCGCGATATAGGACGTCGCCCCGGCTCGACTGCAGCTCGATTGCTGCCGTCCTGCCGCCGAATGACGCGTAGACTTTGGAGATGCCTCCGAAACGGTGGTGAGTGTCGATTTCGGCGTCCGGTAGCAGGGCCTGAAGGGCGGTGGCCACTTGCTGGCAGCGGAACTGGATCCTGGGGGACACGCCGTCTCGGACGAGGTTCCAGTCGGGCTCGAGGTACGCGACTGGGGTGGTGTGTGCGTTCAGCATTGGGAGTTCTCCGTATCCGGTGGGCGGGCCGGGAAGATCCGCCTCCTCATGTCCATAGATACCACGGACAACCGACTGAAATGAAGCTTTCCGTTCAACTAAGTTGTTTACAATCAATGCGTTGACGGCTTCTACATGAGAAGGGCGCCTCCATCGCTGGGGCGCCCTCTAGTCGGTCGGCGGCTGCATCGCTAGGCGGCATTTTCGATCCGGTCGGCGAGACGCTCAAGGTCGGCGGCTCGGCGTGCGCCCTCGGACCGAAGGAGGGCTACCAGGGCCGATGGTAGCCAGTTGGGTGGTGGCCGCTCACCGGACGTCCACCGTTGCAGGAGCCGGAGGTCAATGCCTGCCTCAAGGGCGCCGGGCTTGTGAAGCTGGCGGGCCAAAGGGCTCCGCCAGCGATGGCCGTGGAGCGCTTCCCCGGTACGCTCCAGGGCGACAAGGGGGCTCACGCCGCCACCTTGAACCGCTCAGCGGCCCGGAGGCACGCCTTGCATGTGATTCGGAACCGGCGCGTCCGCTCGCGCTCGCCGTGGCTGGACAAGCCAAAGTGGCTGACGGCTGCTGAGCAGAGCAGGTCGCCGCTTCTTCTGCGAAAGCGTCCTGCCGTCAGATCCCCTTCCAGTACGACGTGCTCGACGCTGGCCGATGTAGTGCCATCGCCACAGGAGTTCCGGCCTAGACCGCCGAGAGAGACGCGAGTGTTGCCGTGCCACGGTGCCGGGATGTTCAGTGCGTCGTTGAAGCGGCGATTGTCGGCCTCGCGACGCCGGGCGTCGGCTTCGCGACGCCGAGCGACCTCTTCCGCATCGACGGTTTCCCATTCTGTGTATCTGCCCGGATAGGCACGTTCCAGCTCGGCGCGGAATTCTGTTTGGTCATCGCCGTGCCATCCCGGTCCGACAACGAGTTCTCTGGTGTCGCAACGCACCATGAATACGTGACATCCAGACAATTCAGGTAGCCAGCTTAGGCGTGGGTCTCGGCCTGCGTAGCCGGGCTTGGGTGTGAACATAGCTGCATCCTCCAGGTCGGAAGCGCTGCATCGCGTCTCCCGTATGTCCATAGATACCATGGACAACCTCTTGCCACAAGGTTTCCGAACAAAAAAGCGATCCGAATCAGTGTGTTGACAAGGATACCGCTTGCGCCGTGACGGCCTCCGGTTTAGATCGGTTCGCATGACCAGGAACACGCACACGGCGGGGATATCGACGGCTCGCTGAAGAGCCGTCCGTTTATCCCGTCCGCCGTGTTGAGGTTCCCCATGTTCTTCATGCATCCCGGTCCGCCCGAGCTGCCGTCAGCCGTGGTATTCTGTGCCCTGGACCAGGGAGGAGTACGATGAGCAGGACCTGGTTTACATCCGACCTACATCTCGGTCACTCGCAAATCATCAAGCATTGCTCCCGACCTTTCGCGGACAGCCGAGAGATGGACGGCGCGCTCATCGCAAATTGGAATGCCGTCGTGCAGGCAGATGACGATGTGTGGGTGGTCGGGGACTTTGCATTCCGAGGAACGAAATCCCCCGGCAGCTACCTCGCGCGACTGACGGGCAGGAAGCACCTGATTCACGGCAACCACGACTCGCAGGAATGCCGCGAGCATCCGGCGTGGACGTCATCGCAGGCGATGGCCGAGCTGACGGTGGATGGCATGCGTATCGTGCTCCTGCACTACTCGATGCGCGTATGGCCACGGAGCCACCACGGGTCGCTGCACCTTTACGGCCACTCACACGGACAGCTCCCCGGCGACCGGCAGTCGTGCGATGTGGGCGTCGACGCCTGGGACTACCGCCCCGTGCAGCTCTCCGAGATTCGGTGGAAGCTGGCGACCCTGCCGAAGCGAGGAACACCCAGGGAGTCCGCAGCATGAAGCCCGCCCGCGACACCGTGCTCCCGCGCATCGCCGAGGTCCGCCGCGTCAGCGACGCGTTCCTGATCGGCGAGGCCGTCGTGCCCGTCCATCGGGCACGCATCGAGCAAGCCGCCATCGACCTCGGCCTCCTGGACCGCGAGGACTCTGCGTGGCGCCGGGAGCAGGTTCGGGCGGAGGTCATCGGAGCGATTTTGCTGGCCAGAGATACAGGAATCCCGTGGGCGGAGGTCGTCCGGCTCGTAAGGGTCGCCGCCGCCGAAGTGCGGATGGTCGAGCTCAGCAGGGGGCGGCGGTGATCTGGTTTCTGGACTTCGAGGCGTCCGGCCTTGGTCCGGACTCCGTGCCGATCCAGGTCGGCTGGTGTGACGAGTCCGGTATGGGCGAGGAGTATCTAATCAGGCCCGAGGACGGCTGGACGGATTGGGACTATAACGCGGAAGCTGTGCACGGCATCAGCCAGGGTGACCTTGCAATTAAAGGTCACCCGGCTGCGGAGGTCGCCCGTCGGGTCGTAGAGGTCCTGGGCGGTCAGACTGTCTTCAGCGACGCGCCAGGTTTCGATGGCGGGTGGCTCGACGTCCTGTTGTCAGCCGGAGATTTCCCATCCGACGCGGTCCGCTTGACCGACGTCACGACCGCCTACGCCGCCGCCTGCCGACCGCTCTTTGGCGGGATGCCGCCGACGGACCACGCTGACTACGAGCGCGAGCGGTCCATTTGCGGACGGCGGGCCGCTCTGCTCGTCGCGGAAGCCACCGCCGAGGAGGATGCCCGAGGCCCCCGCCGCCATCGCGCGCTTGCCGATGCCCAGGCTCTGCAGCGCACGTGGGCGAGCGTCCGGCGGAGGGTCTCGGAGGCCATCGCGGGCTGATTCCGGCTTTTTGAGGCAGAAAATCGTCTAGTAGGCTCCGTGGCGGGCGAAAGCCGGTTCTACGGGTTCAGCATCGGAAATCGCGCTCAAGCGGCTGTAGCGGGCCTTCCTGGCGTTCGCCTTCTGGCGGCGGTCGATGAAATTGTAGACCGATGGATACGGGCGACCTTCCAGAATGAGGGCGGCCGGGGAAAGTCGCGCAATCGGCGTGGCTTGCATGTGCGCCAGGGATGCTGGTTCCAGCGGAGGCCAGCGGGGCCTTCGGAGTGCTGGAGGCACATCATGAACACGATTGCAGAAGCCGTTCGGGCCGCATTGGCCGCGTTGGGGCGTCTGGTAGGGCGTTTCGTGACAGTCACGAAATTCGTCGGCGGCAAGGCCGTTCAGGTCACCGAGCAGGTATTCGAACGCGTCGTGGATGTGGCCGCAGCTACGCCGAGGCTTGCCGTGGACCTGCTCGGCGCGACGAGCAAGCTGGCGATCGGTGCGGTTTCGGACATCGTAAAACTGCCATTCCGGGTTGCAGGCATGGTCCTGGGCAAGCGCGGCCCGCAGCCGACCGCGCAGTCCGCCGCCGCCGAGGAAGCCGCCGCCCAACGCGAAGCTGCCCAGCAGGAGGAAGTCCGCCAGGCCGCAGCGGACAGGCAGTCCGAGGCGCGGGAGCTCGTCGCCGCCGTCCGGAGTGTGTCCGCCGCCCGGGCACGCGGCGAGCGGATCGACGACGTCGCCCTCGGTCGGCTGCCCGAGGGCGTGCGCGACTATCTGATGACGCTCGACAAGGACGAGTGCGGCACCATCGCGGCAGCGAGCGTGATGGGGCTCCGCGGAGTCCTGAAAGGGCGGCCGCCGGAGGGGGTGAGGTCACCGAAGCAACTCAAGGAAGCCAGCGCTGGGGCTGAGGTCGTCAGCGCCGAGCAGGTCGCTGCCCGGCGTGCAGAGGTCCGGTCGGCGGCGCGGGCGGCGATGCGCGGACAGCAGCCGGAGCCGACGCAGGACGTAGACGAGATTATGCAGACCCTTCGCGCATAAGGTGACGCGAAACGAAAAGGGCCGCCGGAGTTGATCCAGCGGCCCTTCTTGATTCTGGACGGCGGATGTTACGCAGCGCGCGCCTCGGTGAGGGCGGCGGCCAGGACGCGGCGCTGGCCGTCGAGCTGGATCACGGCGGCCTCGAGCTCGGCCACACGCGCCGCCAGCTTGGCGTTCTCGCTGCGGAAGAATGTAGCGTCGGCGCGCAAGTCGAGGACCTCCTCGCGGTGGGCCGCGCGCTCGTCGGCGAGCTGTTCGCGGAGGCCGTGCACCGTCGAGCGGAGCACGGAGGACCTGGCACCCTGAGCGGCGGCGGCCTGCTCGGCGTCGCGGCGACCAGCGTCCTGTCGGCTCAGCATCCAAGCCGCGACGGCCATCTGACCGATGCCACCGATGGCCGAATGCATGCCGCTCGCAATGCTCTCGGCCGAGGTGCTGCTGTGAATGCTCATGGGACCCTCCAGATCCGCTGCGACCGAGACGATCGTCGCCCACTGTGATCCTTGTATTCCTCTCCGTATCGGATGTCAACACCTTTCCCGTAGCCTCCCGTGCGGGAATCCTTGACCCTGTGGATCGCTTCCGTCATTCTGTTCCCATGCTCTCTTCGTGCGTCCCGGGTCCTGACCCAGGCCACCTGATTGAGCGAAGGCCGCTGTCCTCCAGGCAGCGGCCTTCACCATTTCCAGCGCCCCACCGCAGGTCGCCGCCCGTAGCCGGGGGAGAACCCCCATGCCGTTGTCCGCAAAGAAGCAGTCCTTTGTTGACGAATACCTCATCGACCTGTCCGCCACCGGCGCGGCGATCCGAGCAGGCTACAGCTCTCGAGGGGCGGCACAGGCGGGCCACCGCTTGCTGCAGGAACCTGCAATCAAGGACGCTCTGGCCGCCGCGGTGGCCGAACGGTCCCGGCGGACACACGTGACTGCGGACCGCGTCGTCAGGGAGCTGGCCCGGGTCGCGTTCGCTGACATCCGCGACATCATGGAATGGGACGCCACCGGCGTCCGGCTCCGACCGAGCGCCGTGCTCTCAGACGACGCAGCCATCGCCATCGCCGAGGTCAAGGAAGCCACCCAGGGCAGACAGCGGACACTCAGCGTGAAGCTGGGCGATAGGCTTGGTGCTCTCAGAATCTTGGCGGCGCACACAGGCGTCGGCGCAGATGCCGCGCCCGAGGACGCTCAGGCCACCGCCGAACGGATCCGCCGGGCGCTTGCAGCCATGGAGGCGACCGTTGGAAGCGACGCCTCTGCTGACGCCAAGGTGGACCCCGCTTAGGCCGCATCCGGTCCAGAGCGCCTACTTCAACTCACCGCACCAGTTCAACGTGCTCCCTTGCGGCCGTCGTAGCGGGAAAACGGAGCTAGCGAAGCGCAAGCTGGTCATCCGCGCCCTCCGCGGCAGCCGGTTTCAGCGCCCACGTTACTTCGCCGCCGCTCCGACCCGCGACCAAGCCAAGGCCATCTACTGGATGGACCTTAAGTCGATGTTCCCGCCGAGCATGATCGCCGACGTGAACGAGACCTCGCTGTCGATCCGACTGGTCACCGGCGCCGAGGTGGTCGTGGTCGGGATGGATCGACCGCAGCGCATCGAAGGCCAGCCATGGGACGGCGGCATCTTGGACGAGTATGCCGACATGAAGGCGGGCGCCTGGCCGGAGAACGTGTTCCCGGCACTGGCGGATCGCGACGGTTGGGCCGACCTCATCGGCGTGCCTGAAGGGCGCAACCACTACTTCGACACCTATGAGTATGCAAAGGGCCGCATGCTTGCCGAGGGCACTGCATCAACCTGGGGCGCCTTCCACTGGAAGAGCGCAGAAATCCTACCGCCTGCGAAGATTGCCGAGTTTCGACGTTCGCTGGATGAGCGCACATACCGCCAGGAGCTCGAGGCCAGCTTCGAGGCATACAACGGCACCGTCATCTTTGCCTTCGACCGCGCCTACAGCTTGCGGGAGTGCCCACAGGCGGACTGGCGGACAATGGCCCAGCTTCATATCGGGCAGGACTTCAACCTGAACCCGATGACGAGCACCGTGTGGGTCAACCATGGTGGCCTGGATTACCAGGTTGATGAAATCATCCTCGACAGCTCGAACACCGACGACCTGGTGAAAGCCGTCGACCGGCGGTATCCGGGTGCCAAGGGACGTATCACGTTCTATCCGGACGCCTCTGGTGCGGCGCTCCGCACATCGTCCGGTGGCCGCAGTGACCACAGCATCCTGCGGGCCGCCGGGTTCAAGGTGCTGGCGCCGTCTGCGAACCCGCCGGTCCGTGACCGCCTGAACCTGACGAACGCCCGGTTCTGCACGGCGGACGGCACAAGGCAGGCGTTCGTGTCGGCGAGCTGCAAGCACAGCATCGCGGCTTACGAGAAGCACTCGTATCGCGAGGGCTCCAACGAGCCCGACAAGACCGGCGGCCACGACCACGTCGTCGATGCCACCGGCTACCAGTTCTGGATGCGATACGGTTACAAGCCGCCGCAGCAGAGAACGGTCAACGTCATGGGGAGATAGCCGTGCTCTACGTCGTCACCCCGCTGTTCAACCCTTGGGGCTACGCCAAGATCCACGAGAACTTCAACCGCTTCGCCGCCCGCATGACCGCGACCCCCGATGTCACCCTGGTCGTCGTGGAATGCGCTTTCGGTGACCGTCCATGGGCCGTGACCGACGCCGACAACCGTTTCCACGTCCGCGTCCGCGCCAGCAGCGTGCTGTGGATTAAGGAAAACCTAATCAACCTCGGTCTTCAGAGAATCGCGCACGAGGCACCCGGCGCCCAGGCCGTCGCGTGGATTGACGCTGACGTAGACTTCCTGGATGAGAACTGGGTGCCGAAGTGCCTAGCTGCCCTCGACCACTACGACGTCATCCAGCCGTGGTCTGAGGCGATCGTCCTGGGCCCGCAGGCCGAGTTCAAGGGCCACGTCAGGAGCTTCCTCGACCACTATGTGGAAGGGGAACCTTGGCGCGGCTACCAGACCTCCTATTCGCTGTGGCACCCCGGTTTCGCATGGGCGGCCCGAGCCGACACGATGAACCGCATGGGCGGCCTGCTCGACATTTCGGTCGTTGGCGTCGGTGACCTGCAGATGGCCACCGGCTTGGTCGGCCGCGCCCAGGACTGCCTCAAGCACGAGGAAATCAAGCCGGGCAAGCTGCCTTCATACAGCGCAGCCGTCCTCTCCTGGCAGGATCGCGCCGAGCACGTCGTGCGCCGGAATGTGGGGTCCACGAAGGGCACGCTCCGACATCACTGGCACGGACGGCAGTCGAATAGGCAATACGAGAGCCGCCACGGCATCCCGCTCGCGCACGGATACTGCCCGCACAGGGACCTCGTGCGCAATGCGTTCGGTGTCTATGAGCTGGCGCACCACGCGACCGGGCTCCGCGACGGCGTGCGCAGCATGTTCAAGCGCCGCAATGACGATGCCAACACCACGGACTGAGGTCGTCGTCCTCTCCGGCGCGCCGGGCTCGGGCAAGACCTCGGTGGCGCTGGCGGTGAGGGACCTCTATGGCGCCGTTCACTTGGATTTGCCGCGGGTCAGGTCGTTCCACCTGCCGCCGGACTGGTCAGGTGCCAACGCTGCCGAGGAAGCGATGGCGGTCGGGGTGCTACTGTCGATGGCCTGGGTTTACCTCCGACACGGTCGCGTGCCGCTGGTCATCGACGACCTCAGAGACGAGGCCAGTCCGCGCCGCGCACGAACTGGCCTCGGCTGCCCGTGTTCGCCTCGTGTCGCTGGTTGCAGACGATGGTGTTCTGACCTCGCGGCTGACGGCCCGGGCAGCGGGGTTCCGCGACATCGGTGAGGCGCTGGGCAGGAACGCTGCGCTTCGGCGTAGGCCGCTGCTGGGTGGCGAGGTTCGCTTCGACACGTCGGCCGCTGCGCCGGATGTCGGCAGCATCATGTAAGGGGACCGGCCATGATCGAGGAATTCGACGAGCGGCCGGTCGCCCCGCAGACCGAGGGCGCCAAGACCTTCGAGCTTTCATACCGGAAGCGGCACGCCGACCGCATCCAGTCCGACCTGCTGTCCACGGACGGCGCGTCCCTGGTCACAGTCAAGGTTTCAGGTCTCCGCGGTGACCGCGTGGCTCATGGAAGCCTTGTCGTGCGCACGGAATTCTTGAGCGACGACGGCCAGTGGCATCGGCTCAGTGACCTCTACGAGCCAATCGGCGGCGGCAAATACGCGGAAACCGAGGCTAGCGTGCTCTTGCCGCACTGGCGCGTCCGGCTGGTCGTTGAAGCGTTCGGAGCAGAGCGGTCGCTGGCAGACCTGCACGCGCAAACATTTATTGTGACGCGAAACGAATAAGGAGGGCTACCGGTGGATTGGCAGGCTCTCCAGACATCGATGCCCCGGGACAGCGACCTGCCCGCGCGGGCGGTCCGTATCTCGGCGCTGACGGCCGTCCTTGAAGGGCGGCACTACGACCACCTGAGGCACAGCTTCGCAGACGAAATCAGCGGCGCGGGCGAGTATATCCCGCTCGGCTCGAGGCGCCCGTCAGTGCGTGCAGGCATCTGCCGGACGGTGGTCGATGACAGCGTGAGCTTGCTGTTTTCCGAAGGTCACTTTCCGGTCGTGCACGCGGGCTCGAAGGCCACCATCGACGCGGTGGCCGCATGGGTGAAGGACCGCCGGTTGAACGAGGTCCTCGCTGATGCGGCGACCCGTGGCAGTGTTGGCTCCGTCGCGCTGCTGTTCCGCGTGCTCAAGAGCAAGCCTTTCGTCAGCGTCCTGCAGACGGCGTTCCTGACGCCGACCTGGGACCCGGAAGACCCGGACAGCCTCCTGCGCGTCGTGGAGCGCTACAAAGTCCGCGGGCGTGACCTGGCAGCCCAGGGCTACACGGTGCCTTCGGATGCCGGGAACGAACAGTATTGGTTCCAGCGTTCCTGGGATGCAGACGAGGAGACCTGGTTCCTGCCGCTCAGCGTCGCAGACGCTCGCGAGGGTAAGCCGCCGGTTAAGGATACCGATAAGTCGGTGACTCACGGCCTTGGTTTTCTGCCCGTGATTTGGATCCGGAACCTGAGCGGCGGTGATGATGTGGACGGCGGCTGCACCTTCGAGGCGGCTGTCAGCACTGCTATCGAGGTCGACTACCAGCTCAGTCAGGCGGGCAGGGGCCTGAAATACGCGTCCGACCCCCGCCTCGTAATCCGCGACCCAGGCGGCCAAGACAAGCCCTTGACCGGCGGCGCGGCGAACGCGATTGTGCTGTCGGACCCGACGGCGGAAGCAAAGTTCCTGGAGATCTCCGGGGAGGCGGCCAACGCGGTCCTCGAGCACGTGCGGTTCCTGAGGTCCGTCGCGCTGGAAGCGACACACGGTAACCGAGCCGACGCCGACAAGTTGGCCGCCGCCCAGAGCGGGCGCGCCATGGAATTGATGTGCCAAGGGCTCGTGTGGTTGGCCGACCGCTTGCGGACCAGCTACGGCGAGGGTGCCCTGCTGTCGCTGGTCCGCATGCTCTGCGTCGCATCTGGCAAGGTGGCGGGCGGCCTGCTCATCGGCGGCCAGCGCGTCAGCAACCTGTCTCCGGACGGGTTGTCCTTGCGCTGGCCACCGTGGTTCCACGCGACGGCCGCTGACTTGCAGGCGACTGCTACGACAATGGTCTCCTTGACCGGCGCCGGGATCCTGAGTGAGGCGACAGCGACCCGCATCATCGCGCCGAGCCTGGACATCGAAGACATCACGGCCGAGCGGAAGCAAATCCTGCTCGAGGTCGAGGCCCAGCAAGCCCGCGCCAGCGCAGTAGCCGCGCAGGTAAAGGCCACGGAGGTCCTGGCAGCATGAGCGATATCGAAGACCTTCAAGAACTGGTCGATGAGGTGGCGGCCCGCCTGGGAGCGGCGTCTGCAATCCTGGTCGTCAGCGACCCGCGCGGGTTCAACGCCATGTCGATGAGCGGCCTGACGTCGCATCGGGAAGCCGTGCTCCTGCTCGCGTCCGCAACGCACATGGTCCTTATCGGACACGACGATGCCGTGCTCGCCGGTGACGCTGGCGAGGATCGCAAGCGGGTCGCGGAAGCTCTCCGGACCTAACGAAATCGACGGCGACCGTCCTTAGACGGCGCCTAGGCGGGGCAGGGCCGCCATAAACAACGAGGATATCCATGAACTTTCGATCCCAGCTCCTGGCCGGGGCCGCCTTCCTGCGCGAGGCCGACAACGGCGGCGCAGGCGGCAACCCGACTCCGACCGCCACCCCTGTCGTTCCGGTAGCGACGCCAGCGCGAGCTTCGGTGCCCGAGGTCTACTCGACGGACTTCGTCAGGGCAGCTCTCGCCGAACGCGACGCTCTCAAGGCTTCCGTCGCCGCGACGGAGTCCAAGGCCGCCGAAGCCCGGGCCGCAGCCGACAAGGTGGCGGACGAGGCGCGGACGGCGTCGGAGAAGGCGGTCCGCGAGGCCGAGGCCAATGTCACCCGGGCCTCGAAGGCATTGGACGACAGGCTCATCCGCGCCGAGGTCAAGGCGACGGCGGTCGAGGCGGGCCTGGCTCACCCCGATTTCCTGAAGCTCGTCGACACCTCGGCCGCCAAGGTCAATGCCGACGGCGACGTGGTTCTGCCTGAAGGCTTCTGGGCCAAGGTGAAGGCGGACCTTCCGCACCTGTTCCAGGCGACCGGAGCTGACCGCGGAACAACCTCGCAGACGCGCTCGACGCCGAAGCCCGCCGCCGCCGCCGTCAAGCACGTGCGCGACATGACGCCGGAAGAGGCCACCGCCGCCGAGGCCGCAATCCTTTCGCGTCGCTAACTACCCGCCGGTCCGTCCGGCACCCACCGACATCCATTTGCCGCCGACGAGCCTCGGGTTCGACCCCCGTGATGCCGCCTGCGCGCTACAACCAGAGGACAATACACATGCCCATCGCAGACTTCCCCACCGCCCTGCAGCCCATCATCCAGCAAGGGTTCCTGGCCCGGCGCTTCCAGACCGGCCTCAAGAGCACCCTGGGCTTCCGAGCCATCGCCGATCGCGTCACCTTCCCAGGCCGCATCGGCCAGACCATCACCGAGACCCGCCGTGGTCTGAAGGCGCCGGTCGAGACCCCAACCGCGGTGACCGCGAACACCGGTCTCGACAACGGCATGACGCCGACTTCCTGGACCGTCGAGCAGTACTCGATGGGAATCGATCAGTATAACGACACCCTGGACCTCAACATGGTCAGCGAGGGCGTCGGCATCGCGCGCCAGTTCTTGGCGAACGCCGAAGTCAACGGCACGCAGGCCGTGCAGTCGCTCGACCGAATCGCCCGCAACACCCTGTTCTACGGCAACAGCGGCGGCAACGTGCTCGACGTGGGCGGCTACCTGGGTGGCAACACCAGCGTGAGCACCGCGCTTGGCGCCGATGCCAGCACTCTGCACGTCGATGACATCCGAGGCTTCGTCAACGCAGTCACCGCGACCGGCGTCGTGCAGCCGGTGTCGAACGCCAACCCGCTCACCGTTTACGTGAACGGCGCGCCCTACGTCCTCATCGGCGTCACCGCCGACAGCGCTGGCTCCAACATCTCGACCGCCCCGCGTGGCACGAGCGGGACGCTGCAGTTCTCCGCCAACGTGGCCGAAGCCAACGGCGCCGCGGGCGCTGCCGTGGTCGCCTTCAGCGCGCCGAGCGTGATCCGTCCGAATGGTCGCCTGACCACGGGTTCGCTGGTCGCCGGGGACACGCTGAGCTTCAAGGCGGTCCAGTCGGCCGTAACCAAGCTGCGTCGCAACGCGGTGCCCACCATCGACGGCCTCTTCAACTGCACGCTGAGCGACGAGCAGCTGCAGGGGCTGTTCGACGACCAGCAGTTCCAGAACATGTTCCGTGGTGCGTATCAGAGCAGGGAGTTCCGCCAGGGCGAAGTCTTCGAGCTCATGGGTGTGCGGTTCATCCCGACCACCGAGAGCCCGCAGCAGGTCCTGAACGGTAATGCCATCCAGCGCGCGATGGTGGTCGGCAAGGGCGCACTGGTCGAAGGCGACTACGCCGACACCGGCTACAGCGACCTGCCAGAAACCCTGGCCGACCTGAAGGAAATGCACGACGGCATTTGCATGGTTACCCGTGCGCCGCTGGACCGCCTCGGCCAGGTAATCGCCCAGTCCTGGTACTGGATTGGCGGGTTCGCTTTGCCAACCGACGTCACAGCCAACCCCGCGATCATTCCGACGGCGACCAACTCGGCTCTTAAAAGGGGCGTGGTCATCGAATCAATGTGAGGGAGAGGGCGGCTGAAAGGTCGTCCTGACCACCATGGCGAGAACACCGCGACAGCCGCAGCAGCCTCCGGAGCCCGACGTCATCCCGACGCGGATCCGGATGCTTCGGCCCTACGGATTTCATGACGACACCGGCCACTGTTTTTGGCGGCAGGACATAGTCGTGGAATCTGCCAACGACATCGCGCTCCTCACGAAGCGAGGCGCAGCCTACGAAATCCTGGAGTAGCCGATGTCCGAAACCGCACCTGGCACGGCTAGCAATCCGCTTGCCGATGCCGAGCGCGTCGATGCGCGCCGGTATTGCGGTTACCCGGTCTATGGACCCGGCGCGAGCGGCTTCGTCGGATATCGCTTCTTCCATGCCTACGGAATGCTCGAGTATCGGCTGACCAATCTCACGGCCAGCGAGCTCGCCGTGTTGCGGACCTACCTGACGCAGCTCTACCCGTTAGAAACCGGCATCCTGGGCGCGGCCGCGAACTTGGACACGGCGCAGGCCGCCGTATGGACGCGGAACGCTTCCGAAGTCAGGGACCGCGAGAGGCTCTACGACGGATGGCGCAAGAGGCTGTGCAGCTTCTTGGGCGTGCCTCCGGGGCCCGAGTTCGGCGGTGACAGCGGCGGGCGCATCGTTATCTAGGCTGCTCTGCATCCGGGTGTGGTGCGTCGAGCAGCACCCACACTGCAAAAGATGGACCGCACTCAGATGCGTGGCGCAGCATAGCCTCTTCGTTGGGGAACGCCTGAGGTATCGGGTGCATCTCTTCGATGCGGTCGACCGCACCTGAGATGTAGCTCATGTCTACATCGTCGTGGCTCTCGTCGATCATTCCGGTCGCAGGAAGATGCCTGTCGACGGTCGCCAGCACCCAGGTCACGCCGTGCTCATTGTCGGGCCCCTGCTCGGCATGCACTCGCTCGCCGATAGCAGGCAGTTCCCCGCGAGCACAGTTCACGATTATTGATTCTGTGTCAGGCACGCGACCGCTCCGGAGGTGACACGTGGACGGTAGCCGCATCCAATCGCTAGTCAACCGCGGCTACGCCCTGAGCGCACAGCGCGTTGGCCTGCCTCACAACCAGTTCCGCCCTTCCGGCCCCGGCAACCCTCTGGTTCCAGCGAACCTCGTCCAGACACTGCCCGCGGCATTCAGTGCCGACAACTATGCTTTCCGGCGCCCGCAGGCTTATGCGACGCCCGTGTGGACCGCGCTCGTCGACGGATCGCAGACCCAGGTCGGGGACTACCTGGTCGGCGCGGCCACCTGGTTTGTCGCCGCCCAGGACCCGCTGCTCCCCATCGAAGTCGTCCAGTGCAACGCCACGGGCAGCTTCGTCCGCCCCTCGGCGGCCGGACGCGGCGGCGGACGCCAGGGCTACGGCGGTGACGTGAAGTCGACCGAAGCATCGCTGCTGACGGCTTGGCCGATGGCGCTGCTCCAGGGAACCAAGGGGGAGCGCGGCGACGTGCCGCTGCCCGGTGACGTCCGCATGCCCTGGTTCACTGCGTTCCTGCCGAGCGTCGGAGGCGTCGAGCTTCTGACGGACGACATCCTGCTCGACGGTGACGGCCACCGCTACAAGCTGTCGTCCACCGAGAAGAGCCCGCGCGGCTGGCGGCTGACCCTGATGCTCGCCGAGTCCTGACCCTGGGAGGTGCGCCATGGCCGATCTCTCCGATGTCGAGGAAGCTCTGGTCGGCCTGGTGGTCGATGCAGCCTACCCCGGCGGCCCCGGTAGCCCGTGCGTCGTTCCCGGCCTGACCGAGCTCAACGCCTACCGCGGCTGGCCGGACGCGCCCACTGAGGACGCCTCGCTCGCCGCCGGGGTCGTGAACGCCACCGTCTTTTCGGTGCCCGGCGCGGTGCGGAACCTGACCCGCTACCTGTCCGAGTTCCGCGAGGCATCCCGAGCCCCGGTCACCCTGACCGCCACCGTCGCCGGGAACACGGTGACCTTCGGCGGCAATGGTGGCAGCGGACAAATCGTCTCCGTCCTGCTCGCTGGCCAAGTCCACGGGGTCCAGGCAGCCGCCCTACCGGCGGATGTCGTCACTGCCCTGGCCGCCATCGTGCCAGGTGCCTCGGCATCCGGAGATGTTTTGACGGTCCCCGTTGCCGCCGACTTCGCGGTCCGCGTGGGCGCCCCGGTCACGCTGGCGCGCGAGGTCCGGCGTCAGGCGCAGATTTTCCGCGTCACGCTGTGGTGCCCGACCCCGGAACTCCGCGATGCTGCAGCCAGGGTTATCGACGGCGCACTGGCCGTGTTCGACGGCGAGTTCATCGACCTGCCGGGCGGCACTCAGGGCCTGGTCGCGTATCACGGCACGTTCCCCGACGACACCGGCCAGAAATCCGGGGTTTACCGCAGGGACCTTCGCTACTCGGTCGAATACGCGACGATGCAGACCCGCGCGGTGTCGCCGATCCTGTTCCCGCGCGCCAGCGTGACGCTCGCCGCCTGACCACCTCGCGGCCTGCCGCACACCGACATCCCATCCACCTGACGCTGCCCGGACCTGTCCGAGGCGGCCGCTTCCGCGTGAGGAATCCTCTCCATGGCCATCATCCAGGCAGGTAGCTCGAACCCCGCATCCCAGCTCGTCGCAGGCGTCTACGTCGCCATTGTCGCCCCGCCGACCCTGCTGTCGGGTGCTCCGACCAACGTTCTCGGCCTCGTGGGCGTCGGAAGCTGGGGCCCGGTCGGCATGCCCATCACGTTCGGTGACCCGTCCGGCGCCGTGTCCAGCTTCGGCCCAGTCACCAACCGCGTGCACGACCTGGCAACCGCGGCGACCGTGGCCGCACTGCAGGGCGTCAACGCCTTCAGGGCGGTCCGAGTGTCCGACGGGACCGATGTCGCCGCGACCTTCACGCTGGCTGCCGCTGTGCTGTCCGAGGCCACCGCATTCTGGTCTGCCGTCGCCGCCGCAGTGAACACGGGCGCAGGGGTCCTGCGTGGCCAGTCGAACCTGGTGCGCTTCAATGCCGCGACGGGGGAGTTCACCGCGCTCTACACCGGCGTGGTCGGCGACGGCGTCACGGTCTCCGTGTCCCAGGGTTCGAAGGTCGGCACCTTCCGCGTGGTCGTCAGCCTGTCGGGCAGCCAGGAGGTGTTCGACAACATCGCGGCCGCCGCAGGCGCGCTGCCGACGGCCGCCGCCTACCAGCTCGCGGGCGGAGCGGACGGCGCCGCCGGGGTGACATCGGCCACGATGGTTGGCGTCGATGTCGCACCGCGGACCGGCCTCTACGCGCTCCGTGGCCAGGGCTGCTCAGCCGCGACCCCGGTGGACATGACGGACCCGGCGCAGTTCGCGGTCCTCGTCCCGTTCGCGCAGGGCGAGGGCATCGAGGTCTACGTGTCCGGTGCGCAATCCGAGACCATCGCCACCGCGTCCACGAACAAGAGCGGAGCAGGGGTCGACGACTACAGCGTGCATGTGATGCTGGGCGACTGGCTCTACTGGAGCGACACCACGAACGGCATTATCCGGCTGGTGTCGCCTGCCGTCGTCGCGGCCGCCGAGCGCGTGTCGCTGTCTCCGAACGACTCCATTCTCAACAAGGCGCTGGCTGGCATCGTCGGCAGCCAGAAGTCCGGCACCGTCGGATCCGGCGCGCTGGTCGGCTACTCGTCCGCCGAAATCGAGGAGCTCGTCCTGGCGGGCATCGATGTCATCGGGAACCCGAGCCCGGGTGGCAGCTACTGGTCATCGCTGGTCGGCCACAATAGCTCGTCGGACGCGTCGAGGCAGTCGGACAGCTACACTGCGATGACCAACTACATCGCCAAGACCATCAACGGCGGCATGGGCGTCTACGTCGGACGGCCGAACAGCCTGCCGAACCTGACGGCTTGCCGCGTGACGCTGCTTGCGCTGCTCAGCATGATGCAGACGAACGACCTCATCGGCGACGATGACGGCTCCATCCCCTACACCGTGGTCTGCGACCGATCGAACAACCCTGATGCTTCCCGCGCCCTGGGCATCAGTCAGGCCAACGTCATGGTCCGCTACCAGGGCATCACCGAGAAGCTGTTCGTAAACTTGCAAGGCGGGGCCTCGGTCGCCGTCGGCTGACGCGGACCCCTCCACCACTCATCGTAGACAACCAAGGCGTCCTTCGGGGCGCCTTTTTCATGAGGTCTGCCCATGTCCGGCACCAGCACCAACACCACTTTCTCGGTCGGCAAGGACATCAGCTTCATGCTGGTGGGCCCGACCGGTGTCACCATGCAGCTCCCGCAGCTCACCGGCTACGACTCCGAGCCCATGTACGAGACCGCGAAGAGCAAGGTCTTGGACGGTCCGACGCGGCAGTTCTCGCTGCCAGACGGCCACAACCTGTCGCTCAAGTTCGACAGGGAGGACGCCACCGTCGACACGTTCTTCGCGGCGCTGGAGGCGGCCTACTGGGTCGCGGGCGGCTTCGTGCCTCAGTTCACCGGCTACGAGACCATCATCGAGCGCAACGGCACCACGAGCACTTTCGAGTACACCGAGCTCGACCTCCAGTACAAGCCGGGGTCCTGGAAGTCGGGGTCGCCGGTCGCCGGTGAGCTCAAGGGCTACGCGCGCTACAAGCGGGCAATCTGATGAGCGCGGAACCCACGGTCCTCGCCGACGCCAAGGGCCGCAAGCTCACCGTCAAGGACATGTCGGCGCTGGAACAGCTCCGCCTGCTACGCGCTATCGGCCCCGACCAGTCGATGAACCAGCCGTACGTGATGAGCGTGCAGGCCGCCGCGTCCGTGGTGTCCATCGACGGCGTGCCGTGCGCCAAGCCGACCAACGAGAGGCAGATCGACGCCATGATTGACCGCCTCGGCGACGACGGCCTCGCGGTGGTGCAGCTCCATCAGCAGATGGCGATGGTCAAGGCATACCGCGCCGCACAGGACGCCATCGAAGCGCAGGCCGCGGAGGCCGTCGCCGCCGACCCTTTGGCCGCATCCGCCTCCTAGTTCGGCATCCCGTATTTCGGGAGATCGCCTGGCTGCGGAAGCACGGCATGACGCAGGCTGAAATCGACGAGATGGATGCCGACGAGCGGGCCGCGTGGTCAATCACGTTCTCCGAGTTCGAGGGTTCTTCCTGGGATGACCGGACCGGCGAGTGGCGGAAGCCGGGCAGCAAGGAGAGCGATGGTGCGTGAGTTCAGCATCGCCGAGTTCGTGCTCCACCTCGCGGCGGTCCACGAACGCCTGGAGCACGGCGACCAGGAGGCGATGGAGCAGGCGGCGCTCGTCGTCCAAAACCAGGCAAAGTCCAATATCGGCCACTATCAGACCGGCATCTCGCCCTTTGCCGACTGGGCCAGCCTGGCCGACGCCACCCGCGACGACCGCGTCCGCCAGGGCTTCCCCGAGGACGACCCGCTGCTCCGGACCGGTGGCCTGCGCGACAGCATCGAGCACGTGGTCGCTCCTTTCGAGGCCGCCATCGGGTCAAACTCGGAGATCGCCGAGTATCAGGAACTCGGGACGGACAAGATTCCGCCGAGGTCGTTCCTGGGCGGTGCCGCCGTCCAGACGGGCGAGCAGGTCGCGCGGATCCTCCAGCAGGGGGTCGTGACAACCCTGGTCGGCGCTGAGGTCTTCGAGGGTCGCATCCCCATCGAGTAGAGGAGGATCCACCCGTGATTGACGTATTCAGGGTCGGCGTCCACCTCGGGCTGACCAGCAACGCGCCGCAAATGCTCGGCTTAATCGCTCGGCATTTCGCTCATCTCAACACCGGCGCCAAGGAGCTTGAGAAGTCCTTCGGCAAAGTCGCCCTGGCCGTCGGTGGCGTGGTCTCCGCGATGGCTGGCTTGGGCCTGATCCACGGCGTCACGCATGCAATCGAGGCCAGCCGCGAGCTGAACCGCGAGCTCGACCGCACCGCGCAGCTCGGCGGCAAGCTCAAGATTGACCCCGCCGTCGTGAAGGCGCGGGCGTTCGCCGCTGCCGAGCAGGTCCGCACCCTGGACCCGGCGATGGCCGTGAAGATGGAGCGCGAGCTGGCGGGACAGCTCGGCAGCCACGACAAGGCTTTCTCCGTCCTTCCGTTCGCGGCCAAGCTTGCGTGGAACTTGCAAGAGTTCACGGGCGCGGACAGCGAGAGCGCCGTCCGCGATGCCGTAAAGGTCGCCGACCTCAGAGGCAACATCTTCAGCCGTGGGGCATCCGGTGAGGAAGAGGTAGACCCGCAGAAGCTCATCGCCGAAATGGACGCCATGGCCAGGGGCGTTAAGGCGTCCGGCGGCATGTTGAAGCCTCAGGATTACCTGGCCTTCGCCAAGCAGTCCGGTCTAGCTGGCAAGGCCATGGACCCGACCGCCTTCTACGGGTGGGCCACGGAAGCCATGGTCGCGATGGGCGCGTCGCGCGCCGGAACGGCCATGGGGTCGCTCTTCCAGCAGTTCCAGGGCGGCACCGCGCCGCTGCACGTGTGGCGAGCTTTCGAGAAGCTCGGCATCATGAAAGAGGGGCGCGACTTCAACGTCGAAAAAGGCGGCCACGTCACCAACACGGAGGCCGGTCGCGAGCGTATGCACCTCGCGGACATGAAAAAGAACGAGTTCACCTGGGTCAACGATACGCTGATTCCGATGCTCGAGAAGGCCGGTGTCGCCAAGGACGACGTCCTGACGAAGCTAACCGAGCTACTCGGCCGCCAGACCACCCAGCGCCTGGTTGGCGAAGCGTTCCAGAACAGGGTCCAGTTTGCCCGGACCGCCGACCTCTTCCAGCACGCCGAAGGTGTAGACGACTCCTCGCAGCAGCTCCACGACAAGGACCTGGACACCAACGTCCGAGAGCTGCAGGAAGCCTGGAAGGGCTTCCTGCAAGCCCTGGGCGACGCGGGCGTTCCCGCTGCCATCGGTGTGCTGCACTCCCTGACCGACGGCATCCACTGGATGACGCAGACGGTGATTGCTCACCCGGAAGCCGCCCGCCAGATGCTCGAGTACACCGCCGCGCTCGGTGGCCTGATGGTCCTGGGTGGCGCCATGGCGGTAGCGACCGTGGCGCTGTCGCCGTTCCTGACGGTGTTCCGAGGGCTCCTGTTCGTCCTAGGCGGCTGCGGCGCGGCCTCGGCGGCGATGCGAGGGCTCGGCAGCGCCCTTGGATTCCTGCTGTCCAAGGTCATCGGCGTGCCGGTGGCGCAGATTGCCTCCGTGACCGGTGCCTTGGGCGGCCTGTTCGCGATGATCCTGAGGGTCGCAGGTCCTCTGGGCGCTGTGGCCGCAGTGATGCGGTCGACACCGCTCAACAAGGGCGAGAGCGACGTTATTGCGGCGCACCGGTCGATGACCCCGGCACAGCAGCGTGCGGCCACCGACCCCAGCCACTGGGTGGCGCCCAAGCAGGAAGCGGGCGTTCTGGACGGGTTGTTCGACGCGCTTGGCATCAAACGCGAAGGCGGCGTGCCTTACAGCACCGTCCAGCCGGGCAGTTCGCAGCCCATTCAGGTCAACAGCACGCTTCAGGTGGACGGCCGCGTCCTGGCGCGCACCGTCAACACGGTGAACGCAAGGCAGGCGTCCGGGCCCAGCACGGGCGCCACCGGCTTCGACAGCCGCACCTCGCCGCTACAGCCAGGCGCAGGAGGACTCAACTGATGTCCGGCATAATCGCCACCGGCCTCGGTCTTCTATCCACCGTCGAGAGCCTCCTCAACGGGCCCGCCGTCACCCTCGGCGGCATCGGTCTGAGCGGCCTCGAAGTCCCGGCGCGCATGCCGTTCGGCGGTGACCAGAAGCTTGTAGTCCACAAGCTTCCGGGCGGTGGTCGGGTCGTGGATGCCCTGGGCAGGGATGACCGGGATATCGAGTGGAGCGGCTACTTCACCGGCGGCACCGCTGTCTCGCGAGCGATGCAGCTCGACGCGATCCGGATTGCCGGACAGCAGGTCACCCTGACGTGGGGGGCCTTCCGCCGGAACGTGGTCCTCAAGACCTTTGACTGCGAGTACGGGTCGGCCGGGTCGCTACTGCCTTACCGCGTCGTCTGCGTCGTGGTCACGGTCGGCCCCAGCACCAGCCAGCCGACCCTGCTGTCGTCGGTAGCCTCGGACATCAGCAGCGCCCTGGGCCTGTCCTCGCTCGCCCCGGCCGTCGCATCAGCCGCCACCGTCGCTCAGGCCGCTCTACCGGTCGGGGCCGCCCTGACCGGTGGGTCGCCTGCTTTCCTGTCGCTGTCGTCCGCTGTGTCGACGGCATCCTCCGCCGCATCGGCCGCCTCCACCGCAGCGGACGCGCAGCTCGCGTCGGTCGCTGCTGCGGGGGCGAGCGCCGGGACGACCTTCGGCGGTCTGGGCAACCTGTCGCTGGCGTCGGCCGCTGCTGATGCTCAGGCGGCCGCGTCGCAGGCTTCCACGTATCTAGGGCGGGCCGTCAAGAATATGGCGGCCTGACCGAGTTTGGCGGCCGAAAACGTCTGTGGGGCTCCGTGGCGGGCGGAAGCGGTCCGGCAGGATTTAGGTAGGCCAACAACGTTTTCGGGGCTCTGCGGGGCGTTTGCGGCGGTCCGATTTTTGACAGGAGTCAGTGATGCCTTCGACGGTTACCGTTTCGAGTGCGGATGGCGACCTGTTCTGGATCGCGAGCGTGCAGTACGGGGACGCCACCGCCTGGCTGGCGATCGCGCAGGCGAACGGGCTGTTGACGGCAGACTTACCGGCGGGGTTGACCACGCTGACGGTGCCGGATTTCGAGGCAAGCTTTAGCGGCGGGGTGCCGGGTTAGGGCTGAACCGCATTCTGAAGCTCCCGTAGGCGCTTCGTTATGGCTGGAAAAACCTCGGGTAGCTTCAGAATGCGGCGTGCTTCTTCATGGGCCGAAACCCCAACAGGGGCGGGCATCCCAACAACTACGATGTCTTCTGTGCTTCTCAATGGCCCTGCTTCGCCGCTAATGCCTAAGCCTTCTAGAACCTCGTTGATGGCAGGGCATGCTTCCACCTGCGAAACGCCTGGCGGAAGCCGCACATGCGCCGAGATACCAATAACACCCCAATTGTCATGGTCGGACATTCTCACTTCCTACCAGAAAGGAGTGCATCATGGACGCCTCCTCTTGGCCCGTCACCCCCGGCATCGTACGGCACCCCCGCTGGCGCGCCCTCCTCAACGGCACCCCTTTGACCGGATGCGAGAGCGTCGACGTCCACGAGACGAACAGCTACCGCGCAAACACCGTCTACGCCCGCTTCTCGTCGTCCGCCGACCCCAGCGTGCTCTCGACATGGGCAGACGCCGACCCCCCGGTGCTCCTCGAAATCCAGGCTGCCCTGCTCGCCGACGGCGCCGCAGAGAGCAGTGCGTCCTGGCAGTCCGCCTTCGTCGGCCAGGTCGACAAGGTCCACATCGACCTCGTGGGCGGCACCGTCGAGGTCGAGGGCAGGGACCTCAGCAGCCGCCTGATTGATGCGAAAACGAAGGAAACGTTCGCCAACCAGACGGTGAGCGAAATCGTCCAGACGCTCGCCGCCCGACGCAGCCTGACCGTCGATGTGGACGACTTCGGAACCCTGGCAGGCGCCTTCTACCAGTTGGAGCACGACAAACTCACTGCCGACAGCTTCAGCAAGACGACGACGGAATGGGACCTCCTGGTATATCTAGCCCGCCATGTCGGCGCCGACTGCTACTTGTCCGGACAGACCCTTCATTTCAAGATCGCCGTCGACGCAGCCACCGCCACGCCGGTTCCGCTGGCGTGGACGCCCGCTACCAGCGGCGTCGCGTATCCGAGCAGCCCGGTCCTCGACATCCAGCTCGAGCGCAACTTGACGCTCGCCAAAGACATCCGCGTCGTGATGCGGATTTGGAGCAGCAAGGGGAAGACCGCGCAGGAAATCGCCTACCCGACGACGAAGGCTGCCGACGCGCAGGAATACGTCTTGCCGCCGCGACCTGGCATGAGCCCGGCGGCCGCGCTGGCCTACGTGCAGGCGCAGTATGCGGACCTCGTGAAGCACGAGCGGCTCTGCACGGTGACGATGCCTGGCGAGATGACTATGGACGCACGCACCGTGGTTGCCTTGTCAGGCACGGGGACGTCGTTCGACCTTCCTTATTATGTGGACGAGATTGACCGCGAATGGTCGATGGACGCGGGCTTCCGGCAGACGCTTAAGCTCAAGAACCATCGCACGGAAAGCGACGCCGAGGTCGGCTGACGCGTCACGGCTTGCTTCCGATCTGGATCGCTTGCTGCTAGATTTGGGTATCCTCCGAAATGTCGTTCGAACATCTCCGAAACGCGCTGCGGCGCGACACCGAGGCCGTCGTCGCGAGCATCGCTCAGCCGCGCTACGCCACGGTCGCCAGCGTAGACCCGGCCGCCCACTCAATCCGGGTGACCATCCAGCCCGAGGGCGTCCTGTCCGGATGGATCCCCGATGCGTCGGCGGTGTCCGCGGGCGGTGGCTTCGGCATCGTGTCGCCGCCATCCGTCGGCGACCAGGTGCTGGTGGTTCACGCGCACGGGGACGCGGACCATCCGGTGGTTGTCGGTCGCGTTTTCAGCTCGGTGGACGTGCCTCCCACTAGCGCGGTGACCGGCAAAGCGGTGCAGCCTGGCGAGTTCGGCGTGTTCCTGCCTGGAGGAGCTTTCCTCCATGGTGTCGGAGGCGCCTGGCATATCAAAGGCGACCTTCTCGTTGACGGCAACATCACATCTACGATGGATGTCTCGGACCAGCACGGGTCGCTGGACCGCCTGCGCGGGAACTACAACAGCCACGACCACCAGCAGAGCGTCGGGCCGACCACGAAGCCGGACGCCGAATAGCCGGAGGCCCACCAATGGCCGACTTTTCGCTCCCCTGGGGCGGTGACCTGGCGCTGTCGAGCACTGCCGGGCTGGCGCTCGTCAGCGGTGCGGCCCTCACTGAACAGCGGCTTATCCGACGGTTGCTTACGAACCCCGGCGACGACCCCTGGAACCCCGGATACGGGGCGGGCCTCGGCCGATTTGTCGGTTCACCAGTCAACACGGCCGCCCTCTCGGCGCTCATCAGCGAGCAGGCGCTCCTCGAATCCACGATCGCCTCCGTCACGTCGGTAACCGTCGCGCAGGACGGCCTGGGCACGGTGTCCGCGACAATCGTTTACGTCGACCAAACGGGCGCGAGCCAGAAGGTCCTCGTCAGCACATAAGGATGCATCCCCATGCAGCTCTCGTTGCCGACGCTGCAGGGGATTCTGGGCGGCATGATCGCGGCGGCACAGTCGGCGGCCACCGTGCTTCTCGACCTCACCGTGGGTTCGCCAGGCCGCGCGTTGCTCCAGGCATCCGCAGCTCAGTGGAGCGTCCAGCAGTCCAACGTCTACCGCGTCCTCAGTGCCAGCCGCCTGAGCACGAGCACCGGTAGCGATGTTGACAGCTTCATCGCCGACTATGGCTGCCCGCCCCGACTGCCAGCTACCTACGCCACCGGCGCCGTGACCTTGAGCCGATATGTCGCGCTCGGCTCTGCGACGGTCCTGGTCGGCACCACCGTGCGGACAGCGGACGCTTCCGAGACGTACGCCATCGGCGCCGACGCGACGAACGCCGCCTACTCGGCGACCCTTGGGACCGCAGGCGGCTACGTGCTGCAATCGGGCGTGGCATCGGTGACAGTGCCAATTACCGCGACCGTCGCGGGGGCAGGCGGCAACGTCGTTGAAGGCGCCATTTCGCTTTTCGGAACCGCCGTCGCTGGCATCGATGTCGTCTCGAACGGAGCCCCCACCGAGGGTGGCGAGCCGGGCGAGACGGATGCCGCCGTCAAGGTCCGGTTCGTCGAGTATATCGGTTCGCTGGACAAGGCCACCGGCCTCGCCATTGCCGCTGCTGTCGCGGGTGTGCAGGCGGGGTTGACCTGGCAGATTGAGGAGAACGTGGCGGAGGACGGCACCAGCAGGCCGGGCCACTTTGTGGTCGTGGTGGACGACGGCTCCGGAGCGCCATCCGCTGCTCTGAAGGCGTCCGTGTATGCGGCTGTCGATGCCGTCAGGCCGCTGTGTTCGACGTTCTCGGTTCAGTCGCCTAGCATCCTATACGTCGACGTTGCTCTCACCCTGGTCATCTCCAGCGGGACGAAGGCCGGGTTGGTGGCACCAATCGAAGCCGCCATCGCGGCCTATGTCGACACGCTGTCCGTGGGTGGAACCCTGTCGCTGACAAGGGTGTCTGCGCTCGCTTATGCGGCCTCGGCGACGATTTCGAACGTGACCGGGGTGACCCTGAACGGCCGCGCTGCCGACGTGCAGGCCGGGGCAGGCGTGGTCGTCAAAGCGCGGTCGGTGTCGGTGAGCTGAGCGTCTGACCACACCCACACAACACTACACATACCCTGGTATGCGGACACGACTTCGGCCAGTTGAGTCTCATTCTTAACTGGAGATGTGGTCCGGCGCCATATCGGCCTCTCCAAGTGGCTCAAGTGGGTTAAGTGGGTTTGTTTCTTACTCCGTGTGAAAAGTGTCAGAGACAGAAGCCCTGCATCTTTTACGAAGCAGTGCCGAAGTAACCCACTTAACCCACTTGAGCCACTGACTGCGGAGGTCGAACATGCTCGGGTTCGACGCCGCCTCCTGGTCCGCACGCATCCGACGCGTTCTCCCTCGCGGCTGGTGGGGCGAGCCCGGCAGCACGCCCATCCTCGACGGAATCCTCGCGGGCCTCGGCTACGCGCACGCGCAGCTCTCCTCCTGGATCCAGTTCTCACGCCTGCAAATCCGGCTCGCCACCGCGACCGACGACTTCCTCGACGGCCTCTGCGCCGACTTCCTAGGCACACGCGTCTACCGCCTGGACGGCGAAACCGACGCCGCCTTCCGTGTCCGAATCAAGCGCGAAATCCTCCGGTCCCGTGCGACCCGCCAGGCGATGGTCGCGGCGCTGGTCGACCTCACCGGTCAGATGCCTCTGATTGTCGAGCCAGGCAACAGCAGCGATTGCGGCGGCTACGACCTGGGCGGCTGCGGCTACGACGCGGGCGGTGCCTGGGGTGACCCATCGCTGGCGTTCCAGACATTCATCACCGCTTACCGTCCCCATGTGGGCGGCATTCCGAATGTCGATGGCTTCGACGGCTCGATTGGCGGCTGGGATGTCGGCGCCATCGAGTATGTGAGTCCGGACCAGGTGTCCGGTGTTTCTGACGACGACATCTACGACGTCATCGAAGCGACCCGTCCGGCCGCGACGGTCTGCTGGGTCAGCCTGACCAACGTTCCGCCGTTCGGAAATCAGGACCTCGATGACAGCTTCATCTTGGACGAAAGCGAGATGACATGACCGGCTTCCCCGCTTTTCAGGCGCACACCGTCCTCCCGGCGGCATCTCTGAATGCCGCCCTCCAGGATGTTGACAACGACGCCCTGGCCGCCGGGACCTCCGCGGCCGCCGCCGCGACCGAGGCCGGGACCGCAGAGACGGCGGCGACGGCCGCGGAAACCGAGGCAGCGGCTGCCCTGGCGGCGGCTACCGCTGCGGGCGGGGGAACCGTCAAGTCAGTGAACGGCGTCCTGCCGGACAGCAGCGGCAACGTGACCGTGGCGACCAGCAGCTCGCCGACGCTGACAAGGCCCGCGTTCTCGCTGTTCACCGATGTCATCGGTTTCGGTGGATCGCCGACTTGGACTGACGATGGCACGGCGTTCGTGTGCAGCGGCCAGACCGTGAACTCCTCGTCCACGCCCGCCATCGCATATCAGGGCAAGCCGGTACCGGCGTACGGCAGCTCCGGCGTAAGGACACTGACGGCGCTCATCGAGCATGATTTGCCCGACGCACCTGGACTCAAAGTCGGCATCGGCCTGCATGACCCCGTCAACGGGAACCTCTACGTGGCCGCCGTGGGCAGCGACACCAGCGGCATCGGGAACGCCACGCCAAGCGCCTTCCGGCCCTCTGGTGCTCTCAGTCAGGTCGTGAACAATTTCTCGGGTGGCGCAAACCCCAGCGGCTACAGAAACCCGATCGCAATCGTGTCCCTGAACGGCAGCGCCCGCATCTGGCTTCGGCTCGTGGATAGGTCCGGTGTTGGCGCGACCTTCTCGTTCAGCCGCAACGGCGTGGACTTCGTTCCTCTGGCTTATGCGAACTACAACCAGTGGGGCTACCTGCCGACTTCCGCAAGTTGGGGCTTCTTCGTCGATGTCGCGGCCCCTGCCGACTTCTTCCCGATGACCGGTGGCCAGGGTCCTGTGACCGCACGCGTCGAAAGCCTCGTCGAAAGCTAAGCCGCCCGCCGTCTTCTGACGGTCCCGAAAACACCCATCCGACATCGGCCACCTCGACGCTCAGGCGCCGGGGTGACGCCGCATGCCTACACGCCAGGAGCGCCGCATGGATCGCGCCATCATCTACCCCGGCCAGATTCCGGCGTCTGCTGACGTGCTCTTTCTTCAGAGAGCGGCGATGGTCGCGGACGGCTACCTGGCGCAGGCCGTCGTCGGATCGGGACCGGTAGTCGACGGACTGGCCGCGACGCCAGCGGTTGGCTCGCTTGGCATCGTCGTGGGGCCGGGCTCCATCTTTCAGACAACCGTTGTCGACCAGAACGCCTTCAGCTCGCTAGCGGCGGACGCGGACCCGGTCGTCAAGATTGGCGTCAACACAGAGAGCACCACGTTCCCGCTGACCGCGCCGACCACGGCTGGCCAGTCGATTTCCTACTTGCTGGAGGCGGCTTTCTTGGAAGCGGACGGCGCTAGCGCTGTGGTGCCCTACTACAACTCCGCGAACCCGGCCCAGCCGTTCTCCGGACCGGGTGGCGCGGGCGGCGCTCAGCTCACACGGCGCTACCAGTCGTGCCAGCTCCAGCTCCGCGCCGGTGTCGCGGCCCCAACGGGCACCCAAGCCACCCCGGCGGTTGATGCCGGATGGTCTGGTCTCTACGTCATCACCGTAAACTACGGGGAGAGCTCTGTCGCCGTCGGCGACATCTCGGTCTACCCGGGCGCACCGTTCGTCGGTGCCAAGCTCCCCGCCATCAACGCCGCCCTCAGCGCGCTGACCGCCGGGCTGGCGGCCCTTCAGGCCAAGGAAGCCAAGGACATCGCAGCTATTCGGCCGGGGCAGAGCCAGTTCCTCGTCACAGACGACCAAGCGGGTGTCAAAAGCTGGACCGCGCCCTGGACCGGCACTTACCGGGTTACAGTAACGGGCAGCGGTGGCGGCGGCGGCGGCAGCACGTCGACGCAAGCGGGCGGTGGCGGCGGGGCAGGCGGGACGGCAATCAGCTACATCACGCTCACCGCCGGTCAGGTCGTACCCTATGTGGTTGGTGGCGCCGGACTCATGGGCAGCGATGCGGGCGCCGATGGCGGCTACGGCTCGACGTCGAGCTTCGGCAGCTACCTCGCGGCCAGCGGCGGCTCACCTGGTCAGGGCGGCCAGAATGGGGCATCGGGCGGCCTGGGCGGCGCGGGCACCTGCGCGCAGGGTCTGACATCGCTTCTGCTGTGCGGCGGCTGCGGGTCCGACGGCTCGCCAGCCGCGAATGCGTACGGCGGTGTCGGCGGAGCCTCTTTCTGGGGCGGAGGTGCGCGCGGCTCGACCGTCGACGGTCTGCTTGAGTACGGCCAGGCGGCCGGGTCCGGAGGCGGCGGCGCGTACTACAGCGGTCACGGCGGCGGATACGGCGCGCCCGGCCTCGTCGTCGTGGAAGGATAGTCGAACATGAGCAGCACTCTGAGCTCGGCTGCGGCCGTCCGGACCTACGCGCACGTCGTTTCCGGTACTGTTGTCGAGACGTTGGCGACCAGCCTCAGCATCGAGTCCCTCTATCCGGCTTCGTTGACCTGGTATGACGTCACTTCGCTGTCGCCGCAGCCGGTCGCGGGTTGGTCTTTCAGCGGCACCGTGTTCTCGGCACCGCCGGTGGTCGCCCCGGCGTCGCCGAAGCTGACAAGCTTGCAGTTCATGGCTCTGCTGACGACAGCCGAGCAGAATGCCATTGCCACGGCCGCCCAGAGCAATGCGGCGGTGCTGGTCTGGCTCCTGAAAATCAGCGGGGCCACTTATGTGGACCTGGGCGACCCGAGCACTATTGGCGGCGTAGACGCGATGTCGGCGGCTGGGCTGTTGACGGCGGCCCGGGCGGCGGAAATCCTCGCAAACCAAGCGCCCGCGGCTGCCACGGCGACCACCACGGCTGCGCCCGCCTCAACCGCTGCGGCGGCCCCGGCCGCGACGGTATCCGGAGGTGCATCGTGACCTGCGGTCCGTGCGCCGTCGTCCGGCAGCTAGCCATCAACGCGCTGCTGACTGCTGACCTTGTGTTCAACATTTTGCTCGGCGGCCTCCCAAGAGAGACCGTGAGCCGCCGAGCCGACAGGGCGCGCGCCGCCGGGTCAAGGGCGGCGACCGTGTTCTGCGCGGTCCTGACCTGGATCGGAAACGTGTTGGGCGCGAACCGCGACCATTGCACCTGGGCCGCGTCCGACGGCGAAAGCATCGGCGCGGAAGTCTGGCACTGGTCGACACCGGACAACAGCGGCACCGGCATCGGCACGCCTAGCTGACTACATAATTACGGCGCCGATGTGCGCGAACAGGAAGTCTACGCGCATGTCCGAATCCACGACTTCCGGAGCACCGCCTCCGACAATTGTAGCTCCGTCCGCATCTGTACAGAGCGTGATAGTCCGTGCGCCGAGCGGATGGCAAATCGACAAGTCGATTGGCGTAGCGGTGATTATCGCAGTCCTGGCTCAACTCGTCGTAGGCATCTGGTATGCAGCGGGTGCTTACTCCCAACTCGCCGATCACGAAAAGCGGCTTTCGCATCTCGAAATGGAGTTTGAGGAGCGGACGAAGAGCCGAGACGAGCAGATGCGCCTGCTGTCCGACACGCTCAGCGACCTCCGCACGAAGTTGGCAGAAGTCGGAGCAGACGTGGTGTTTCTCAAGGACAACCGCTTCGGTCACCGCTAAAAGTTTACATTCCGCAAAGGCTGTGGACATAACACGAATAACAGCATCCTTTGCTTGCAGCCTTCTTGCTTTTGTGCGTGCCGCTTCGTCAAGCTGACTTTGAGGACGCGGACTTCCCGCTGCGTTCCTGCAAACCACCCGGACGAGGTCGCACCATGAAACACATGCGAACCAACGTCGCCACGCGTGCGCCCGTTGTCCCGGCATCTGCCGAGGTCGCGCACCGCCCCATGACGCTCCGCGCGGAAGCGCAGCTCGAAGGGGTCTCACCCGCAACAATCCACCGCCGTCGAAAGGTGGCCGCTACGCGAGTCGGTGCGGCACCCACCGTCGAGGACTTGGTCGCTCAGGTCGCGGCGCTTAGGCTGCTGCTGGAGACACGCAGCGCTCCGGATGCCGTACCCGCGAACGATGACACCGAGGAGCGCCCGGTCGCTGGTGGCCGCATCCCCAGCCCGGCCCCGAAACCTGTCAGCCGCGACCGTCGAAGGTTCGTGCTGACAAGCGCGCAGAACAACACCCACGTGCATTCTGGCTTCCTCGCAAGCCTGCGCACCTACGCCGCCGCACACGACGCGGAAATCCTCGTGTCGCGGTTCTCTTATAACAAGTCGGCATGGGCCTCGAAGGCGACCAAGCAGGACGAAGACCTCTGGTATGATCCGGAAATCCTCGAATACGTGTGCGATGAGAGTCTGGAGCTAGCGCATGGCCTGGTGTGGTGCGGAGAGCTGGATATCTTGCCTACCGCGACCGATCCGCTTTCCGGTCTCGACAGCTACACGCGGTCGGCGTCGGCGATAGTGCCGCATGCGAAGGTCGCCATGAAGAGCATGGCGACGATGAAGCATGAAGCGGCTCGCTTCCTGTACACGACGGGAACCGTCACCCAGCGAAATTACGTCGAGAGGAAAGCCGGACAGAAGGCCAGCTTTCATCACGTGTTCGGTGCCCTGGTCGTCGAAGTCGATGCCGATGGCGCTTGGTTTGTCCGGCAGTTGCTCGCCGACGACAGCGGATGCTTCCACGACCTGGAGTTCCACTACTCGCCGACCGGTGTCACAAGGTCTCGTGTCGAGGCGGTGACATGGGGGGACTTCCACGAAGAGAAGGCAGACCCCATCGTCGCTGACGCATGCTTCGGCGGTCCCGGCTCCATCCTGGAGTCCCTCCGCCCGCGCGAGCAGCATGTGCATGATTTAGCGGACTTCACCGCGCGCAACCATCACAACAGGCAGGACCCATACTTCAACGCGGTAATGCACGCACGGGGCCTGGACAGGGTAGAGGCCGACCTCGCAGGGTGCGCGGCCAAGCTGGATAGGATCCACCGCGACTGGTGCCAGACAGTCGTCGTGGAATCCAATCACGACCAGGCTTTCCGCAGGTGGCTGGCCGAGGCCGATGGCCACCGGGACGCGCCGAACGCGAGGTTCTGGCACTACTGGAACTACAGGATGTTCCAGAGCATCGAGGCCGGGCAGGACCTCTTCGTGTTCGAAGCCGCCGTACGGGATAAGCTGTCCGACGTGGCTAAGGCGGTCCGGTTCCTGCGCGAAGATGACTCGTGGGTGGTCTGCGCCGAACAGGGCGGTGGCATCCAATGCGGGTTGCATGGACACCGCGGCCCCAACGGTTCCAGGGGTTCGCCGCGGTCCTTCCGGCAACTCGGCGTGCGGGCGAACACCGCGCACACGCACTCCGCAGGCATCACGGACGGCATCTACACCGCCGGGGTCAGCGGAAACCTGGACATGGGCTACAACTGCGGGCCGAGTTCCTGGTCACACAGCCACATTGTTACGTATCCTAGCGGGAAGCGCGCAATCCTGACGCAGCGTGGCCCACGCTGGAGAGGCGCTCCGGTTGTCCAGGTTGCTGCGCTCAGGAGGGCTGCGTGATGGCCGCCCGCAGCAACACCTCGGTCGACCACGACCGAATCTGGCATCTTCATCGACAAGGGCTGTCGTCCTCGGTGATCGCCGAGCGCATGGGATGCACACGACGGACGGTGAACACCGTCATCCAAGAGCGCCGCGATATCGAGGCCGCCGCCGCCAGGAGGGCCGCATCATGAGCCGTCGTGGTCTATGCCTGGTGCTGGCCTCGCCGTCCGGCGGCGGCAAGACCACGATGATGTCCAGGCTGCTCGCCACCGACCCTGGCCTGCGGCAGTCGGTCAGCGCCACCACCCGGTCCCCGCGACCAGGCGAGCTTGACGGGGTCGACTACTATTTCTGCGACCAAAGGGAGTTCGACCTCCTCGTGACGTCGGACTCCATGCTCGAGCACGCCACCGTCTTCGGCCGCAGCTACGGCATTCCGAGGGCGCCGGTCGAGGCCGCCCTGGATGCCGGAACCGACGTGGTCTTCGTCATCGACTGGCAAGGCCACCGTCGGCTCCGCGACCAGCTCCCCGGCGACGTCGTGGGCGTGTTCCTCGTGCCGCCGTCGATGGCGGAACTCCGGGCGCGCCTGGAACGCCGTGGCGACGCCGCTGCCGACATCGAGTCCAGGATGGCGGATGCGGGTTCGGAGATGTCCCATCGGAGCGAGTTCGACCACCAAGTCGAGAACGACGACCTCGACTGCGCCGTCGAAGAGGTGCGTGCGCTTCTGGAGGATGCTCGAGCCCTACGGCAGGCGGTTACGGCTGACCGTCGTCCTCCGGCGGCGCCTTCGACGTGATGCCAAACTGGAAAGATTGGATGACGATGTGCGGGTTTGCATCGACATCCCAGACGAAGGTCTCCGGTAATTTGAACTCCAGGCCGCTCAGCGCCATGCGGAGGTCGCACTCATATCCGCCGGTAGCCATGGCGGGAAGCAGGCTGCAAATGTCCGCGAAGCATTCCTGGTCGACGTAGACACGACCATCGAAGCTGGACGCTAGCTCGTCGTAGGCTGGAACGTAGCTTAGGATGCCGCCTCCTCCTGTTATCTGCGTGCCGTCACGGAGTAGCGGTTCGCCTGGATACACCACGAGACGAAAGTCTCGGGAGTAAACCTGTTCACCGTTGCTCAAGACAAACTCGTCGTCCGTCCAACTACAGGCTGACACGAACAGCCAGACAGACTTCTCGCTGACCTTATCATCGTGGAACCCTCCGACGGACCGTCCCCATCGCTTTAGATGAAGGCGGAACGAATGTGGGTGGGCGCTGACCATGTCGGCCTCCAGGCTGCCGCCAACAGCTACCGCTCGCCGAGCGGTCTGAACACCCCAACCACCAACGGCCCCCGTCCTCATCGGCGGGGTTCTTCATTTTCAGGAGGCGCACATGACGTCGCGCATCGAAGTCGGCCCATCCGTGGCCGAGCTCGTCAAAATCTCCCTCCACCTTGAGACATACGGCGCCGACGTCAACGTCGAACTCCGGTCCGACCTCGCCCGCATCCTTGCCGCCCGACTGCTCGCCGCCGCCGACGATGCCGACCGCCCGCGGACGCTCGCTGACCTGATTCGCGAGCTCGGCTAGGCGCGGTCACCCACCACGACGACAGACACCGGGCTGCCTTCGGGCGGCCTTTTTTTATTGGAGGCGCACATGAGCCGCTTCGAAACCTGCTTGGACTTTACATGGCTTCCGCAGAACGACGGCCAGCCCTTGCACGTCACACCCGGTGACAGGGGCGGGGCCACGTCCTGGGGAGTCACCCTATCGTCCTACGCCTCCTGGCGGTCCGACCACGGGATTCACTCGACCACGGAAGCCGACCTCGCGGCCGCGACCAAGGACGAGCTGAGCGACCTGATCTACAGCCGCTACTGGATGGCGGTCGCAGCAGACCAGCTCCCGCCGGGTGTAGACCTACTCTGTTACGACTTCGGCTACACGGCCGGATCGGCGACCGCCGCAAAGCTGCTGCAGGAGACCATCGGCGGCCTCGCAATCGACGGTCGCCTCGGCCCGGTGACCCTGGCCGCGACCGCCCGCGTCGACCGGCTGGACCTGATCCGGAAGCTGGGCGCCAGGCACGAGGCGTACTACGAGAGCCTGACCGACTTCGCCGAGTTCGGCCGCGGCTGGACCAATCGGAACAACGCCAGGCTGCAGCTCGCCCTGGCGACACCGGCGGCCGCACCGACACCGGCGCCTGTCGCGGCCCCGGCGCACGTCGGGTTGTTCGCATCCTTCGCCGAGGAGGTCCGCCATGCGGTGGGTGCCTGACCGGTTCGGCCACTGGCGGTGGCGGTGCCGCCCGGGCGCGGCGGCCATCATCCTTGGGCAGCTCACCCAAGCCAGCACCATCGTCGCGATCATCAACGCCGCCGTCCTCTTGGTCGGATGGAAGTGCGACCCGGACAAGGTCCAGGCACTCGGAACCGTGCTTGCGCTCCTGGACACCGTGATGCTCGCGCTCGTCCAAGAAGGCCCGCCGCCACCGCCCACAGGAGCGTGCCCGTCGTGAGGAGGGTCCTATGCGCGGTGGCTGACGTCGCCATCGCAGCCTTCATCGCCATCGCCGTCGCGATTGCAGCCGTCATCTTTGTAGGAGGCACACCGTGACTGCGATCCTCGCACTCCTCGCAACCCATTGGCGCGCCGCGTTCCTGGCGGGCGCCGTCGCTCTCATCGGTGGCCTGGGCCTCACGGTCCGGCACTACCACGCCGAGGTCACCGTCGCCCGCGCCGAAGCGAGCGCCGCGAAGGCCGAGACCGCCACCGTCAGGGCCGACGCCCTGAACAACCAGATCGCCCTCGAATCGCAGGCGGCCGACGCTGCTGCCCGCGCAACAAGGGACGACCAGCTAATGGAGGCCATCAATGCGTCGAAGCCGAGTGTCGCCTGTGCTCAGTCTCCTGCTTTGCGCGCCCTGCTTGGCGGCCTGCGCCAGTCAAACGGTAGCGGTGCAGCATCTCGCGGTGCCAAGCACGCTTCTCGTGTGCCAGGCTGAGCCTGTGGCGCCCGCTCCGGCGCTGGCTACGGACGCCCAGGTGGCTACGTGGGTCGTGGGCCTGAGGTCGGCGGGTGCCGATTGTCGCAGCAAGCTGACGGCGGTTGCGGGAATCCTGTCGGCGAGATGAGTCGAAAGCCGTGCGTCATGCGTGGCGTGCTGATATGATGCAGCCTTGCACACTCCGTCCGGGGTCGCGCAGGCCGGGAAGCCAAGAAGAGGTCGGGAGCTGGGGAAACCCGGTTCCCGGCCTCTTCTGATTCCTACGCCGTGTCGATGGCAGCCAGCGCAGCCGCAAGAACCTGCGCCTTGGTTTCGCCACGCTCCGCGCGCAGGCGCCGGATCCTGTCCGCGAGCGCCGCAGGAACCTCGACGCCCGAAATCCGATGTCGCTCCCGCCAGCGCCGCATGCGTTCGGCCGCAGGCATCGCATCGGCGCCGATGCGGGGGCGGCCACGCGGACGGCGGGCGGCCGGGGCAGGGGACTCCTGCGTTACGAAAATCCCTTCCGCTTCCGGCTCCGGCTCCACGACGGCTTCCTGCACAGCCTTGGCGGCCTCGACCGGCTCGGCGGCTTCGGGGACAGGGGCCTCCGGCTCCGGATGGGCATCCTGTTCCTGCGTTACGAAAACCTCTTCATCATCCGCCGCCTCGACGGTAGGGGCCTCATCCGCCTGCGCGACTTCCTCGTCGGTGTCGTCCAGGGCGGCCGAGATGACGCCGCCTTTGCTGCTGACCGCCTTCGCCATCGACGCGTCGATTGAGCCGTCGACGACTAGATGCTGCACCAGCACCGAGGAGTCCTGACCGATGCGGTGCGCCCGATCCTCGGCCTGCTGCATGATGCCCGGGGTCCAATCCTGTTCCCCAAAAACGACCGTCGATGCGGCCGTAAGCGTGATCGCGACCCCGCATGCCCTCATCGAGCCCACGAACACGCGCTTCCGGCGTGCCTGAACGTCGTCCTGGGCACGCTGGCGGTCCGCATCCGACGTGTCCCCGGTAATCACGGCCGCCTCGTGTCCCGCCTCTGCCAGACCGGCCACGATGCCCGCGATGACGTCGGCATGGTGGGCCATCACCAGGACGGACTCGTCGGATCCGTCGAGCAACGCCGACACGTGCTCGATGACCTGCGGGACCTTGGCGACTGCGGTCGCATGGCGTAGGCGGCTCATCTCGGTGAACGCGACGCGCATCCCGTGGCTCAGCCGGTCGATGGCCACCTTCAGCGCAGCCGGGTTCCCGCCCCTGCGCGCGGCGGCCACCGCGGCACGCAGGCGCTTCTCCTGCTCGTCCGAGGCCGCCTTGGCCGCGACCTCGGCGACGACGGCACGCCGGAGGTCCGCGGTGTCCGCCTCAAGCTCGACGACGGCGTATCGCTTCGCGGGCAACTCGGTCAGGACGTCGGCCTTCAGGCGCCTGACCATGACCTTCTCGCGGAGGACAGCCTGCAGCTCATCGAGGTTGCTGGCACCGCTCGCATCGTAGCCATAGCTGGTGTGGCGGCCTTCGCAGTAGCGCATGGCGTAGTCGATGTAGAGGGCGGCCTCGGGGATGCGCATCGCGTGGAGTATAGGGTAGAGCTCGACCGGGCGGTTCAAAATCGGCGTGCCGGTCAGGAACAGGCGGCGCGCAGCGGGGATGGCCTCGATTTTCTCCTTCTTCGAACCAAGGCACGCCTTGGTCCGAGCCGCCTTCTCGTTCTTGAGCGCATGTGCCTCGTCGAATACCGCGATATCCCACGTCTGCGCCCGCAATGCCGCCGCCACCGCCGGGCGGGAGATGACATCGTAGTTCACGATGACCACGTCGGCATCCGGTTGGCTCTTCGACGTCCACAGCGCGATGCGGTGCGGCCTGACCAACCACTTCTCGGCCTCGCGGCGCCAGTTCCAGAGCGCGATTTTCGGCCCGACGACGAGCAGCCGCACAACCGGCTTGGCATCCGAGAGCAGGGTGTTGGCCAGACCCAAAGCTTGGATGGTCTTGCCCAAACCAGGCTCATCGGCAATCAGCGTGTCCTTGCGCGCCGTAGCGTATGCGATGCCCGCCTTTTGATAGCCGAGATACGCCAGCCCATCCGGCACCGGGATTTCCATGTCCGCGTCCGTCGCCCGGCTCGCGGCGACGGCGGCCTCGGAAGCGGCGGCCTTGGCAGCGTCGGCGGCTGCTGTAGCTTCGGATGCCAGGGCCACGGCGGTATCCAGTAGCGCGCGGGTGGCCTCGTCAGCGGAGGAGCGGAGCTTGTTCGCGGCGGCCGCATCGTAGGTGCTCCACCGCGTCAGGTCCCGGTTCCAGCAGAATCCGGCAGCCCGGGGCGCATCGCCTTCGCCGTATCTCGTGATCGCCTCCCAACGAGCGCGGCTTGCTTCGTAAACGAGTTGCATGGGAGGTCTCCAGGGGCATCGGGATGCCGTTGGAGTAATGGTCTCAAGTCAGATGGCGGAACTCAAGGGTTTCGTCACTGCGTTACGAAAATACAATGTTGACACACTTCTATCGGACATGGGTCCTAGCCGGTGCGGAGGCCAATCTATTGTCAACATTACTTGGCGAGGCACCCGCACCGCAGCCGACATGCCTAGGGCCGGAAGCCGGTTTCGCCCCAGCTTCCGGCCCTTCTTGATTCCTGATGGCTCAGGCCGCCTCGAGCGCATCCAAAGCCGCCGTTACCAGCGCCGCCGTCGACACACCCTCGGCATCCCTAATCCGACGTAGGCGCTCCGCCACGTCCGCGGGCAGCTCTACGGCGACCACCGGCGCCGCAGCCCGCCGTCTCCTGGTGCGCTCCGCAGGCGAGAGGGCTTCGGCGCCAATGCGGGGTCGGCCTGGGCCCCGGCGCATCGGCGGTGGCGGGGGTGGCTCGTCGGTGAGGGCGGCCGCGAGGAGGTCGGCGGGAAGGTGGTCGGCGTGGCGGACCAGAATCTTGCGAAGAGATGTGGCCTGCCCCGGAGTCAGGGATTCCCTGGTCGCTTGGTGTCCAACAAAGGCCGTGTACGGTCCGAGGTCTCCTGCCGCCGCGAGCACCCTGAGGCACTCGAGGGTCGCCTCGATCGCCGCCGGAGTAATCGAGCTCATGCCGCCCTCCTGCTGAACGCCGCCCATTCGTCGAGCGCATCAGCCAAGCTGACCCGAGGCGCGGGCGGCGGGGGCGGGGGCGGCGGCAAAGCGGCGCGGACGAGGCTCGAGGAGAGCTGGCCGCTATAGCGCGATACCAGCACGCGGCCCTCCTCGAGCTGGCGGTCGTCCAGGGCGGAGAGCGCAGCGAGCTGGTGGCCTCGGCGGCTGTCCGATGCGCTGTAGCCGCGCCTGTTGCGCAGATCCGCACGGTCGGGGTCCAGGGCCGCGAGGATGCGGAGGCACTCGAGGGTTGCGTCGTGAGTCGTGGTCGTCATCGTCGGGGTCTCCGTGGCGCCGGGAAGGGGCCTTCGATGACCAGGATGACGGTGTCGGTGGCGGAAAGCCATGGTTTCGTGACATGAAACTTATTTACAGCGACCGCGACGCACGCGGTGCGCTAGAGGGGCATCTCCCGGTCCGTCTCCAGCCATTACCAGGCCAACGTCGCCGCCGCCTACGAAGAGAGCCGAAACCGCAACAAACTTTCGGGCATCCTCGGCCTTTTTGAAATTCAGGCTGTGGTAGTAGCCCACTATCAGGGTGCGCCGCTGGGCTCCGGAGAAACCTGGATCGGGAGTGTTCTCGATGCCTACCTCCTCGAACTCATCGGAGATGTCCTTGAGGAACTTGTTTGCGGCAAGGTAGTCAGCAAGTAGGGACCGTGCTCGCTTCGATATGATGTCTGCGCTCAATGTTGCACTTCGTCAGCAAGCCAGGGCAGCGGCCCGCTTCGCCTGGAAAGCTGCCGCTGCCGCATTCCAGTCGCCGTCGCTCGACGTCAGCCTCCTTATTGGGAGCAGTGATATCTTGTCCTCCTGCGAGTAGTAGCGGCCCTCGCTCAGGACGTACCACCCGGCCAAACCAAGGCTATCGAGCCCTTCGGCGGCGGTGTCGAGGGCTTCCTGGTCTGGCTCGGTTGCGCGGCCGAGGGTCGTGTGGCGGCCGTCGACGGCTATCAGCAGGTAGCGGCGTTCGATGGGCTCGCTGTTGGCCGTGGAGGTCATGAAGCGAATGTAGCAAGATCGGCCCGCAAAACGAGTCCTTGACGGAGAATGACGACATGGCGGAGCCTGCCGTCGAGCTTGTGGCCAGCATCCTGGACTCTCTTTTGCTCAATGCCGGAGGCAGCGATCAGGCTGTCGACGCCAGGGCGCTCGCGGCGGCCCTTCCGCTGCTGGAAGGCACCCTGCAAGCGGCGCAGAGCTACCGAGACGGCGCCATCATCCAGATTGCATCTGGCCTCACCGCAGATGGGCAGCACTTTGATCATCGGCAGCGCGCACCGGGAGGCAGAGGCATCGCGAAGAGCCTGGGCTCCTTGATGAGGAAGCGGCACATCCCGGCGGTGACGGACGCCTTCCAGAACATTGGGAAGAACGTCGACAACCTTGCCCGAGGAAACGTTGCGCACTTCGACAGCCTCCTGCTGTGGGCCAACGCGGCATCCGCGGGCGATCGTCGTGCCGCTCTGACATTCCTGCTCGCGAAAGCAGCCTCCACCGCCCGCAGCATCCGGCCGTTGCCTAGGATACTGACCGCCAGGCTGACCTTCGCCGCGACTTTGAAGGTGCTGCGCGACATCCTGGCAGAGGGAAGTGGCGGTGCCATGGAGCAATACTCAGTGGCAGCCATCATGGAGGCGCTGCTGGGCGAGTGGTCCATCGGAGGCATGCGCGTCCAGACCAAGCGCCTGAACGCGAGCGACGCCAGCTCCGGCACGGCAGGGGATGTCGAGATCCTGACTCTTGGCCGAGTGGATGAGGCGTTCGAGGTGTCCGCAAACGACTGGAGGACCAAGATCGACCAGGCGGCGGATGTCGCCAGAGGCCGCGGCCTTGATCGGGCGCACGTGGTGGCGCACGCGACGGCGGGAGACATTATCAGCAGCCTGGACGTTCTGGAGCAGGCAGGGGGAGATGTCTCTGTCCTCGACATCCGGTCGCTCTTGATGACCGGTGTCGCGATCCTTCGGAAGCCTGGAAGGGAGCGCTTCCTGATGAGGCTTCATGAATACCTCGCTCACATGGTAGCGGATGTCGGACCAGCGAATCGCTTGGTGGCGGTGCTTGAGGCCAATGCTCTCGTGGAGATCCCGGATGTGGCCCCGTGAAGCTACCGGCGGAGCGCCTCCAGGACGCAGCTTGCGACGGCCGCCGCGAACAGCGGCGGGACTGCATTTCCAACCTGAGTGTAGCGAGAGCTCCGCGAGCCGCTGAATCTCATGTCCTCAGGGAAGGTCTGAAGCGCAGCGCACTCCTCGACTGTGATGCGCCGCGCATCGTCTAGATCGCCCTGACGCGGCGGCCCACCAGCGAGAAGGTGGCCATGGTACGACGGGACGTGGCCACCTACGTCTACGAATGGCGTCTTGTTCCCTCCGGCTGACGCCAGGATCGTAGGGGCCGGGCCATCCAGGTCGATAGGACGGCCGCCGCCGTTGAATAGCTGGCCGTGATAGGGGGATGGCCTGAGGTCGGGTGTCTTCGCGTAGGTGATGCGGCTGAGATTCAGGGTTCCTCGTGCGCGAGGCGAAAGGATATCCCCGGATCGTGTGTGGCGCCGCACGGTTGAGGTGGGCAGCCTCACGGCCCTGCGCCCCTTCTCCACTCCGACGATTACCATCCGCTTGCGGCTTTGAGGAACGCCGAAGTCGGCGGCGTTAAGAACTGTCGGACCTGTGATCGTATAGCGCCCGAAAAGGGGCGCCAGGACGCGGTTCAGGTAGGCCACATGGGTCGTGGCTAAGCCAGCGACGTTCTCCATCAGGAACGCACGCGGCCCAGCCTCAAGCACGGCGCGCACGAACTCCGGCAGCACGTCACGCGCGTCGTCACGCCCTTCTCGCTTCCCCCCGGAGCTGAAGGGCTGGCAGGGCGGGCCGCCCGCAACCAGGTCAATGCCGCTGAAGCGCTTGAAATCAACCGTCCGGGTATCGCCGCGATGAAGCTCCACGCCCTGGAACCGGGCGGCATAGGTGTCGCAGGCATCGCTCATGATGTCGGCCGCAAACAGTGGGGCGAACCCCGAGCGCTCCAGACCGATCGAGAGGCCACCGGCGCCGCAGAACAGGTCGATTGATGTGTGCATACGGAGCTCCGTCTTCAGGAACCTCAGACGAAGAAGGCACCGCCACAGCGCCAGTTCCCCATCCGTTCCACAGGTCGCATCCAGCGGTCACGCTCGCAAGAGGGGTCGGAAGCGTTAGCCCGATCCTTTAAGGAGGGCGTGCCGATTCGCGTCAAATGTTGCTCGAGTGACTCAGTCGGCAGACCGACCGCTGATATCGCTGGGCGGAAGGAGGTTTGACAGCGCCGTGGCATGGTGGCATCGGCCCCGGCTCGGCATACATCACCTCTGATCCAAGGTCACAATGGCCAAGCCAGAACTCGGCATGAAGCGCATCTGCGTTTCCTGCAACACGCGCTTCTACGACCTGACCAAGGTTCCAGCCGTTTGCCCGAAGTGCGAGACCGTCCAGCCTATAGACCCACCCCGGATGCGACGCTCCGGAAACCTGATCGCGGAGGAGCGACGCCCCAAGAAGCCTGTCGTCGAGGCGGATGACGCCGATAACGAAGCAGAGGTGCCTGAAGAGGAAGAGGATGCCGAGGACGCGACCGAAGTCCAGGACGACCTGGACGACGATGCCGAGGTCATAGCGACCGAGCTGGAAATCGACCCCGAGGTGGACGAGAACGAGCGGTAGACGGCAGGAAGACGTCGGCGGGGTTGGAGCCGACGATCGAATGCGCGGGCATCCTCGGACGGCTTTCACCGCTTTGGCTGGCCTGCTGATCTTGGTAGCCCAAGAAACGCGACGAGGCGTTCGAGGACTGCCTGCATGTCATTGAGCTCGCATTCCCAGATGACCAACACGCCCCATCCAGCGGCGCGCAGTTCGGCCACGTTGCAACGATCGCGGGCAACATTCCTCTCCAACTTGGGGACCCAGTAGTCTCGTCGCGTTCGAGGCAGCCCTGAATCCCGGCAGCCAGGCATGGCGTGCTGGTGCCAGAAGCAGCCGTGGATGAAGACGGCCTTGCGTCTACCGGGGAACACGATGTCAGGTCGGCCGGGCAGATCTCGGCGATGCAGCCTGAAGCGGTAGCCCAGGCCATGGATCGCTCGGCGGACCAGCATCTCTGGCTTGGTGTTCTTACTGCGGATCCTGGACATCGTGCGGCGGCGCACGTCCGAGACCTCGGGGAAGGGGGACTGATAGCGGGTGGTCTGCTGCGGCATGGCGGGATGCTGCCAGCCGCTACCCCCGCCGCGCCAGTGCCTCAGCCTTCGTCGGCCTACCCCTACGGCGGGGCACCTGCGGCTGCCGTGCCTCCGCGACCGCACTCTCGACCTGACCAGCACGCGCTTTTGCCGCGAGCCACGCGTCGATGTCAGCTCTCCGGAAGCGACGGTCCCTCTGGCCGAAAGCGATCGAGGGCGGGGCCGTCCTTCGGTAGACTAGGTTTCTGAGCGCCCCAACGGAGGGCAGGCCGAGGTAGTCGGCGGCCTGAGCGTACGAGAGCACCGCAGGTGCGACGGTTGAGGGTAGGGCAGGCACGGCGGACTCCAGGCGTCGGAGCGCGGCCTGCCACGGGCGGCGCTCTGGACGTGGCCGGGAAAGCTACACACCGGCTTCGGGGCATCACCCCCAACGCGGCCCGTGTTCCTGGGCCGCCCGCCGTCCCGAGGTCTCCCCCGGCCGCCTGGATCTCGGTGCGGTGTGTCCTCCCGTGCGGGGAGGACTCCTTGCCTACCGGCTCGCAGCCGGACACCTGTGCGCCCGGCTCTGATGGCCGGTTCGGATATGGCCACCGTGCTGCTGGTGGCCGACTTTGGCGGGGCGCCTACCTCCCCGTCGACGTCGCCGCCGCCAGGATGGAGCCTTTACATCACTGAGGGTCCCACGATTTTCTGGATACGCAAGCGTGAAATCACGCCGCGGTTTCCCTTGCGCCCGCCAGCTCGGTGAGGTCCGGCTGATAGTAGCGATCCAGGGACTTCAGGTCCTGGTGCCCCGTCACCCGCTTGAGGTCCATGGGGTTTGGGTATCGCTTGGCCAGGCGAGACGTGGCTTCGTGTCGCAGGTCGTGGAATGTGAGGTCGGCGCACGCGGAGGCGAAGCGGCGGCCGATGCGGACCTTGAATGCGGCACTCCCACCAACGTCGAACACGAGCTCGTCCGCCTGCGGCTCCCTGTGGCCTCGCTTCTCGCTGAGGATATCAAGCGCCTCGGGCATCAAGGGACGGACTTCCCAGCCGACCTCGGCCTTGGTGCGCGCAGTCTTCTGGTGCTTTGCCGTCTTCGTGCCCCGGCCGTGTCGCCCGCGGACTTTCATGACCCGAGCATCCTCGTCGATATCACCCCATCGGAGAGCTAGAATCTCACCCTGGCGCATGGCCTGGGCGATCGCGAGCCTCACGACCAGGATGTCGTCCGGGCACCCGCTCTTCGCCACCGCCTCGAGCAGCGAGGTCTCTTCGCCCTTAGGCGGCTCCTCGCCCCGGGCGGCGGCAGCACGGACGGCTTGGGCAGTCGGCAGCATCAGGCGTCGGTCGCGCTTCACGTCGGCGCCCTCGGGGCGAGCGACCGACTTGCTTGACGCCGGATTGGCTCCCAGCGGCAGGTCCCACTCGGCGATGGCGTGGGCAAGGATGCCCGCCAGAAGGTTCAGCCGCTTGACGACGGTTGCCGCCGCGAACTTGTGCTTCTGCCGGTCTCTGAACCCCCTGACCGCTGCGGGCGTCAGCCGGGACAGCGGGAGCTTGCCGATGGCGTCGGAGGTGATAGCCGGGATATGGCCGCGGTCTTCGGCCGCACCCCGGCGGCGCCCGCCGTCCTGCATCTCTGCGTCCACGTATTTCTGGACCAATTCGGCCAGCGTCGATTGGTCCAGAGGTCGCCTGTCCACGAAGGACCCCTCCCGAACCCGGACCGCCGTCTCCTCCAGCCACTCGCGGGCGTTACGAGCTGTCTCGAAGGTGCGGGTGATGCGCTGCCCGTCGACGAGCTTCCTGGCGCGATACTGTGCGGGTCCGCGATACGCCACACCCGCAGGGAGCGGGCGCCCGGTCGCTGGGTCCGTGGTGTTATCTGCCGCCTTTGTCCGCGCCATTGGTCCAACCACTCCCCGTCGCCGGGCGGATTGGACCAGAATTGGACCATAAAACAAGCTATAATCGCGGAAGGCTGGCGTCCCGTAGGGGATTCGAACCCCTGTTACCGCCGTGAGAGGGCGGTGTCCTAGGCCTCTAGACGAACAGGACGTGGCCAACCGCGGAGCATTTAGGGCACTGCCGGAGGGCGCGCAAGTCCTTGGCGCAGGTGTCACCACCAGCGGCGACCGTCTCGACAGGCCGTCCGTCCGGGCTATGGTCGGCCCTCGAACCCGAAGCCCTTCCACCCGGAGCGCCCATGGTCTTCCCGAGCGCCGAGACGGCGCGGTTCGCCAGCGTGTCCGGCGCCTTCCTGCTGGCGTTCCCGGCGCTTTTCTCCATCGTCAACCCGCTCGGCGCCTCGCTGATCTTCGCCGAGGTCACCGACGGGCGCAGCCCGGCGGAACGGGCGATGCTGGCGCGCAAGGTGGCGCTCTACGGCCTGCTGATCCTGCTGGTGTCGCTGTGGATCGGCAGCACGTTGCTCGCCTTCTTCGGCATCACCATCGGAGCGCTCCGGATCGCCGGCGGCCTGGTGGTGGCAGTGCGGGCCTGGAGCCTGCTGCAGGCGCCGGAAGCCAACGAGGCCAAGAAGGAGGACCAGGCGCGGCAGGACGGCCGCACGGCGTCGGCCGACGTGTCCTCCACCGCGTTCTTCCCGCTGACCATGCCGTTCACGGTCGGGCCGGGCAGTATCTCGGTGGCGATCGCGCTGGGGGCGGAGCGGCCGGATGCGCCAGGGCTGCTCAACCAGCTCGGCTTCACCATCGGCGCCTGCCTGGCGGCCGCCGCGGTGTGCGCGATCGTGTGGATCGCCTACTCGGGGGCGCCGCGGCTGGTGCGGCTGCTGGGGCGGTCGGGGGCGCGCATCGTCACCCGGCTGGTGGCGCTGATCCTGCTGTGCATCGGGGTGCAGATCGTGGTGTCGGGCGTGCAGGAGGTGCTGGCAGGGGCGGTGGCGCAGGTCTTCGCCGGCCGTGTGGCGCTGCCCGACCTGGACGGCGCCGGCACGCGCTGAACGGGTCTCACGCCTCCAGGCTGGCGTCCCAATACAGGAAGTCGAGCCAGGTCTTGTGCAGGTTGTCGCGCGGTGCGTGCCGCTTGGCCGCCTCGTCCACCTGGCGGGGGCTCGGCTCGCTCGGACGGCGCAGAAGGTGCATGCCGCTCTGCTTGAGCGACTGGCTGCCTTTGCGCAGGTTGTCGCGCTGGCAGCAGGTGACGACGTTGCTCCACGAGGTGGTGCCGCCGCGGCAGCGCGGCACCACGTGGTCGAAGGTGAGCTCCTTGGCCGACAGCTCCTGGCTGCAGTACTGGCAGCGGAACCCGTCGCGCAGGAACACGTGGTAGCGGGTGAACGCCACCCGCTTGCGCCGGTGGTACTGCTTCAGCGCCACCACCGACGGGATCGGGAAGGAGCGGGTGGCCGAGCGCACCTCGTGCTCGTAGTTGATCACCGGCGTGACACGCTCCTGCAGCACCGCCACTAGCGCGTCCTGCCACGACCACACCGACAGCGGACCCCAGCTCATCGGCTGCATGTCGGCGTTCAGCACCAGGGTCTGCAGGGTCGGGATGTGGCTCACGCGGCGGAAAGCCCGGCCGGACCTGGGAGCGACAACAGGCAGAAACGGCCGCCAGCAGGCAAGAGCGCATCCTTGACCGGGACGATGCACGGCGCCGGAACATTCGATCAAACGAACGCCAGCCGGACTGCGTCGTCGAGAACCCGTTCTTTCTATTGCAGAGGGTTGGACGCTCCGCAAGCCGGATGCGGATTCGCCGCCTTCGTGTCACGATCCCGTCGCATGAGCGAACTCCGGATACCGGTCGACGGCGCCGTCTGCACCCGGTTCGCCCCCAGCCCTACCGGGCTGCTGCACCTGGGCCACGCTTGCTCGGCGCTGGCCGGCTGGACCCGGGCACGGCAGGCCGGCGGCCGGTTCCTGCTGCGTCTGGAGGACATCGACACTGGCCGCTGCCGGCCGGACTGGGCGGACGCGGCGTTGCGCGACCTCCGCTGGCTCGGCCTGGACTGGGACGGGCCGGTCCGGGTGCAGTCGTCGCACCTCCCGGAGTATCGACAAGCGCTCGACCGGCTCGGTGCCCAGGGGCTGCTCTACCCCTGCTTCTGCACCCGGGCCGACATACTCGCTGCCGGTTCGGCGCCGCATCGGGCACCGGACGGGGCCGCCCTGTATCCCGGCACCTGCCGCGGGCTCGATCCGGTCGTTCGGACCGAGCGCCTCGCCGCCGGGGCGCCGCACGCGCTGCGCCTCGACATGGCGGCGGCCTGCCGGGCGGCCGGTCCGCTGGATCGCCACGAGGACGGGCAGGGACGGGTCCGCTGCCGTCCCGAACGGTTCGGCGACGTGGTGCTGGCGCGCAAGGAGGTGCCTGCCAGCTACCACCTGTGCGTCACCCATGACGACGCGCTCGCCGGCGTCACGCTGGTGACGCGCGGGGTCGACCTGCTGCCCTGCACCGACCTGCACCGGCTGCTGCAGGCGCTGATGGGCTGGCCGGAGCCGGCCTATGCGCATCATCCGCTGCTGTGCGGCCCGGACGGACGCCGGCTCGCCAAGCGCGACGGCGCCGCCAGCCTGGCCGGCTTGCGGGCGCAGGGGCTCGATCCGGCGGCCGTGCGGGCGATGGCCGGCTACGGCTGAACCGGCCTATCCTCCAGCGGCCGGAGGCTCTGCATGCACGATCTGCCGTCCAACCCGCTGCTCTACCAGGTCAACACCCGGGTGCTGCTGCGCGGCCTGTCGGACGGGCTCGGCCGGCAGGCCGGCTTCGACGACGTGCCGGACTCGATGCTGGCGGCGGTGCGGGCACTCGGCGCCGACTGGGTCTGGTTCCTGGGGGTGTGGCGCACCGGCGGCGCCGGCCGGTCGATCTCGCGGTCCAATCCGGCCTGGCAGCCAGGCTTCCGCGAGGCGCTGCCGGACCTGTCGCAGGACGACGTCGCGGGCTCGCCGTTCGCGGTCGCCGGCTACGAGGCGGAGCCCGCCTTCGGCGGCGACGCGGCGCTGGCCCGGCTGCGCGGCCGGGCGAACGCAGCCGGCCTGCGGCTGATGCTCGACTTCGTGCCGAACCACATGGCGACGGACCACCCGTGGGTCGAATCGCGGCCCGAGCTGTTCGTGCGCGGCTCGGACGCGGCGCTGGCGGCGGAGCCTGGGAACTGGATCCGGCTCGGGGAACGGGTGTTCGCGCATGGCCGCGACCCGTACTTCCCCGGCTGGGTCGACACGGTGCAGCTCGACTACGCCAACCCCGACACGCTGGCGGCGATGGCCGACACGCTCCGGGAGACCGCCGGGCGCTGCGACGGGGTGCGCTGCGACATGGCGATGCTGCTGCTTCCCGAGGTGTTCGCGCGCACCTGGCCGGCGGAGCTCGGCGGACGTGCGGTGCCGCCGTTCTGGCCGGACGCGATCGCCGCGACGCGTGCCGTGCACCCGGACTTCCGGACGATGGCGGAGGTGTACTGGGGGCTGGACCGGCGGCTGATCGACGAAGGGTTCGACTGGGCCTACGACAAGGCGCTCTACGACGCGCTGCGCCATGGCGACGCCGGCCGGGTGCGCGCGCTGCTGGCGGCACCCGCGTCGGCGCAGGCGCACCTGGCGCGGTTCCTGGAGAACCACGACGAGCCGCGGGCGGCCGCCACGTTCGACTGGCCGCGACACCGTGCCGCGGCGCTGCTGGCCTTCGCGTCGCCGGGCCTGCGCTTCCTGCACAGGGGCCAGCTCGAGGGCCTGCGCGTGCACATCCCGATCCATCTCGACCGCGGTCCGGCCGAGCCGGTCGACGACGCGGCGCGGGCGTTCTACCGGGCGCTGCTGGCGGCCCTGGACCAGCCGGCGCTGCGGGACGGACGCTACCAGGCGCTGCTCCCGTCGGCGGCCTGGGACGGCAACCCAAGCCACGCCCGCTTCGTCGCCGCGCTGTGGCACGATGCGGACGGGCCGCGCGTGCTCGTCGCGGCCAACTTCGGGCCGGACCGCGGCCAGTGCCGGCTTCCCGTGGACCTGGGCGACGGCATGGTCCGCCTGTCCGACCAGGTCGGCGACGAGCGCTACGAGCACGACGGCGAGGAGGTCAGGCGGCACGGGCTGTTTCTCGACCTGCCCGGTTGGGGGTGCAACCTGTTCGCGCTCGGTTGAGGACGTCGCCGGGACGCAGCCACGACGCGGCCGCGGTTCCGCCCGGCCGCGACTCGCACTAGCCTGCGCCGCGTTCCCGACTCCGCTGGCAGGATCCATGACCCTCATCGCCGCCCGCCTGAACAAGATCAGCCCGAGCCAGACCATCGCGATCTCGACCAAGGCGCGCGCGCTCAAGGCGGCGGGGCGCGACGTGATCAGCCTGTCGGCAGGGGAGCCGGATTTCGACACGCCGGAGAACGTCAAGCAGGCGGCGATCCGCGCCATCGCGGCGGGGGAGACGAAATATACCGACGTGTCCGGCACCGCGGCGCTGAAGCGAGCGGTCGCCGAGCGGTTCCGGATCGACTCCGGGCTCGATTACGTCCCCGAGGAGATCATCGTCTCCACCGGCGGCAAGCAGGTGATCTACAACGCCATGGTCGCGACGCTCGATGCCGGCGACGAGGTGATCATCCCGTCGCCATGCTGGGTGTCCTATCCGGACATCGTGTCGCTGGCGGACGGCACCCCGGTGATCGTGCCGTGCGGCCCGAACGCGGGCTTCAAGCTGCGTGCGGAGGACCTCGAAGCGGCGATCACGCCGCGCACCAAGTGGTTCGTCCTGAACTCGCCGAACAACCCGACCGGGGCCGCCTACTCCGCCGCCGAGCTGCGCGCGATCTGCGACGTGCTGCTGCGTCATCCCGGGATCTGGATCTTCACCGACGACATCTACGACAAGCTGGTCTATGACGGCTTCCGCCCGGCCACGGTCGTGCAGGTCGAGCCGGCCCTGCGCGGCCGCACCGTCACCATGAACGGCTGCTCCAAGGCGTATGCGATGACCGGCTGGCGAATCGGCTTTGCGGGCGCGCCGCTGCCGTTGATCCGCGCGATGGACAAGCTGCAAAGCCAGTCCACATCCAACCCGTCCTCGATCTCCCAGGCGGCGGCGCTGGAAGCGCTGTCCGGGCCGCAGGACTTCATCGCCGGCATGGTCGCCACCTATCAGGCGAGGCGCGACCTGGTGGTGGAGATGTTGAACGCGGCGCCCGGCCTCGCGTGCCACAAGCCGGAGGGCGCGTTCTACGTGTACCCGTCCTGCCAAGGCTGCATCGGCCGCACGAGCGCCGGCGGCACCGCGATCACCGACGACGAGGCGTTCGTGACCGCGCTGCTGGAGGAGCAGGGGGTCGCCACCGTGCATGGCGGCGCGTTCATGTTCCCCGGCCATTTCCGCGTGTCCTACGCGACCGACACCGAATCCCTGCGCGAGGCCTGCCTGCGCATCCAGCGCTTCTGCGCCGGACTGGCCTGAGGCGGACGCGCCGTGCCGGAGCTCGCCGAGAGGCTGTCGGGTCTGTCCGCGCCGGCCACGGTGGCGATGGCGGTGCGCGCCCGCGCGCTGCGTGCGGCGGGGCACGACGTGATCTCGCTGGCGCTGGGCGAGCCGGACTTCGCGACGCCGGCGCATGCGGTGGAGGGCGCGCACCGCGCAGCACTCGACGGCGACACGAAGTATCCGCCGACCGACGGCACCGCGGCGCTGAAGGCGGCGGTGCGGGCCAAGTTCGCGCGCGAGAACGGGCTGCAGTTCGCAGCCGACGAGGTGATCGTCGCCAACGGCGGCAAGCAGGTCCTGTTCAACGCGCTGATGGCGACGCTGGGTCCCGGCGACGAGGTGGTGATCCCGTCGCCGTACTGGGCCAGCTACCCGCTGATCGTCCGGTTGCTGGGCGGCGTGCCGGTGTTCGCGCCGTGCCGCGAGGCCGACCGGTTCCGGTTGCGGCCGGAGGCGCTGGAGGCGGCGATCGGGCCGCGCACGCGCTGGGTGATCCTGAACTTTCCCAACAACCCGACCGGCGCGACCTGTCCGGAACCCGACCTGCTGGCCCTGGCCGGCGTGCTGGAGCGCCATCCGCAGGTGTGGGTCCTGTGCGACGAGATCTACGAGCATCTCGTGTTCGACGACGCGCCGCACGTGTCGCTGGCCCGCGCCGCGCCGGCCTTGCGCGACCGGGTGCTCACGCTGTCCGGCGTATCCAAGAGCTACGCGATGACCGGCTGGCGGATCGGCTATGCCGGCGGGCCGGCGGGGCTGATCGAGGCGATGTCGACGATCCAGAGCCATTCGACCTCCGGCGCGTCGTCGATCTCGCAGGCGGCGGCGGTGGCGGCGCTGTCCGGGCCGCAGGACGGCGTAGGGGTCATGCGCGACACCTATCGCCGCCGCCGCGACCTGGTAGTGTCGGCGCTGCGGGCGATCCCCCGGTTGAGCTGTGCGGTGCCGGACGGCGCGTTCTATGCCTACCCGGGCGTGGCCGGATGCCTCGGGCGCACCAGTGCCGGCGGACGCCCGATCGCCACTGACGACGACTTCGCGCTGGCCCTGCTGGAAGAGCAGCATGTCGCCACCGTGGCCGGCAGCGCGTTCGGGATGAGTCCGTTCGTCCGGCTCAGCGTCGCGTCGAGCGACGAGTCGCTGGTCCGGGCCTGCGACAGGATTGCCAGGTTCTGCGCCGGCCTGTCGGGGTGAGCGGACCGTCCGCGCGGGTCGGGATCGGGCACGATTCCTGACAGGCTGCACGGCCGGGTCGCCCTCGTCACCGGGGCCGTCCGCTGCCTCCCGGGCTGGCCATGGCGCGGGCGTTCGTGACCGAAGGTGCTGCGGTGCGCCCGGGAAGCGGTGGTGAGCGACCTGCTGGCGCGCACAGGCCAGTTCGATATCCTGGTCGACAGCGCCGTGGTCATCGGTCCCAAGACCGGCGCGCCGTCCACGATCCGGAGCACGCGTCGCTGCAGGACTAGCAGGCCGTGGCATCACGCCAGCCTCGACGGTCCTCGGCTACAGGCGGGCGATCAAAACGATGCGTTCGACCGGCCGCGGCGCGAACATCAACATGTCGTCCCGCTCCGGCCTGGCCGGCGTCCCGGCCGCTGCAGCCTATGCCTTGCCCGGAGCTTTCATGCGCAACCATATCAATGCGATGGCCCTCCGGTGCACGCAGCTCGCCATCCGCTGCAACTCGATCCATCCCGGTGCCACCCCGACACCGATCCGGGAGCCGATGCCGGGGCAGGGTGCGGACCGTACGGGGCAGCTGGACGCGCTAATCGCCGACATGCCACCAGGCCGGTTCGGCCTGCCGGAAGAGGTCACGGTCTCGGCCGTCCTGCTCGTGTCCGACGAGGCGGGCTGCATCACCGGCACCGACCGCACGACCGACCGCGGCCCGCTCGCCGGCTTCGCCCGGCCGGGTGCCGCGCGCCGGCCGTACCGGTCGGGACGCGCGGCGGCCGCGCTGCTCAGGCCGCCGAAAGACGCTGGCGCAGTAGGGACAGGGACGACATCTCCTTGAACGGCTGGAGCGCCCTGGTCTGGGTGACCGCCTGCCTGATCAGCTCGGCCGGGCGGGAGGCGACGGGATCCGCGGGCGCCGCGACGGCCCTCGGCCTGGATCGTTCCTCCAGGCGTGCCGCCAGCTCCCGGCGTTGCCGAGTCGCAGCGGCAACCGACTGCGACAGGTGCTCGGCGTCGATGGTTCCCGCCTTGCCGTAGCAGAAGGCCGCGAGGCTCTTCGCCACTTCGAGATCGGCCTGGCGCCAGGCCCGGCGCAGCGCGCACTCAGACAGCGTGGAGTCCAACATGGAACGTTTCCTCTTACCTCGGGCGTCTACGCACCGCGTTCGGATCTGGATGACCTCTTCGCGCAGGGTAACGCATTGTTTTGTTGCCGGTCTATCAAGAAAGAGATCCGTCCCGACGGGTGAGGATCATATCTGACGGGAGACGATCCCGCGGTGCCGGGCTGGCAGCTGACGGCTGGCGCCAGCGACCGCTTCAACCGACGACGAAGAAGTCCCGCAGCCGTTCGGCGAGGTCGTGGGGCGCTTCCTCCGGGATGAAGTGTCCGGCCTCGATCGGGCCGCCCTCCACCGTGCCGGCGACGCCGTTCTGCCACAGCGTCCGCGGGTCGTACCAGCCGCCGATCCGCCCGCGCGTGCCCCAGACCAGCAGCACCGGGCAGCCGATCGGCCGCAGCGCCGGATCCTGGGCCGGCACCGGACCGTCCGCGGCGGCACCGTGGCCGCGCTGCTCCTCGTTCCAGCCGCCTTCCAGCAGGTAGTCGGCGACCGCCTCCGGATCGAACATGTCCGGCTTCTCGTCCGGGGCGACCAGGCGGAACCAGTCGTCCGGCGCCTTCACCAGCAGCGCCTCCGGCTTGGGATGCAGCTGCGCGAACCAGCACGCCTCGTAGCCGGCGAGCGCGAACGCCATGTCGTCCCGCCCGGAATGGTCGAGCAGCGGCACCGCCTCGATCAGCCCCAGCCGGTCGACCTTGTCCGGCGCGTCCAGGGCGAGACGCGCCGCCACGTGGGCACCGAAATCATGCCCCGCGACCGAGAAGCGGCGGTGGCCGAGCCGGCGCATCAGCGTGAGCATGTCGTGGGCGAGCTCGCCCACCGTGAGGTGCGCGGGCAGGTCGGCGCACACCACCGCGAAACGGTCGCTCAGCGCCGGCGCCACCTGATGCCACATGGCATGGGTCTGCGGCTGCCCGTGCAGCAGCAGCAGCGGCGCCGCCTTCCAGCCCGCCAGACCGCCGGTGCGGAGCCGGTAGCGCGTGCCGGACAGCGTCATCTCTTCGTAGTGAAAGCCGGCAAAGAACATGCAGCCCACATCCGCTTGGAGACTCCCTTGTTCCCGGGCTTGCTCCGGGCTGCAATGGGAGCGGGGCGCACGCCGGCGCCCGCACGCATGCAGCTAGCACGTTTCAGTTATCCAGGGGAGCGACGATGGCCGGCCTCGATCCGGACGATTGGCAGGGCCTGCGTGCGCTCGGCCACCGCATGCTGGACGACATGATCGACCGTCTGGCGGCGCACGGCGCGGGTGACGGCCCGGTCTGGCAGCCGATGCCGGCCGAGACGCGTCGGGCGCTGCGCACGGCACTGCCGCGCGGGCCGACCGACCCGGCGGCGCTGTACGAGGCGTTCCAGGCGCAGGTGGTGCCGTATGCGCTGGGCAACACCCACCCGCGGTTCATGGGCTGGGTGCATGGCGGCGGCACCGGGATCGGCATGCTGGCCGAGCTGCTGGCGGCCGGGCTGAACGCCAACCTCGGCGGCCGCGACCACGCGCCGATCGAACTGGAACGCACCGTGATCGCCTGGGCGGCGGAGATGGTGGGCATGCCGGCCGACAGCTCCGGCATCCTGGTGACCGGTTCATCGATGGCCAACATGATCGCCGTGCTGGTGGCCAGGCGGGCGGCGGCGGGAGCCGCGGTGCGCAGGGACGGGGTCGGCGGCAGTGGACTGGTCGGCTATGCCGGCGCCAGCGCGCATGGCTGCATTCCCCGCGCCTTCGACCTAGTCGGCCTCGGCACCGGCGCCCTGCGCACGATCCCGCCGGACCCGGATGGCCGCATGAGCCTGCCCGCCCTGGCGGAGGCGGTGGAACGCGACCGCGCCATCGGCCTGACGCCGTTCCTGGTCGCGGCCACCGCGGGCACGGTGGACACCGGGGCGATCGACCCGCTCGATGCCGTCGCCGACCATTGTGCCGCGCACGGGCTCTGGTTCCACGTCGACGGCGCGTTCGGCGCCCTGGCGGCGCTGTCGCCGAGGGTCCGGCCGCGGCTCCGGGGCATCGAGCGCGCCGACAGCCTGGCGTTCGACTTCCACAAATGGGCCCAGGTGCCGTACGACGCCGGCTGCATCCTGGTGCGCGACGGACAGGCGCAGGCGGACGCCTTTGCTCAGACCCTGGCCTACCTGTCGCGCGAGAACCGGGGCGCCGCCGCCAACGCACCCTGGCCGTGCGACCTCGGCCCGGACCTGTCGCGCGGCTTCCGGGCGCTCAAAGTCTGGATGACGATCGCCACCTACGGCGCTGATCGTATGGGACAGCTGGTGGACGACAGCTGCGCCGTGGCGCAGCACCTGGCGGCACGGATCGGCGCCGAGCCGTCGCTGGAGCTGCTGGCGCCGGTGACGCTCAACATCGTCTGCTTCCGGGTTTGTCGAGGTGCCGCCGACCTCGACCACCTCAACGCCGAGCTGGTCAAGGACCTGCACGAATCCGGCATCGCAGTGCCGTCCACCACCGTGATCCGCGGTCGCCGGGCGATCCGGGCGGCGATCGTCAACCATCGCACGACAACCCGCGACGCGGACCTGATGATCGACGGGCTGCTGAAGCTGGCACGGCGCCGCAGCGTCGCGACCGATGTCGCTGATCGTGAAGCATCCTCCATGCCGGCATGATCTTGATGCGATTTTTGAGGATGATAGACCAAGGTATTGTTATTATTGTTATTATAGAAGCGCGATCCTTTGTAGCTGACAGTGCAGCCAGACACCTGTCGCTGCGGGATCAACGGTCGAGAAGCACACGCGACACCGCGGTGCGCAGGCGCGGGCTATCCGGGCTGGTCACGCTGGAGAACCAGTCGGCCAGGCGCCCGTCGCGTCCGATGACGTACTTGAAGAAGTTCCAGCGCGGTCGCGACAGCAGACCGCCCTGCTGCGCCAGCCAGCGGAACAGCGGGTCGGCGTCCGGCCCGCGGACGTGCAGCTTCTCCGTCATCGGGAAGCTCACGCCGTAGTTGGCGCTGCAGAAGCCGGCGATCTCGGCCTCGGTGCCCGGCTCCTGGCGGCCGAACTGGTTGCTCGGCACGCCGATCACGGTGAGGCCGCGCTCCCGGTTCTGCGACCACAGCGCCTGCAGCCCCTCGTATTGCGGGGTGAAGCCGCACTTCGACGCGGTGTTCACGATCAGCAGCGGGTTGCCCGCGAACCGTGCCAGCTCCAGTACCTCGCCCTGCAGGGTGGTGAGGGTGAAGTCATACGCGGTGCGTTCTGCCATGCCGTCCTCCGGATCGCGACCGCTGCATCAGACGGTCCAGGTGCTGGCGGTCAAGGGCCCGGCGCGGGTGCGGCGCGGCGGCGCAGGCGGCTCAGGCTGGTGGCCGAGGCCGCCGCCGCGGTCAGCGCGGCCAGGCCGAGGCAGGCCTGATTGGCGGCGTGGCCGAGCAGGGCAAAGGTCATCGCCACCAGCATCGCCCCGGTGGTCTGGCCGAGCAGGCGGGCCACCGAGATCATGCCGCTGGCGCTCCCGGCCCGGGTCGCTGGCGCCGTCATCAGCATGGCGCGGTTGTTGGGCGGTTGGAACAGCCCGAACCCGGCGCCGGCCAGGGCGATCCGCCAGGCGATGTCTGTGTCGGATGGGCGTGCCGGCATCAGCCACAGGGCGAGGAAGCCGCATGCGGTCAGGCCGAGCCCGGCGGAGGACAGCACCGCGACCGGGTAGCGGTCCGACAGCCGCCCCACGAACGGCCCGACCGCCACGATCGCCAGCGGCCACGGGGTGATCAGCAGCCCGGTCGCCACGGCCGAGCGGTGCAGCACCGTCTCCAAGGTGAAGGGCATGGAGATGATGAAGAAGTTCGACGCGACGAAGGCGAGGAACCCGGTCAGCACCGCGACCCGGAACCCGGACAGGGCGAGCAGGTCGACCGGCAGCAACGGTTCCGCCTGGCCGAGCTGCCGGCGCACCAGCACCAGAAGGCACACGCTTCCCAGCGTCAGCAGCAGCAGCGAGGTGCCGAGCCCGTCGCGATGCGCCAGCCGGTCGAAGCCGACGATCAGCGCGCCGAACGCGAGCGCGTTGAGCAGCGCCGACACGCCGTCCAGCGGCGCCGACCCGTGCGGGGTGCGCGGCAGGGAGGTCAGGGCGAACAACAGCGCCACGCCGCCGAGCGGCAGGTTGATCAGGAACAGCCAGGGCCAGTGCGCCACCGACAGCACCATCGCCGCGACCGTCGGCCCCAGCGCCACGCCGGCCGCGACCACCATGCCGTTCAGCGCGATCCCCCGCCCGATGATCGCGCGCGGATAGATGTGCCGGATCAGGGCGGCGTTGACGCTCATGATGCAGGCGCCGCCGAAGCCCTGCAGCGCGCGGGCCAGGGACAGCTGCAGCAGCGTGGTCGAGGCGGCGCAGAGCAGGGAGGCCAACACGAACAGCACCAGCCCGATCCGGCACATCCGGGCGTAGCCGATCCGGTCGCCGAGTGCCGCCAGCGGCAGCAGCGAGATCACGGACACGAGCTGGTAGGCGTTGATCACCCAGATCGCCGCCGACGGCACGGCGTGGATGTCGTGGGCGATGGTCGGCAGCGCCACGTTGGCGATCGCGTAGTCCAGCACCGACAACAGCACCGACAGCGACACCGCGAGCATGGCGAGCGAGCGGGCGCCGCCGTGCAGCCCGTCGTGGAGCGGGTCGGCGATCGGCAGGGGGCGTGGTGGCAGGCTCGGCATGGTTCGCTTCTACGATCGGATCGGCACGACCCGAAGCCGATCCGGCTGCGGCGGTTGCCGGGACAGGATGGTCATGTGCCGGCAGGCCGATGTCCGAGCCGGCAGCACCATCCTCGGGCAGAAGCTTCGTATCGTGCCGCAACCGCTTGATATTTAGAAATTCCGAGCGTGACGTGCAGGGTGACCCAGCCGTTCTCGGGCGTGACGGAAGGCTTGCCGCTGTCGCGCGCGTAACGGACAAGAACACCGCAGACGGCGAGGGCGAGCTGATGATGATCCGATCGGCCGGGGCGAGCCGGCACTATCGGCGTGCACCGGATGGCGCCGTCGGCCGTGGCGCCGGGCCGCGCGATGCCTGACGGCCTGTATGGCCTGCTGCGCGGCCTGCCCGGCATGGCGCTGCTGCTGGCCATCGGGGTCGCGCTCTCGACCGACCGGCGAGGCATCTCCCCGCGCACCGTCCTGGCAGCACTTGCCTGCCAGTTCCTGCTCGGCACCCTGGTCCTGTTCGTGCCGCCCGGCCGCTGGGCATTGTCGGTCGCGTCCGGCGCCGTGAACGCCGTGCTCGGCTACGGCAACCAAGGCATCGCCTTCCTGTTCGGCGACCTGGTCGGGCCGCGCATGGCGCAGCTGTTCCCGGATGGCGGCTACGTGGTGGCGCTGCGCGTGCTGCCGCAGATCGTCTACATCTCGGCGCTGATCGCGGTGCTGTACCATGCCGGGATCATGCAGGCGCTGGCGCGCGCGCTCGGCGGGGCCTTGCGTCTGCTGATCGGTACCAGCCGGATCGAGAGCTTCTCGGCGGTGAGCACCATCGTGCTCGGCCAGAGCGAGATGCCGGTGGCGCTCAAGCCCTACGTGTCGCTGCTGACCACGGCCGAGCTGTTCGCGCTGATGTCGAGCGGCACCGCCTCGGTGGCGGGCTCGGTGCTGGCCGGCTATGCCGGGCTGGGCGTGCCGATGCCCTACCTGCTGGCGGCCTCGGTGATGGCGATCCCGGGCGGCCTGCTGTTCGCCAAGCTGCTGGTGCCGAGCACGGAGCCGAGCCGCGTCACCAGGCTGGACCTGTCGTTCGACGGCAGGCGGGCCGCCAACGTGTTCGAGGCGATCTCGTCCGGCACCGGCAACGGCGTGCAGCTGGCGGTGGCGGTGGGCTCCATGCTGATCGCCTTCATCGGGCTGATCGCGTGCCTGGACGGGCTGGTCGGCTTGGTCGGCGGCTGGCTTGGCCGTCCCGGGCTGTCGATGGAGGCGATCATGGGGGAAGCGTTCGCGCCGCTGGCCTGGTGCATCGGCGTGCCGTGGCAGATGTGCCGGCTGGTGGGCGGCATCATCGGCCAGAAGCTGGTGTTCAACGAGTTCATCGCCTACGTGCACCTGTCGCCGATGATCCACGCCCACGCGCTGCCGCCGCACGTGCTGGCGATCCTGTGCTTTGCGCTGTGCGGCTTCGCCAACTTCGCCTCCATCGGCATCCTGCTCGCCAGCTACGGCGTGGTGGCGCCGGAACGCCGCAGCGAGGTGGCGCGGATGGGTTTGCGCGCGGTGCTGGCCGGCACCCTGTCCAACCTGATGAGCGCCACCATCGCCGGCATGTTCATCCGTTAGAACTATGACAATGAAGGATTATGATACGCCGGACGGCTAGGACGCGGCGTCCAGCAGGTCGATCACCTCGTGCAGGCTGCGCACGATCCGGTGCGCCTTTTCGTGCATCTCCGCGGTCGGCTGCAGCAGGTCCGGCACCATGACGACCCGCATCCCGGCCGCATGCGCCGCCCGGACCCCGGTATGCGAGTCCTCGAGCGCCAGGCAGCGTGCCGGCGGCACCCCAAGTCCCGCCGCCGCGACCAGATAGGGTTCCGGATCCGGCTTGCCGCGGGACACGTCGTCGCGGGTGACGATCCGCGCGAACCGCTCGGCGATCCCGGCCCGCTGCAGGTGGTGCAGGGCGCGGGCGCGTCCGGACGAGGTGGCCACCGCGCGTGGCAGCCCGCGTCGGTCGAGCGCGTCCAGCAGCGCCGACACCCCGTCCTTCAGCGCCAGCCGGCCGGAAGCGACCAGCGTGTCCAGGTGCTCGCCGTGCAGCGCGAAGTAGCGGTCCAGCGGGAAGCCGTCGCCGTGGCGCTCGCGGATCATGGCCCGGCACAGGTCCACCGAGTTGCCGATCATGCCGCGGCAGAATCCGGGCGGCATGTCGACGCCGAGCGCCTCGCCGGCGCTGTGCAGCGCCTCCATCGACAGCGTCTCGGAGTCGAGCAGCAGGCCGTCCATGTCGAAGATCACCGCCTCGATCGGCGCGTCGGGGCGGTCCGGCATCGCGCCGGCGTCCGGGCCGGGACGCGCTGGAGCAGGTCTTGCGGGGAGGGAGGACAAGGTCAGGGCCCGCCGGTGTCGGCGCCCGGCGCCGGCTCCCCGGTGTCGCCGTGCAGCCCGTAGATCCGGTAGGTGTCGAGCGCCCGGGCGCTCGGGTACTGGTCCGTCATCTGGCCGGACCGGTTGAAGTACTCGGTGACGACGATGCCGAGCGCCGGATCGATCACCGGCTGCGGGTTCAGCAGGCGGGTCGGCACCTGCGGCGCCGGCGCCGGCGTCGGCACGCTCCCGGCGTGGTCCGCCGCCGTCGGCGTCGCCACAACCGCGACAGGCGTGATCCGCATGAGCTTGCTCCCCGACCCGTGTCGCCCCCGAACAAACGACGGATCGGTTAAGGAAGCCCTAACGCCCGCCCGCATCGGGCTCACACCGGGCTGACCACGAGGTCGGCGCGGTCGCACGTCGCCTCGATCAGCCAGGCGTTCGGCGCGTCGGTGGCGGCGATCCAGGCCAGCGCCGCCTCCCGGCTGCGCCCGAACGCCATGTGACGCGCCAGCAGCCAGTCCAGGCGCGCGGCGTCCGGGGTGTCGACGAACCAGCTCCGGTCCAGCAGCCCGCGCACCGGCGCCCAGGCACCGTCCAGCAACAGGTAGTTCCCCTCCGTCACCACCAGCCGCACCTCCGGCGGCACCGCGATCGCGCCGGCGACCGGCTCCTCGATCTCGCGCCGGAACGCCGGCGCGTACACCGTCTCGCCTGGCGCCGGGTCGCGCAGGCGGCGCAGCAGCGACACGTAGCCGGCGGCGTCGAAGGTGTCCGGCGCGCCCTTGCGGCCGGCGCGGCCGAGACGCTCGAGCTCGCACTGGGCGAGGTGGAACCCGTCCATCGGCACCAGTGCCGCCAGCGGCCCGAGCTGTGCCGCCAGCCGCGCCGCCAGCGTCGACTTGCCGCTGCCGGGCGCGCCGGCCAGGCCGAGCAGCCGGCGTGGGCCCGACTCCATCAGCGCCCGGGCCTGATCGAGAAGCGGTGCGGGCAGGGGCGACAGGCCGGACATGGTGCCGTGGCAGGACACCCGCCGGCCGGCGATTGTCAAGGCGCTGCCACCTCGCGTCCGATCGAGAAGTTGAAGGCGACCGAGATCCTGGTCCCCGGCCCGGCATAGGGCGCCACCGAGTGGACCAGCCAGGACGGGAACAGCACCATCGTTCCCGCCTCCGGCGTCACCCGCTCGCCCTCGCCGTCGCCGTGGGTGGCGGCGATGGCGCAGCGCAGCTGCGGCGCCACCATGGTCGGCAGGATGCCGCGCGGATCGGCCAGCTCCAGCATCCCGCCGCGCGCCGGGTCGGCGGCCACGCCGCCGTCGTCGATCCAGTAGATGCCGGACCAGTAGGCGCCCGGGTGCGCGTGCGCGCGGTTGCCGTGCCCGGCGCGGTTGACGTTGGCCCAGGCGGTCACCACCCAACCTACCGCCGCGGGGACCAGCGCGTCGCCGCGGCGCATCACCGTCATGTGCCCGACCAGCGCCCGCGCCGCGTCCAGCACGGCGTGGCCGGCCGGTCCGCACCAGGAGGCGAACTCGGCCGAGTGCCAGCCGCCCTGGTTGCTGACCGAGACGCCGCGCTCCGCCTGCTCCCGCGCCAGGATCGCCGCCGCCAGCCCGGCGTCGAGCGCCCGGTGCCCGATCAGCCGCGCGCTAACCAGCGGGGTCGGGAACATCCCCCTGGCGGCGATGCTGCCGGGCTCGAAGGCCGTGTCGAGCCGGTCGTCCGCGTCTTCGCCGCTGGTCATGCCTGCTGCCCCATCGTCCTACTCCACCCCGAGCGGCCGTTCCAGCAGCTGCGCACGTGCCTCCGCGAGCCCGATCCTGCCGGTCAACAGTGCCGCCACCATGTCGATGATCGGCACCGCCACGCCCGAAGCCGCTGCCCGCGCCGCCAGTGCCGGCGCCGTGTCCACCCCTTCCGCCACGGTGGTCCGGCTTCCCAGCACCTCCGCCAGCACCTGGCCCCGTCCGAGCGCCACGCCGAGGCTGGTGTTGCGGGACGCCGACCCGGTGCAGGTCAGCACGAGGTCGCCCACGCCGGACAGCCCGCTGGCGGTGGCGGCGCGGCCGCCCAGCGCCACGATCAGCCGCCCCAGCTCAGCGATGCCGCGGGTCACCAGCGCCGCCCGGGCATTCTCGCCGTAGCCGGCGCCGATCGCAGCACCCGCCGCGATCGCGATCACGTTCTTGGCCGCCCCGCCGACCTCCACCCCCAGCGGGTCGTCGCCGGCGTAGACGCGGAACCCGCCGCCCGACAGCATCTCCGCCAGCGCCTGCGCCAGCCCGATGTCCCGGCTCGCCAGCACCGCCGCCGCCGGCAGCCCGCGCGCCACCTCGCCGGCGAAGTTCGGCCCGGACAGCACACCGCGCGGCAGGTGCGGGTGGAGGGCCGCCAGCAC